>JAYEJW010000147.1:0-39703 GCA_034716535.1 Pseudomonadota bacterium
GTCGACGGCGATACTAATTCCCCATTCGTCACTGCTCCCGCCCAGGTAGGTTGCGTACTCCAGGACCGGGTCAATGATCAACGGCTGGTCGGGTCGGTAAGCGGCTACCTGGAAGCCCACCAATTGGCTCGCGGCAGATTGCTCCGCGTCGCGCTCGACGGCAACGCCCGCTTGCGCGTTCGAGCTATCTGGCTGCTCCAACAGAACGTAGCGCGCCGCAATCGCCTGCTCGCCGCCGTCCACCACTTGGTAGACATGGGGGGCGCGGTGCGTCACCTCGCCGCCGCCTTCCAGGGCCAGGCGCAGATTGCCTTCTTGATCCACCCGCACGCCTTCGGCCCCTTGCAGGCTGAGCTGGATGGTGCCAGGGTCGACTCCTGGCGCGACCACGAAGTCGTATTCGAACCGCCCGGCCTCGTTGCCGTAGAGCACGAGGTCCACGCCTTTATAGAGCTCCCGATAGCGTACCTTCGCGTAGTGCGGCACCCCGGAGCGCCACTTCTTGGGGTCATTGCCGATGAAGTAGTTGCTGATCCCCGGCTGGCGCTCCGCACCCTCGAGCCGGGGGCCTTCGGCCGCGCCGACGAATCCCATGCGCAGCACGGCGCCCGCATCGGAATCAGCAGCCGCATGCGGCGAGTCGGCATCAGTCTTGGGACGCAGTCTGTCGCGGTGTCGCTTGGTGGGATCAGACCGGTCATCGGCCGCCGTTCCGCGCCGCAGCACTGTGACCAGCTCGGTGTCGGTGACGAACAGGGTATAGCCGCGCCCGCGGGCGAGATACTTTACCTGCTTGTCGGTCTGTCCGAGGTTGGGCTCGAAGTACATCGGCGCCCGCCCCAGGCTCTGGATCGCGGCGGCGCGTTGGTCTGGGTCCGCCTTTTGCTGGAGTTGGTCGGGGAGCGGAGCGGAGACCTCCGCAAGCGGCGCAGGCGTAGCTTCGACAAGCCCGGCGTTCGGACTGGGAAGCGGGGGCCCGGGCGGCGGGTCGCCGGGAAGATTGGCCAGTGTTTGGCTGGACCCCAGACCCAGCAGCGTACCCCAGATCACACCAAGCGCCAGGGCACCCCGGCCCCTGGTGCGCGTTCCACGCGTAAGAGCGTCCATGTTCCCTCCCTCTTGTTGCCTATTCCGGATAGCGCGATCTGTGGATCAGTTCACGCTACGGCATGATTGGTACTACCCCTCCACAATTACGGCAATGACATGTATCACTCGTCCGCTGGTTTCAGAAAAATCCTGGATGATCCCGCGATTTCTCCGGGATGAAGAGCTTGCGCCAAACATCCCGACCCTGGGCATCTCCGCCCACGCGTTCCCAGCCCTCCGCCTCGAACATGGCTACCATGCCGCGGCGCTGCAGCTTGCGGTTCTCGGTGACGATTGCCACCCCGGCAGGCTTGTTCTCCATGGGCGTCTGGCTCAGGACGTCCCAAGCCCGCACCGTCATGAAGCGCATCAGGCCGTACACGCGATCCCCCGGCTGCACGAACATGCGGTAGAAGAAGAGCAACGCCCCGTCGGGACGCAGACGTGCGGGATAGACGGTGTTCACCGCCACCGCCTGGCCGGACGAGTCGAGCGCCATGAGTACCGCCTGCTTGGCGCGTTCGGAGGCCGAGACGCCCTTCGGCAGGATGCGGTTGCGCGTCCAGAGGTCGATAACCCGCTCGCGGTCACACGCCTCCCGACTGAAAAGAATGTTGACGACCGTGTAACCGGCGTAATGCCAATATTCCTGATGCGACCCCATCGTCACTGCCCCTGGTACGGCGATGCATGGATCTCTTCCCTTCCGAAATAGAAATCCGCGGGCCAGGACGCAAGGAACACCGAAGGATTCTTCGAATTCCTCTCACCTTGACGTCCTGGCGCGCCATCTTAACGCGCTTGCACAGCCAACGTATCGAGGCTGCGCGTCGCAACACGACCCGTCTGCGGCTCCAGGGAAGGTCAATCAGTTGGTGTCGAGCACGCTTAGGGCCTCCTCAACGACGCTCTCGGCCAACGCGGCAGTACCGCTTCTGCAACGCTGCACCAACGCCACCGCGTCCGAGCGAGTGATGCGGCCATCGCCGTTGAGATCACACCAAGACTTACAGGGATCGCTCCGGCACTGCCTGATGAACTCGACGACATCTCCTCTATCGACGCTGCCGTTGCCATCAACGTCGCAGGTCGCGCCGAACACCACGTAGCTTTCGCCCGCGCGGTCTTTCCCGTCCGGGTCGGCGAGAGACGCTCCAATGAGAATATCGCCGACGCCATCGCCGTTGACATCCCCGGCGCCGGTTACAGAGACGCCTGAACGGTCACCCGCATCGATGCCCTTCAGCACAAGGCCGTTGGCGCCGTCCAGACTCGAGAGCTCGAACTCCGCCGGAAAGCCGCTCGCGCCTCCGAATACGACGTAGCTCTCGCCGGCGGAGCCCTTCCCGTCCGGGTCGGCCCATTTAGCTCCAACGAGAATATCGTCGACGCCATCGCCGTTGACGTCCCCGGCGCCGGCTACAGAGGCGCCTGACCTGTCACCCGCATCGATGCCCTTCAGCACAAGGCCGTTGGTGCCGTCCAGCGCCCCGAGTTGGAGCTCCGCCGGAAAGCCGCCCGCGCCTCCGAACACCACGTAGCTCTCGCCCGCCCCCGTTTTACCGTCCGGGGAAGCGTCTCGCGCTCCGATAAGGACATCGTCGAAGCCGTCGCCGTTGAAGTCCCCGGCGCCGCTGACCGACGAGCCTGAATCGTCATAAGCATCGATGCCCTTCAGCACAAAGCCATTGGTGCCATTCAGCACGCCGAGGCTGGCCGCGGCCGGAAAGCTCCCCGCGCGCCCAAACACGACATAGCTCTCCCCCGCATACTTTTTCCCGTCCGGGTCGGCCCCAGGAGCACCGATAAGGACATCGTCCAAGCCGTCGCCGTTGACGTCCCCCGCGCCGCTGACGGCCATGCCCGCGAGGTCATTCTCATCGATGCCGTTCAGCACGAAGCCGTTGGTGCCGTCCAGCGCCCCGAGGTCAAGCACCGGCGCAAAGCCTCCTGTATGCCCAAAGATCACATAGGCTGCGCCCGCGAGGCCCCACGAGTAGGGGCCACTGTGAGCGCCAATGAGGATATCGTCGATGCCATCGCCATCGACGTCCCCTGCGTCACTGACGGAGGCACCCGTAGCACCGGATTCGCCTCCCCTCAGTACGAAGCCGTCGCTACCGTCTAGCGCACCGAGGTCTATTGAGGCCGAAAAGCCCTCCGCACGTCCGAAGATCACATACCCCTCACCCAGGCCGCCACTCTCGTAGTGGTAAGCATCAGCACCGATGAAGACATCGTCCAAGCCGTCTCCGTTGATATCCCCGGCGCCGCTGACGGCGCCGCCTGAGAGGTCATACTCATCGATGCCCTTCAGCACGAAGCCATTGGTGCCGTCCAGCGCCCCGAGGTCAAGCGCCGCCGGAAAGCACCCCCCACGGCCGAACACCACGTAGCTCTCGCCCTCGTCGTACTTCTCCCCGTCAGCATCAGGGGCGCCGACAAGGACATCATCCAAGCCGTCTCCGTTGATATCCCCGGCGCCGCTGACGGCGACGCCTGAATAGTCACCCGCATCGATGCCCTTAAGCGTGAAGCCGTTAGTACCGTCCAGCGCTCCTAAGTTGATCTCCGCCGGAAACGGACTCACGGCCATCGCGGCCGGCGCGATCGCCATCAGGCCGCTGATGACCGCTCCTGCGCACGGCCCCGCGCGCAGCGCACAACGCACGCCCTCGCTAAGCGCGCTTCTCTTCAACCTTGGTTTGTTCTCGCTCCGCGTCATGGTCTCCCTCCTTGCGTTTGCATCTGTCTAATCAGCCGGCGCCATGCTCAGCACGCGCCGTATCTCATCGGACTGCAATCCAATGGCCATGGGGCGTTGAACGCCCGGCAGGACTGCCACGTCGTAGAGCTCCTCGATCAGCCCTTCGATGCGCACCCAGTGCACCACATCGCCCGTGCGCAGGTCGATCACCAGCAGCCCGCAGCGCGCCTGCGCCTGCTTGCTCGCGAGCTCTCCATCGAGCGCGAGCCCTGAGAAGGTCTGGTGGCGGGGCTTCGAAAGCCCCACCATGGCGAAGTCGCCGACAGAACCTTAACGTCCTGGCGCGCCGCCTGCTCGCGTTTGCGCAGAAAAGCCGTCCACGCTTCCCCCGCAGCGCGGTTTCCTATCCGCCGCGGGGGAAGGCCAATTAGTTTGTGTCGAGCGCGCTTAGGACCTCCTCCACGACGCTCTCGGCCAAGGCGGCAGTACCGCTTCGGCAGCGCTGCACCAAAGTCACCGCGTCCGAGCGCCTGAAGAGGCCATCGCCGTCGAGATCACACCAACGGCTACGCGGGTCGTCCCGACACTGCCTGGCAAACTCGACGACATCCGCGATACCGATGCTCCCGTTGCCATCGACGTCGCAGGTCGCACCAAATACCACATAGCTCTCGCCCGCGCTGTCTGTCCCGTCCGGGTCGGCCTCCCGCGCTCCAATGACGATATCCGCCAAGCCATCGCCGTTGACATCCCCGGCGCCGCTGACGGACCAGCCTGATATGTCGAAAGCGTCGATGCCCTTCAGCACGAAGCCGTTGGTACCGTCCAGACTCGAGAGCTCGAACTCCGCCGGAAAGCCGCTCGCGCCTCCGAATACGACGTAGCTCTCGCCGGCGGAGCCCTTCCCGTCCGGGTCGGCCCATTTAGCTCCAACGAGAATATCGTCGATGCCATCGCCGTTGATGTCCCCGGCGCCGCTGACGGCGCCTCCTGACAGATCACCGGCATCGATGCCCTTCAGCACGAAGCCGTTGGTGCCGTCTAGCGTCTCGGGGCCAATGTCAGCATTAAAGCCTCCGGTACGTCCGAACACCACGTAGCTCTCGCCCGCGCGGTCTTTCCCGTCTGGGTCTGCGAACACCGCTCCTACGAGGAGATCGTCGACACCATCGCCGTTGACGTCCCCCGCGCCGCTGACGGAACCGCCTACCGCGTCGAAGGTCTCGATGCCCTTGAAAGCGAGCCCACTAATGCCATTCAGCGCGCCGAGATCAAGCGCCGGCGCAAAGCCTCCCGTATGCCCAAAGATCACATAGGCTGCGCCTGCCGAATGGGGGCCGTACGCGTAGGGGCCACCCGGAGCGCCAATGAGGATATCGTCGATGCCATCGCCATTGACGTCCCCCGCGTCACTGACGGAGGCACCCGTAGCACCGATTTCGCCGCCCTTCAGTAGGAAGCCGTCGGTACCGTCTAGCGCACCGAGGTCTATTGACGCCGAAAAGCCCTCCGCACGTCCGAAGATCACATACCCCTCACCCGACCCGCTACTGTAGTCGGTGGAAGCAGCAGCACCGATGAAGACATCGTCCAAGCCATCGCCGTTGACATCCCCGGCGCCGCTGACGGACCCGCCTGACCTGTCATAAGCGTCAATACCATTCAGCACGAAGCCATTGGTGCCGTCGAGGCTCGAGAGTTCGAACTCCGCCGGAAAGCCGCCCGCACGTCCGAACACCACGTAGCTCTCGCCCGCATAGTCCTTCCCGTCCGGCCAGGCGCCGGGCGCTCCAATGAGGAGATCGTCGACACCATCGCCGTCAACGTCCCCTGCGCCGCTGACGGAAGTGCCTGACGTGTCATATTTCTCGATGCCATTCAGCACAAAGCCGTTGGTGCCGTCCAGCGCCCCGAGGTCAAGCGCTGCCGGAAAGCCCCCCGCACGTCCGAATACCACGTAGCTCTCGCCTGGGTCGGAATAAGAAGGTAAGCTCCGGGCGCCGATGACGATATCCGCCAAGCCATCGCCGTTGATATCCCCGGCGTCGCTGACGGCGCCGCCTGAATAGTCGAAAGCATCAATGCCCTTCAGCACGAAGCCGTTAGTACCGTCCAGCGCTCCTAGGTTGATCTCCGCCGGAAACGGACTCACGGCCATCGCGGCCGGCGCGATCGCCATCAGGCCGCTGATGACCGCTCCTGCGCACGGCCCCGCGCGCAGCGCACAACGCACGCCGTCGCTGAGCGCACTTCTCTTCAACCTTGGCTTTCTCTCTCTTCGCGTCATGGTCTCCCTCCTTCCGTTTGCGTCTGTCTACTCAGCCTGCGCCATGCTCAACACCCGCCGAATCTCATCGGACTGCAAGCCAATCGCCATGGGGCGTACAACGCCGGGCAGCACCGCCACGTCGTACAGCTCCTCGATCAGCCCTTCGATGCGCACCCAGTGCACGACATCGCCCGTGCGCAGGTCGATCACCAGCAGCCCACAGCGCGCCTGCGCCTGTTTGCTCGCAAGCTCGCCATCGAGCGCGAGCCCTGAGAAGGTCTGATGGCGCGGCTTGGAAAGCCCCACGACGGCGAAGTCGCCGACGGAACCTTACCGTCCTAGCGCGCGATCTTCTCGCCTTTGCGCAGAAAAGCTGTCAAGCCTTCCCCCGCAGCGCGGGTTCCTATCCGCTGCGGGAGGGCCAATTAGTTGGCGTCGAGCGCGCTTAGGGCCTCCTCCACGACGTTCTCGGCCACGGCGGCAGTACCGCTGCGGCAACGCTGCACGAACGTCAACACGTCAGAGCGCCTGAAGAGGCCATCGCCGTCGAGATCACACCAACTTCGACAGGGGTCGTTCCGACACTGCCTGGCGAACTCGATGACATCCGCCATGCTGAGAATCCCATTGCCATCGATGTCGCACGTCGCACCGAACACCACATAGCTCTCGCCCGCGCCAGATATCCCGTCCGGGTCGGCCCCACGCGCTCCAATGAGGAGATCGTCGACGCCATCGCCGTTGACGTCCCCGGCGCCGCTGACGGACCTTCCTGCCCCGTCGTCAGCATCGATGCCCTTCAGCACCAGGCCGTTGGTGCCGTCCAGCGCCCCGAGGTCGATCGCCGCCGGAAAGCCCCCAGCACTGCCGAACACCACGTAGCTCTCGCCCGCGTTGTCTTTCCCGTCCGGGTCGGCGTACTTCGTCCCAATGAGGATATCGTCGACGCCATCGCCGTTGACATCCCCCGCGCCGCTGACGGACCAGCCTGACAAGTCCCCAGCATCGATGCCCTTCAGCACGAAGCCGTTGGTACCGTCCAGCGCCCCGAGGTCGATCGCCGCCGGAAAGCCCCCCGCACTGCCGAACACCACATAGCTCTCGCCCGCGCGAGATATCCCGTCCGGATCGCCCGCACTCGCTCCAATGAGGATATCGTCGACACCATCGCCGTTGACATCCCCCGCGCCGCTGACGGACCTGCCTGAAGAGTCCCCAGCATCGATGCCCTTCAGCACGAGGCCGTTGGTGCCATCCAGCGCCCCGAGGTCAATTTCCGCGGGAAAGCCTCCCGCGCTGCCGAACACCACATAGCTCTCGCCCGCATTTTCTTTCCCATCCGGGTCGGCCCAAGGGGCGCCAATGACGAAATCCGCCAAGCCGTCGCCGTTAACATCCCCGGCGCTACTGACGGAGCCGCCTGAGCCGTCGTTAACATCGATGGCCTCCAGCACGAAGCCGTTGGTGCCGTCCAGTGCCGCGAGGTCGATCTCCGCCGGAAAGCCCCCCGCGCTGCCGAACACCACATAGCTCTCGCCCGCAGTTTCTTTCCCATCCGGGTCGGCGTAAGGAGCGCCGATGACGATATCCGCCAAGTCATCGCCGTTGACGTCCCCCGCCTCGCTGACGGAATTGCCTGACCTGTCACCAAAATCGATGCCCTTCAGCACGAGGCCGTTGGTGCCGTCCAGCGCCCCGAGGCTAAACTCGGCCGGAAAGCCTCCCGCACGGCCGAACACCACATAGCTCTCGCCCGCGCCAGGTATCCCGTCCGGGCTGGCCCACCGCGCTCCAATGAGGGTATCCTCGACGCCATCGCCGTTGACGTCCCCGGCTCCGCTGACGGATCCGCCTGAGTAGTCGAACGCATCGATGCCCTTCAGCACCAGACCGTTGGTGCCGTTCAGCGCCCGGAGGCTAACCTCGGCCGGAAAGCACCCCGCACGTCCGAACACCACATAGCTCTCGCCCGCGCGGTCTTTGCCGTCCGGGTCGGCCCAACTCGCTCCAATGAGAATATCGTCCAAGCCGTCGCCGTTGACATCCCCAGCGCCGCTTACGGAGACGCCTGACCTGTCGTCAGCATCGATGCCCTTCAGCACGAGGCCGTTGGTGCCGTCCAACGCCCCGAGGTCAAGCGCCGCCGGGAATGGGCTTGCCCCCATCGCGGCGGGCGTGAGCGTCATGAGCCCGGCGGCGATGACCGCCCCCGCACATGGCCCGGCGTGCGAGCGCAACGCACGGCGCACGCCGTCACTGAGCGCTCGTCTCTTCAACTTTGGTTTGTTCTCTCTCCGCTTCATGGTATCCCTCCTTCCGTTTGCGTTTGTCTACTCGGCCGGGGCCATGCTCAGCACCCGCCGAATCTCATCGGACTGGGTTCCAATGGCCATGGGGCACACGACACCGGGCAGCACCGCCACGTCGTACAGCTCCTCGATCACCCCTTCGATGCGCACCCAGTGCACGACATCGCCCGTGCGCAGGTCGATGACCAACAACCCACAGCGCGCCTGCGCCTGTTTGCTCGCGAGCTCTCCATCGAGCGCGAGCCCTGAGAAGGTCTGATGGCGCGGCTTGGAAAGTCCCACGATGGCAAAATCACCGACAAATCCCAGCCCACGCCCGTAGCCGGGGCAGAAGGCCACGGGCTCGAAACGTCCCCGCTCAAGGTCCACATAGCCGAACTGCCCGTGCCCGGAGTCCAGGAGCCACAGCCGCTCCCGGTACAGGCGCGGGGAGTGGGGCATGGACAGGCCATCGAGTACGATTTCGTTGCTGCCCACATCGATAACCACGCCCTTGTCCGCGCGCCCCTCGCGCCACCCGTCGGCCACGTCGCTCTGGCTGACGGCGGTGACGTAGCGCGCCGCGCCGTTCTCCATCGCGAGCCCGTTCAAATGGCAGCGGTCTTCGGCCGCCAGCTTGGAGATAAAGGGGGGTTGCCAGAGGGGCCGGAAGCTGTAGCGCTCGCTCACTGTCGCCAGACAGCTGAAGAGGGTGTTGGCGAAGACCGGTCGCCCTGTGGCGTCGAGCGCGATGTCATGCATGTCCACATCGCCCGTGGTGTAGGCGAGCTGCGGCACATAGACCCGGTCGTAGCCCTGGTAAGACTCGCCCCGCCCCAGGCTGTTCTCCAACCGCCATAATTGGTAAAGACTGCTGAGGTAGAGCGTCTGGGGCGTGGCACAGAGCCCCATGCAGCGCGCAAAGGCGCGGTTGAACACGTCGAGGCGGCCATCGGGCTTGTGCCCCAGGAAAAATACCCGTCCGGCCTGGTAGGTGGTGAACGCAAGGCTTGCGCCCTGCTCGGCAAGCCATGCGGTGAACTGGCGCGAGGTGTCAAGCTGAAAGGGCGGCGGCGTGCCCGGTGCGCCTACCCCGGCCCCACCCTGCGATGTCCCTGGGGAGTGAATCGGCTGCCTCTTCGGCGTGTTGTCCGTCATCGAAGCCATTGCTTACCCTCCAGGTGGGTCCGTGTTGTCCCAGACGAGACTGCGAGTCGGGCCTGTCCGTCGTCGGAATCGCCGAGGCACACCAAATCGGGCCTCTCGACCCCATCAAGGCCCAAGTGCAACACGCCGAGCGTCGTCGCCGGGGAATAATCGAATCCGAGTTCTATGGAAACAGGTGATCGACCCGGTTGCTCACCGTACAGGTGCCTATTTCAACGGCTTGAATGAGTACTTCTCGTCCACTCACGACCGAAGGAACAAATTTGGAATAGGATGCCGCACCGCTCGCGTCGGCCGTCTCGCTTCCAAATACCTTGGCATTGCTGATAGCTACTTGGGTGTCCACACATCCAGGGACAGGCGTTGAACCATCGCTGAAACCGTAGACGTAATGGACCCTCCCGCCCGGTGTCGCTCCTGTCACATCGAACTGGTTGACTTGGCCGGCGATTCCAGGTTGTGGCGGGAGAAGGGCCAGCCCTGAAGCTGGCACACAGGCGTCGAGGGCACTGGGCACATCGATGCGCGGCCGGGTGAGAAGATTGGTGTCGGTGATCTGCACCGGCGAAGTCGCGAGGCACCCAGCCATCTCGTTTGCCGTTGCTGCGGGATTCTGCTGGGAGATCAACGTGGAGAGCGCCGCCACATGGGGAGCGGCCATGGAAGTCCCACTCAAGGTCGTCTGCCCGCCTCCCACCATGGTTGAGGTGATGCTGTTGCCGGGCGCGAGCAGATCGAGCGACGGACCGCTATTGGAGTAGCTGGCGATCAGGTCGCTGGAGTCGAGAGTTGCTCCAACCGCCACGGCGCCGGACAGGCAGGCAGGCGCTCCCATGGCGGCCTTGTCACTATCGTTTCCCGACGAGGCGATGCTGAGCACGCCCTGGGTGCGCAAGGCGTCCACGGCATCGGCCAGAACCATGGTCCAGGCGGCGGAACTGTCACAGTCGGAGCTGAACCGCGTGAAGGTACTCAGGCTCATATTGACCACGTCCACATCCGGCCGGTTATTGAGCACCCAATCCAGTGCTGCGGCGATATCCGCGGAGCAACAGAAGTTTCCGTTTTGGTCCAGGACCTTGACGGCGACGATCCCGGCATCTGGCGCGATACCCAATGGAGCCACCCCGCCGCTGCTTGTGATGATGCCGGAGACGTGGGTTCCGTGGCCGTTGTCGTCCTCGGCGCTGCCCGGTCCGTCCCCGGTGTTACCGCCAGTGGGACAGCAGTCCGTGCCGGTGCTGCAATAGCAATGCTCATGCACCAGATCGTCCATCAGGTCCGGATGGTCGGTATCGATGCCTGTATCCAGCACCGCTGCCGTCTGCCCGATCCCCGTGATCCCCTCGGCATGCGCCACGTCGGCGCCCACCCACGGCCGGCTCTGATCCAGGGTCCTGGAGCCTCCGACGTCGAGATCGATCCGACGAACGGATGGATGCGCCGCGAGCGTGCGCAATGCAAGCTCCGAGTGCAGGATCATGGCCAGACCCGCGAGTGAGCGATACCGGTGAATGAGCGTGTAGTCGCCTTCATTCAACGTGTCGAGCACGTCTTGTTGCCTGCTCGCGACTGCTGCGTTGATGGAGGCACGATCGGCCGCTTTCGGTTCCGGGCGCACCAGGGCGATGACCACGAGTGGATCGCCCCCTTGGCTCACGGCATCGGCGACGCCGAAGCCGAAGCCGATGACTTCCCCATCAGCGACCGCGGCACCCGATCCCGACCACAGAATAAGAAGAAACAGGATATTGATGACCGATCGAACTTCACATCGTTTCATAACAAGCCCTCCGAGCTTGATCTGCTGCGGACATTCGCGTCGGAACCGGTTTTCCGGGGCACCGCGCTAGTTGATGATCTCGAACTGAAAGCTCGCCTCGTCCCAGACATCCGGGTACGGCCCGACAAATCCGTTATAGCCGTATGTCCCCAGCCGCACTCTCCTCGGGATCGAGTGCTTGTGCCAGGCGCCCTTGGTCTCTCCGGGGTCCAGACAGAGATTTACCGGGCCGACTAGCGCAGCGTTGGACGGGTATGTCGCTCCACTTGGCAAGGTCACGTTGGTCCAGTAATTGAAACACTGCCGATCCTGCGTCGTATTGGTGGCCTCCGCCCTGTACCACAACTTCGAGCCTCTCTTCACGGTTATTGAGAGAGGCTCAAGGGAGAGCGTGACGTTTGGCAGGTCGAATCCGATCTTGGCGATGAAGGCGTCGGAGACACCCGCAACGTTCGGGTAGAGGGCGTTGACCGTGGGGAAGTCCGCGGACTGTGTCTTCCCGGTCACATAGGCGTTCCCGACCCTATCGACGGCGATTCCCTCTCCGTAGTCCCAATCACTTCCGCCCAGGTAGGTGGAGTAGATGGGCGCCGATCCAACGGCGTTAAGCTTGAAGACGAAGGCGTCCCACGACCCCGAATAGTTCCGGTAGAGGGCGTTAACCGTGGGGAAATCCGCGGAGGAGGTAGACCCCGTCACGTAGGCGTTTCCGGCGCTGTCGACGGCTATGCCGCCATCCGCCCAATCCGCATCACTTCCGCCCAGGTAGGTAGAATAGATAGGGACCGATCCGTTTGCATTGAGCTTGAAGATGAAGGCGTCCCCCGCGCCCGCAAGGTCCGGGTAAAGGGCGTTGGCCGTGGGGAAATCCGCCGAGTAGGTAGACCCCGTCACATAGGCGTTCTCGGCGCTATCGACCGCGATGCCTCTTCCGTAGTCCCAATAACTTCCGCCCAGGTAGCTAGAATAGATAGGGACCGATCCGTTTGCATTGAGCTTGAAGATAAAGGCGTCCCCCGCGCCCGCAAGGTCCGGGTAAAGAGCCTTGGCCGTGGGGAAATCCGCCGAGTAGGTAGACCCCGTCACATAGGCGTTCTCGGCGCTATCGACCGCGATGCCTCTTCCGGAGTCCCAATCACTTCCGCCCAGGTAGGTGGAGTAAACGGGCGCCGATCCGTTGGCATTGAGCTTGAAGATGAAGGCGTCCTGCGTCCCCAGAAGGTTCGGGTAAAGGGCGTTGACCGTGGGGAAATCCGCCGAGTAGGTAGACCCCGTCACATAGGCGTTCCCGGCGCTGTCGACGGCGATGCCACCATCTACCCAATCCGCATCACTTCCGCCCAGGTAGGTAGAATATATAGGGACCGATCCGTTGGCATTGAGCTTGAAGATGAAGGCGTCCCCCGCGCCCGCAAGGTTTGGGTAGAGCGCGTTGACCGTGGGGAAATCCACCGAGTAGGTAGACCCCGCCACATAGGCGTTCCCGGCGCTGTCGACGGCGATCCCATGTGCGACGTCGAAATCGCTTCCGCCCAGGTAGGTGGAGTACATGGGCGCCGATCCATCGGCATTGAGCTTGAAGATGAAGGCGTCCCCCGCGCCCGCAAGGTTTGGGTAGAGCGCGTTGGCCGTGGGGAAATCCGCCGAGTAGGTATAACCCGCCACATAGGCGTTCCCAGCGCTGTCGACGGAGATGCCATAGCCACTATCTCCCCAATCCCCACTTCCGCCCAGGTAGGTTGCGTACTCCAGGACCGGATCGATGATCAACGGCTGGTCGGGTCGGTAAGCGGCCACCTCGAAACCGACCAGTTGGCTCGCGTCGGGCTGCTCCCCCGTGCGCTGGACGGCAACGCCCGCCACCGCGTTCGAGGTGCCTGGCGGCTCCAACAGAATGTAGCGCGCCGCAATCGCCTGCTTACTGCCGTCCACCACCTGGTAGACATGGGGGGCGCGGTGCGTCACCTCGCCGCCTCCTTCCAGGGCCAGGCGTAGATTGCCTTCTTGATCCACCCGCGCGCCTTCGGCCCCTTGCAGGCTAAGCCGGATCGCGCCGGGGTCGGCCCCGGGAGCGACCACGAAGTCGTACTCGAACGGCCCGGCCTCGTTGCCGTAGAGCACGAGGTCCACGCCTGCGTAGAGCTCCCGATAGCGCACCTTCGCGTAGTGCGGCACCTGGGTGCGCCACTTCTTGGGGTCATTGCCAATGAAGTAGTTGCTGATACCCGGCTGGAGCTCGATGCCTTCGAGTCGGGGACGTTCCGCTGCGCCGACGAATCCCATGCGCAGCACAGCACCTGGATCGAAAGCAGCGGACGCATGCGGCGAGTCGGCAACGCTCTCGGTGCGCAGTCTGTTGCGGTGTCGCTTGGTGGGCTCCGACCGGTCATCGGCGGGCGTACTGCGATGCAGCACGGTGACCAGCTCGGTGTCGGTGACGAACAGGGTGTAGCCCCGCCCTCGGGCGAGATACTTTACTTGCTTGTCGGTCTGTCCGAGGTTGGGCTCGAAGTACATCGGCGCCCGCCCCAGACTCTGGATCGCGGCGGCGCGCTGGGCCGGATCCGCCTTCTGCCGGAGTTGGTCGGGGAGCGAGGCGGAGACCTCCCCAGGCAGAGCGGGCGTGGTCTCGACAAGCCCGGCGTTCGGACTGGGAAGGGGCGGCCCGGGTGGCGGGTCGCCGGGAAGACTGGCGAGTGTTTGGCTGGACCCCAGACCCAGCAGCGTACCCCAGATGACACCCAGCGCCAGTGCACGCGAGCCCCTGGTGCGCGTTCCACGCTTAAGAGCGTCCATATGCCCTCCCTCTTGTTGCCTGTTCCAGATAGCGCGATCTGTGGATCAGTTCACGCTACGGCATGAGTGGTACTACCCTTCGAAAAGCGTGGCAATGACGTGGATCACTCGTCCGCCGGTTTCAGAAAAATCCTAAATGATTCCGCGTCGATTTGGTGCAATCGCAAGCGTTTCACTGGATCGAGGAGACTGGTTCTACTTTGTTGAAATTCCAGCCGTCATTGCCGCATGGAAGCGGGGATCCAGTTGCCATGGATGGCACTGCAAGTGTGTCACAACGTTGCCGGCTGCCCTCCCCCGGATCGAGTCCGGGGCAGGCTATGGCGGACTGGATCCCGGCGTCCCAGCCGGGATGACGGCAATCCAACTGACAGACGCGGAAATCTGACAAAGTAGAACTGCGGAGCTGAAAGATACCAGACTGCTACCAGCGGCGATCAGGTCATACGCGAAAACGGGTTGCGCGAGACCGCGACGGTCGCGGACGGAGGCGAAAACGCTGTCGCCTGCGGCAGCAGGGCGTTCAAACGTAGGATATTCTTATACTTATGAGTACTATCGAACGCATCACCATCACGCTCACCGCCGAGATGGCCCGCGCCGTGCGTGGCGCCGTCGAGGCCGGCGAGTACGCCTCCAGCAGCGAGATCATCCGCGAGGCTTTGCGCGACTGGCGCCACAAGCGGGCCTTGCAGGAGCAGGAGCTCGCGGACCTGCGTGCCAAGGTCCAAGAGGGCCTCGCCGACATCGACTCCGGGCGAGTGCGCGACTTCGACGCCGAGCGCATCATCAATAAGGGAGAGCAGCGATTACAGGGTCGCGACGCCTCCGCATAACCGAGAGCGCCGAGCAAGACCTCGTCGACATCTGGTACTTCATCGCCCAGGACGACCGCCGCGCTGCCTCGCGACTGATCCGACAGATCGAGGACCGCTTCTCGACCCTCCTGTCCCACCCAGAGATCGGCCCGCGCCGCGACCACTTGGTCGAGGGGTTGCGGGCGCACTTCCACCGCGATTACGTGCCGTACTACCGCTACACAGACAGCGAAGTCATCATCGTGCGCGTGGTGCACGGCACGCTGGATGTCCGGGCTTTGACGTTCGAGAAAGAGTGACGGGAGACAAGTATCACCGCAACCGTAAGCGCGCAATCGCGTCGGGGGCGGCGCTCCTACGGAAAATGGGTCTTTTGGCGCGACAGGGATAACTACGCGAAGGCGGCCTGACAGAGAGACAGCAGGGCAGCGGGGAACAACCCCAGAACCAGCATCGCGAGACCGTTGACCGATAGGGCGACCCTGGCGCCGGCACCGGCCACCAGCGGTTCCTCGGTTTCGGGCTTGTCGAAGTACATCAGTTTGATGATGCGCAGGTAGTAGAAGGCGCCGACGATGGAGAAGGCGACACCGATCACGGCCAGCCACCAAAGGCCGATGCTGACCACCGCCTCCAGCACCAGCAGTTTGGCCATGAAGCCGACGGTGGGGGGCACGCCGGCCATGGAGAACATGATGAGCGCCATCATGGCCGCGTACCAGGAATCGCGCTCGTTCAGCCCCTTGAGATCGTCGAGCTTCTCGGCATCGAAGCCCTTGCGGCTCAGCAGCACCAGAATGCCGAAGGCCCCGGCTGCCATGAGCGCGTAGACGCTGGCGTAGAACATGGCCGATGCATAGCCTTGGGCGGTTCCGGCCAGGAGCCCCAGGAAGATGAAGCCCACATGGGAGATGGTCGAGTAGGCCAGCATGCGCTTGATGTTGCTCTGGGCGATGGCGATGACGTTGCCGAGGGCCATGGAAAGCACCGAAAGAACGATCAACATGCCCTGCCAATCGGTGTGCAGCCCGCCGAGCCCGTCCACAAGTATCCGAAAGGCCAGCGCGAAGGCGGCAATCTTCGGCGCGCTGCCGAGGAAGAGCACCACCGGAGTCGGCGCTCCCTGGTAGATGTCCGGCACCCACATGTGGAAGGGTACGGCCCCGAACTTGAAGCCCAATCCGACGACCAGGAAGGCCAGCCCGAACACCAGCACCTTGTTCTGCATCCCCTGCTCCGCCACAGCCTCGGCTACCGCGCCAAGCTCAAGCGAGCCGGTTGCCCCGTAGATCATAGACACGCCATAGAGCAGCATGCCCGAGCCAAGGGCGCCGAGGACGAAGTACTTCATGGCCGCCTCGGCCCCGGCCTTGGAGTCGCGGTCGAACGCCACCATGGCGTACAGGCAGAGCGCCAGCAGCTCGAGACCCAGATAGACGGTCAGGAAGCTGTTGGCAGAGACCATGATCAGCATGCCGAGCACAGCGAACAGACCCAGCACGTAGTACTCGCCGGTCAGCATGTTGCGGTCGCGCAGGTAGTCCTTCGCATAGACGAACGCGAATAGGCTGACCACCAAGATCAGGATTTTGAGCAGGTCGCTCATGGCGTCCCGTACGTAGCTGCCGTCGAACACCACCTGGCGCTCGCCCCCGCCCACCACGCCGGTCAGGCCGATAGCGACCAGCAGGCCGATCACCGTCAGCAGGTGATTCACGCCCTTCTGCTCTTCCTTGAGGTAGAGGTCCACCACCAGCACGGTGCTGGCCAGGACCAGGATGGCGATCTCCGGGACAACGGGAATCAGGTTGGCGACATCGAAGGTGAAGGACATGAGCGTGTTCCGTTAAAACTGAACGGCGGCAACCGGTTCCGCGGCGGCACCAATCTTCGACACCGCAATCTGCTGCACAAGGTTCTGAATGGTGACGTCCATGACCTCGACCAGCGGCGCGGGCCAAAGCCCGAGCAGGAGCACGGCCGCCGCGAGGGTACCGAGCACAAACAGCTCGCGGCCATTGGCATCTTTCAAGCCCGCAACACCTTCGTTGGCGACCGGCCCGAAGACCACCCGTTTGACCATCCAGAGCGTGTAGGCGGCCCCCAGAATCAAGGTCGTGGCGGCGAGGACGGCGTACCAGAAGTCCGCCTGGAAGCTGGCGAGGATGACCATGAACTCCCCCACGAAACCGGACGTGCCCGGCAGCCCAGCGTTGGCCATGGCGAAGAAGACCATGAGCGCCCCGAACACCGGCATGGTGTTGACCACCCCGCCGTAGGCCGAGATCTCCCGCGAGTGCAGGCGGTCGTAGAGCACGCCGACGCACAGGAAGAGCGCGCCCGAGATGAAGCCATGGGAGATCATCTGCACCATGCCCCCCGAGATCCCCAGCACGCCGCTGCTCGTCGCTTCACTCCGGTGGAGAATGGTGAAGACGATGAAGAAGCCGAGCGTCACGAAGCCCATGTGGGCGATGGACGAATAGGCGATGAGCTTTTTCATGTCCTGCTGCACTAGGGCCACGAAGCCGATATAGACGACCGCGATCAGGGACATGGCGATGATCAGCCAGTCCAGGGAGGCACTGGCATCCGGCGTGATGGGCAGGCTGAAGCGCAGGAATCCGTAGCCCCCGATCTTGAGCATGATGGCCGCCAGTATCACCGAGCCGCCGGTCGGCGCCTCCACGTGGGCGTCCGGCAGCCAAGTGTGCACCGGCCACATCGGCACCTTGACCGCAAAGGCGAGCAGGAAGGCGACGAAGATCAGCACCTGCTCGGTCATGCCGAGTCCGAGAATATGGAAATCCAGGATGCTGAAGGACCCTGACTGGAAGTACATGTAGATCAGGGCCACCAACATGAACACCGAGCCGAAAAACGTAAAGAGGAAGAACTTAATGGTGGCGTAGACCCGGTTGGGTCCACCCCAGACCCCGATGATCAGGAACATCGGGATCAGCATGGCCTCCCAGAAGACATAGAACAGGATGGCATCCAGGGCGGAGAAGACGCCCACCATCACCCCCTCCATGATAAGGAAGGCCGCCATGTAGTGGGACGGCTTGTACTGGATGACCTCCCAGCCGGCGACGATCACGAAGATGGTGATGAAGGTCGTGAGCAGGATCAGCGGCATGGAGATGCCGTCAACCCCGAGATAATAGTAGACGTTGAAGGACTCGATCCAGGGCACGTGCTCCACGAACTGCATCTGGGCGGTGGAGGAATCGAATCCAGTCCACAGACCGATGCTGACCAGGAAGGTGAGCACGGAGAAGACGAGCGCCGTCCACTTGGATACGTTGGGCATCTTGTCGCCACTACCCAGAACGGCGATGCCGCCGATGATGGGCAACCAGATGGTCAGCGTCAGGATTGGGAAAGCAGATTGCATACCGGTCCGTCTCCCTCGGAAATCAGATGGCCACGAAGATCGTCAGCAGGGCCACGAGGCCGACGATCATCGCAATGGCGTAGTGATACAGGTAGCCGGTCTGGATGTTCCTGACCCGCTGGGCGAACCAGCCCACCGTCTTTGCAGAGCCGTTCACGATCAGGCCGTCGATGAGCCCACGGTCGCCGGCGACCCAAAACAGTTTGCCGATGCCCCGGCTGCCGGCCGCAAAGAAGGCCTGGTTGAGGTCATCGAAGCCGTACTTGCGGTCGAGGATGAAATAGAACCAATCGAACTTGATCCGCAGGTACTCCTCGATCTGGGGCTTCTTGGCAAACAGATACCAGAACACATAGGCGGCCACGGCGAAGCCCGCCAATGCCAGCCAGAAGGGCAGCGCCATCAGACCGTGCAATACGAAGGCCCACTGACCGTGATAGTGCTCGCCCAGGTGGCCGAGGACGTCGTGCTCCGGGGCTACGTAGATGACGTCCTTGAACCAATCACCGAACAGGACCGGCTCGACCGTCATCCAGCCGATGAAGACCGACGGGATCGCCAGCAGGATCAGGGGCACGGTGACCACCCATGGGGTCTCGTGCAGGTGCTCGCGGGTGTGCTCGTCCATGCGCTCCTTGCCGTGGAAGACAAGGAAGTACAGGCGGAAGCTGTACAGGGCCGTGATGAACACGCCGATGGTCAGCAGGACGGTGGCGTATCCGGAGCCGCCGACGTGTGAGGCACCCACCGCCTCGATGATGGCGTCCTTAGAGAAGAAGCCGGAGAAGCCCGGGAATCCGATCAGGGCCAGGGTCCCGATCAGGAAGGTAATCCAGGTGATGGGCATGTACTTGCGGATGCCGCCCATGTTGCGGATATCCTGATCGTGGTGCATGGCGATGATGACCGAGCCCGCCGCCAGAAACAGCAGGGCCTTGAAGAAGGCGTGCGTCATCAGGTGGAAGATACCGGCCGCGTAGGCGGACGCGCCCAGGGCTGCGACCATGTAGCCGAGCTGAGACAGGGTCGAGTAGGCCACCACCCGCTTGATGTCGTTCTGCACCAGGCCGATCAACCCCATGAAGAAGGCGGTGGTGGCGCCGATGATCATGACGAAGGAGAGTGCCGTCTCGGAGAGCTCGTAGAGCGGCGACATGCGCGCGACCATGAAGATGCCCGCGGTGACCATGGTGGCAGCGTGGATCAGGGCCGAGATGGGGGTCGGACCCTCCATGGAGTCGGGCAGCCACACGTGCAGCGGTACCTGGGCCGACTTGCCCATGGCGCCGATGAAGAGCAGCACACAGATGGTGGTCATGAGCGACCAGGAGCTGTCCCCCCATACCTGGATCTGGGTGTCCACCAGCTCCGGCGCCTTGCCGAACACCGTTAGATAGTCCATGGACTGGAAGTACATCCCCACCGCCGCAATGCCGAGAATGAAGCCGAAGTCGCCCACCCGGTTCACGAGGAAGGCCTTGAGGTTGGCGAAGATGGCGGACTCGCGCACTGACCAGAAGCCGATCAGCAGGTAGGAGACCAACCCGACCGCCTCCCAGCCGAAGAAGAGCTGGAGGAAGTTGTTGGACATCACCAGCATCAGCATCGAGAAGGTGAACAGGGAGATATAGCTGAAGAAGCGCTGGTAGCTGTTGCGCCCGGCCAGCGACTCCTTGGGCCAGTTGTGCTCGTCGTCGGCCATGTAGCCGATGGTGTAGATGTGCACCATCAAAGAGACGAAGGTCACCACGGCGATCATGAGGGCCGTAAGCTTGTCCACAAGGAAGCCGATCTCGAAGCGGATCCCGTCCGTGACCAACCAGGTGTAGACGGCCCCGTTGAACAACGGCTGATCGTCGAAGATGAAAAGCTTGACGACGTAAAGGGACAACAGGCAGGAGACGCCCACCCCGATGATGGTGACCCAGTGCGCCCCGGCACGCCCGATCCTCGCGCCGAAGAGGCCGGCGATGATCGAGCCCAGGAGGGGAGCGAGTACGATGGTCAGATAGACGTTTTCCATGGCGAGCCTTGATCGAAAGTGCCTGGGCACTTTCGATTTTGTTTCGATTCGTTGTTGCCCCGATTGGGCGCCTCGCAAGGTGCAGCATTTCCGCACCACCGGACGCCCCTACCTCGGCGCGGCGCTACCGCACCTTACTTTCCTACCGCCTCAGCTTCCCGCCTTCGCCGCGGCTACAATGGCCGCAACAGCACGACAAACCGACGCTCCGCTAGCCCTTTAGCGTATCCAGATCCTCGACGTTGATGGTCCCTCGATTGCGGAACAGGACCACCAGGATCGCGAGCCCAATGGCCGCCTCGGCCGCCGCCACCGTGAGGATGAAGAAGACGAAGACCTGCCCGGCCGTGTCCCCCAGAAAATGGGAGAAGGCGATGAAGTTCATGTTCACCGCGAGCAGCATGAGCTCGATGCACATGAGCAGGATGATCACGTTCTTCCGGTTCAGGAAAACCCCGGCGACGGCGATGGAGAACAAAACGCCCCCGAGCATCAGGTATTCGGTCAGCGAGATCATTCTGCCTCCGCCTCGCCCTGCGCGGGCATCACCTTGCCCTCGGCGGGCATCTGTACGACACGAATCCGGTCCGGCCCCTTCTTGACGCGTACCTGCTTCGAGGGATCCTGATACTTGGTCTCCGGCCTCCGGCGCAAGGTCAGCCGGATGGCCGCCACGATTGCAACCAATAGGATCACCGCCGCAATCTCGAAGGGGTACATGTAGACCGTGTAGAGCACCATGCCGAGCTCGGCGGTGTTGCTATAGTCCGCGGGATGGCCAGGGGGCTTCGCAAACTGCTCGAGCCCGAACGTACCGGGGCCAACGACCAGGAAGATCTCCACCAGCATGACCGCCGCGATCACCAGACCCACCGGCAGGTAGCGGATGAACTGGGCCTTCATCGCCGCCACGTCGATGTCCAGCATCATGACCACGAACAGGAACAAGACCATCACTGCACCCACGTACACCAGTACGAGGGTGATGGCCAGGAACTCCGCCTCCAGCAGCATCCACAGGCCCGCGCTGGCAACGAAGGCCAGCACCAGATAGAGCACCGCGTGCACCGGGTTGCGGCGGGTGACCACCATGCCCGCCGCGGCCACCGTGATCGCCGCAAAGACGTAGAAGAGAAACTTTTCAAAGCCCATGATCAGCCTTAGAAACTTCGCATTTGAGCCGCGGAGGCGCGGTTAATAAATCCAGATACCCTACTGCGCTTACCGGTACGGAGCGTCCGCGGCACGGGCGGCGGCGATCTGCTCCTCGTACTTGTCGCCGACGGCGAGAAGCTTTTCCTTCGTCATGATGCTCTCGCCGCGCTCCTCGAAGTGATACTCGTAGATTTCGGTCTCCACGATGGAGTCCACCGGGCACGACTCTTCGCAGAAGCCGCAGTAGATGCACTTGAACAGATCGATGTCGTAACGCGTGGTGCGCCGGGAGCCGTCCTCGCGGGGCTCGGCCTCGATCGTAATGGCCAACGCCGGGCAGGTCGCCTCGCACAGCTTGCAGGCGATACAGCGCTCCTCCCCGTTGGGATACCTCCGCAAGGCGTGCAGCCCGCGGAAGCGAGGCGAGATCGGCGCCTTCTCCTCCGGGTACTGTACGGTGAACTTGCGCCTGAACATGTAGCGCCCGGTGACGCTCATGCCCTTGAAGAGCTCCAGTAGGAAGAGACTCTTCACGTAATCGCGCATGGTTTGCAGCATCTGACTCATCCTCCCGTCAGACCGACCACCAGGGGGGCAGCTTGTAGACCACCGCGAGCCCCACGACCAGGATCCAGACGATGGTGATGGGAATAAACACCTTCCAGCCCAGACGCATGATCTGGTCGTAGCGGTAACGGGGGAAGGTAGCCCTGAACCAAAGGAACAGGAACATAAAGAAGAAGGTCTTCAGCAGCAGCCAGTGGAAGCCGTCGTCGAGCAGAAAGACCCCGTCCACCCAGGCCGACGGCAGGGGCGACAGCCAGCCGCCGAGGAACATCAGCGCCGAGAGCGCTGAGATCAGGATCATGTTGGCGTACTCGCCCAGAAAGAAGACGGCGAAGGCCATGCCCGAGTACTCGACGTGGAAGCCGGCCACGATCTCCGACTCGCCCTCGGCCACGTCGAAGGGCGCCCGGTTGGTCTCTGCGACGCCCGAGATGAAATAGATCCCGAACAGTGGCAGGAGCGGCAGCCAAAACCAGGTGAGCAGGTTCCCTTCCTGGGCGCGGACGATGTCCCCGAGGTTGAGGCTGCCAGCGGCCACCAGGACCCCCACCAGGGCGAAGCCCATGGCGATCTCGTAGGCGACGATTTGGGCCGCCGAGCGCATGGCGCCCAGGAAGGCGTACTTCGAGTTGGACGCCCACCCCGCGATGATGACGCCGTAGACGCCCAGGGATGTCAGGGCGAGGATGTACAGGAGACCGGCGTTGATGTCCGCCAGCACCAGCTCCTCGTCGAACGGGAATACCGCCCAAGCGGCCAGCGCCGGGGCCAGGGTGAGCATGGGAGCGATCAGAAAAAGGACCCTGTTCGCCTTTTCGGGAAGCACGATCTCCTTGAACATGAGCTTGACCGCATCGGCGATGGGCTGCAGGGCACCGCGCGGACCTACGCGGTTGGGCCCGATGCGGATCTGCATGTAGCCGATAATCTTTCGCTCGGCCAAGGTGTAGTACGCCACCAAGAGCATGAGCGGCACAAGGATGGCGATGATCTTGAGCAGGATCTGCACCACCACCGGGAGCGAAGTCCAGATTTCGGTCATTGTCTCCATCCGCTCACACCTTCTGTACCGTCACGGGGCCGATCTGCTCGCCCAGGGTCTCGCTGCCGACGACCCCGGCGGGAATGCGCGCGCAACCCGCGGGCACAGCGTCATCCAGGGCCACTTGTGTCTGCACCACGGCACCGTTCTGCCGTACCTCTACGGCGTCCCCGCCGGCGAGTCCAAGACCCTCGGCCTCCTCCGGGTTCAGGAAGATGCCGAACACACGGGAGCTAGGGGTTCGCTGGAGGGCCGGCGCCCTGCGAACCAGAGAGTCGATGGCGTAGATGGGCACGTTGCCGACGCGGAACAGACCGTCACCGCCCGCCTTCGCCTCGACCTTGAGGTCGCCTCGGGGGTTGTTGTCCGGCTTGGCGCCCTCGCACAGGGCGCGCAGCTCCTCGCGCACTTGGGCCGAATCGCGTTGCTCGAAGCCTTCCAGGTCGAGCAGGTTTCCCAGCACCCGCAGTAGCTTCCACCCCGGTCGCGCCTCTCCCGGCGGCGGCACCGCACCGCGAAAGCTCTGCCAGGTCGCGTCCGCGTTGATGAAGGTACCGGAGGTCTCGGCAAAGCCCGCGATGGGCAGCATGACATCCGCCACCGCCTCAAGCGAGGGGCTGCGGTGGGCGGTGCAGGCCACCACGGAATCGGCCTGATTCAGGGCCTTCGCGGCGCCGGCCGGATTGCCTAGGTCGTAGCCGGGCTCCAGGCCCCACAACAGATAGGTCTTACGGGGTTGATCCAGCATCGCCGCGGACGACAAGCCCGCGGGCTCCGCGGGCCGAGCACCGGGGGCGACATGCGGCAGCGCGCCGGAGACGAAGGCCCCAACGCTGTTGGCGGCTGCAGGCAGGTAACCCACGCGAGCCTTCGTTGCATCGGCGATCACGTAGGCCAGGGCCTTGAGGAGCGTGTAATCGGGGTGCGCCGCCGCGAGCCCCCCGAGCAGGATGACGCCGCCGTAGGCCTTTCCGGCCTCCTTCAGACGCTCTGCCGTCTCGGTGTGGTGCGCCTCGGGCGTGGCGTCGGCGATCAGGTCCTTGACGGGTCCGGAGCCGCGTTTGCGCAGGGCCTTGGCAATGGCCGCAAGGTCCTTGAGCATGCCCGCCGGCGTGTCGACGAACTGGCTGCTGGGGAAGGTCAGGGCCAGACCCATGGGGTTGACCAGGGCAACATGGGCACCCTTCGACGCCGCCTTGCGGATGCGGTGCGCCAGCAGGGGCTGCTCCTGGCGGATGTCCGTACCGATCAGAAGGATGCCTTCCTGGGTCTCCAGCTCGGCGATGGGTACCCCGAGCCAGGGCAAGGGGGGATCGGCCGCATCGCCGCGGAAGTCCTGTTGGCGCAGTCGGGTGTCGATGTTTGCGCTTCCCAGTCCGCGCATGAGCTTCTGGGCCAGATACATCTCTTCCAGCGTCGCGTTCGGCGCAATGAGGGCGCCCAACTGCTCACCGCCATTCGCCTTGAGCGTTTCCGCGGCCAGGATCAGGGCCTCCTGCCACTGCACCGCCCGCCATTCGCCATCCTTCTTGACCATGGGCTGGAGCAACCGGTCGGGGGCCATGAGGCCCTCATAGCTGAAACGGTCGCGGTCGGAGAGCCAGGTCTCGTTCACCGCCTCGTTGTCCTTGGGATGCACCCGCATCACTCGGCCGTCGCGGATGTGGAAGTGAATGTTGGAGCCCACCGCGTCGTGCGGAGCGATGCCGTCCGCCTGGGTCAGCTCCCAGGCGCGCGCCTTGAAACGGAATGGCTTGGACGTCAGGGCGCCCACCGGACAGAGGTCGATGATGTTGCCCGAGAGCTCATGGGCAACCGTGTGCTCGACATAGGTTCCGATGCGCATATCCTCGCCGCGGCCGGTGACGCCGAGCTCGCGGATGCCCGCGATCTCCGCGCCGAAGCGCACGCAACGGGTGCAGTGGATGCAGCGGGTCATGTCGGTGGCGATCAGCGGACCCAGGTCCTCGTCCCGCACGACCCGCTTGCCCTCACTGTAGCGGGAGACGTCCCCGCCGTAGCCCATGGCCACGTCCTGCAGCTCACACTCCCCGCCCTGGTCGCAAATGGGGCAGTCGAGCGGGTGGTTGATGAGCAGGAACTCCATGGTGCCCGTCTGGGCCTCCAGCGCCTTGGGCGAGCGGGTCAGCACCTTCATGCCATCGCCCACCGGCGTGGCGCAGGCGGGGACAGGCTTGGGGAACGGACGCCCGCCCTGCTCCGCCTCCACCAGGCACATGCGGCAGTTGGCGGCGATGGAGAGCTTCTTGTGGTAGCAGAAACGGGGGATATCGACGCCCTCGCGGTCGGCGACCTCGATGATCATCTCCCCCGGCACGGCCTCGCAGCTGCGGCCGTCGATTTCGATGGTGACCTTGTCCGTCATCTCGGTGTCTCTTTCGGGAACCCTTACAGCTAGGCCGCCTCGACCATGCTCTTACCGTGCTCGATGAGGTACTCGAACTCCTGGCGGTAGTGCATGATGAAGCTCTGCACCGGCATGGCGGCGGCATCGCCCAGGGCGCAGATGGTGCGCCCGCCGATGCGCTCCGCGACCCCGTCCAACAGGTCCAGGTCCCCCGGGCGGCCCTGTCCGTGCAGGATGCGATGCAGCACGCGTGAGAGCCAGCCGGTTCCCTCGCGGCAGGGGGTACACTGGCCGCAAGACTCGGCCGCATAGAAGTGGGACAGATTGGCGAGCACCTTGACCATGCAGGTCCCCTCGGCGATCACGATCACCGCGCCGGAGCCCAGCATGGACCCCGCCTTGGCGATGGAGTCGTAGTCCATGTCCGTCTGCATCATGATCTCCCCCGGCACCACGGGCACCGAGGAGCCGCCGGGGATCACCGCTTTGAGCTTCCTGCCATCCTTCACGCCCCCGGCCATCTCCAGCAGGTCCTTGAACGGCGTGCCGAGCGGAACCTCGAAGTTGTTGGGCTCGTTGACGTGCCCGCTCACGGAGAACAGCTTGGGACCGCCGTTGTTGGGCCGTCCCTGCTCCAGGAACCACTGACCGCCCTTCTCCAGGATCACCGGGACAGAGGCCAGGGACTCGGTGTTGTTGATGGTTGTGGGCTTACCGTACAGACCAGCCTGGGCCGGAAACGGCGGCTTGTACCGAGGCTGTCCTTTCTTGCCCTCGATGGATTCCAGCAGCGCCGTCTCCTCACCGCAGATGTAGGCACCGGCGCCCATGTGGGTGTAGAGATCGAAATCGATACCGGAGCCCTTGACATCCTTGCCGATCAGCCCCTCTTCGTAGGCCTCTTTCACCGCCCCCTCGAAGCGCTCGGCGGGCTCGAAGAACTCGCCGCGGATATAGTTGTAACCGACCGTGGCGCCGATGCAGTAGCCGGCGATGGCCATACCCTCGACGAGCTGGTGGGGATTGAAGCGCAGAATGTCCCGATCCTTGCAGGTGCCCGGCTCGCCCTCGTCGGAGTTGCAGACGATGTACTTCTGGCCCGGGGCGGTGCGGGGCATGAAGCTCCACTTGAGCCCGGTGGGGAAACCTGCACCGCCGCGCCCGCGCAGCGAGGAGAGCTTGAGCTCCTCGATAATGTCTTTGGGATCGGGCCTGTCCTTGAGGATGCGCTCCCACTGCACATAACCGCCGACGCTGCGGTAGGCCTCGAGCGACCAGGGCTGGTCGAGGTGCAGGGTACGGAAGCAGACCGTGTTCTGGTTCTGGACCATGATCTCACTCCAGCTCGTCGATCAGTTTGTCCAGGACATCGAAAGACGGTTTCTCGTGGTAGGTCTTGCCGATCAGCACGGCCGGCGCATCCTTGCAGGCGCCCAGGCACTCGACCTCCTTCAAGGTGAACTTGCCGTCGGGAGTCGTCTCACCGGGACGCACGCCGTACTTCTTCTCCACGTGCTCCATGAGCTCCTCAGAGCCGCACAGCAGGCAGGAGACGCTGTTGCAGACACAGACCTTGTGCCTGCCCACGGACTCCAGGTCGTACATGCCGTAGAAGGTCGCCGCCTCGTAGACTGCAACCGGTGGCATGTCGAGGTAGGTGGCCACGTCGTCCATGAGCTCCCGGGTCAGCCAACCGCCGTTCGCCTCCTGAACGACGGTCAGGGCGGGCATGACCGCCGACTGCTTCCAGCCGTCCGGGTACTTCTCGATCATCCGGTCGATTTCCGAACGGGTCTCCGGCGTGAACAGGGTTTCTTTAAGGTGCGGCTCCGCCGCGACCGTCAGCGGTGCGCTTCTGAAGCTCATCAGCGGTCGATCTCCCCAAACACGATGTCCATGGTGCCGATGATGGCCACCACGTCCGCCAGCATGTGACCCTTGGACATCTCGTCCATGGCCGCCATGTGGGCGAAGCCCGGCGCACGAACCTTCAGCCGGTAAGGCTTGTTGGCGCCGTCCGAGATGATGTAGCAGCCGAACTCCCCTTTCGGCGCCTCCACCGCAGCGTAGACCTCGCCGGGCGGCGGGCAGTAGCCCTCGGTGAAGAGCTTGAAGTGATGGATCAGGGCTTCCATGTCGTCCTTCATCTCCGAGCGCGGCGGCGGCGCGATCTTGTGATCATCGATCATCACCGGGCCGGGGTTCGCGCGCAGCCAGTCCACGCACTGCTTGATGATGCGGTTGCACTGACGCAGCTCCTCGATCCGTACCAGATAACGGTCGTAGCAGTCGCCGTTCTGGCCGACCGGGATGTCGAAGTCCATCTTGTCGTATGCGGCGTAGGGCTGCTTCTTGCGCAGGTCCCAGGCGATACCGGAGCCGCGCAACATGGGCCCGGTGAAACCGAGCTGCAGGGCACGCTCGGGAGAGACGACGCCGATACCGACCGTGCGCTGCTTCCAGATCCGGTTGTCTGTCAGCAGGGTCTCGTACTCGTCGATGTAGGTGGGGAAGCGCTCGGTGAAGTCCTCGATGAAATCGAGCAGCGAGCCCTGCCGGGCACGGTTGCGGCGCGCGAAGTCCGCCTCACTGTGCCACTTGGTGGCGGCCTCCGCATAGCGCGGCATCCGGTCGGGCAGGTCCCGATACACGCCGCCCGGTCGGTAATAGGTGGCGTGCAGGCGGGCGCCAGAGACCGCCTCGTAGCAGTCCATGAGGTCCTCACGCTCCCGGAAACAGTAGAGGAACATGGTCATGGCGCCCACGTCCAGCGCATGGGACCCCAGCCACAGCATGTGGTTGAGGATGCGCGTGATCTCGTCGAACATCGTGCGGATGTACTGGGCGCGCTCCGGCACCTCGACACCGAGCAGCTTCTCGATCGCCCGCACATAGCCGTGTTCGCTGCACATCATGGACACGTAGTCGAGGCGGTCCATGTAGCCGATGCTCTGGTTGTAGGGCTTGCTCTCGGCGAGCTTCTCGGTCCCCCGGTGCAGCAGGCCGATGTGGGGATCGGCCCGCTCGATCACCTCGCCGTCCATCTCCAGGACCAGGCGCAGCACGCCGTGGGCGGCCGGGTGCTGGGGGCCGAAGTTCAGGGTGTAGTTGCGAATCTCAGGCATCGGGGGCGTCCGTCTGCTCCGCAGGCTCTTTCTCGTAGCGGCTGTCGGCGCGAATCACCTTGGGCACCAGGGTGCGGGGCTCGATTTCCACCGGCTCGTATACCACGCGTTGCTGCTTGGGGTCGTAGCGCATCTCGACCTGACCGATGAGGGGAAAGTCCTTGCGGAAAGGATGCCCCACGAACCCATAGTCGGTGAGGATGCGCCGCAGGTCCGGATGGCCGCGAAACAGGATGCCGTAGAGGTCGAATGCCTCGCGCTCGAACCAGTTGGCAGAGCTCCAGAGCGGGAGTACCGAATCCACCATGGGCCGGGCCCCGCCCGCATAGACCCTCAGCCGCAGGCGGCGGTTGTGGGCAAGCGACAGCAAATGATAGACCACGGCGAAGCGCTGGGGATCGCTGTCGTCGGCGATCTCGAAGTCCCGCTCCACGCCACGACCAAAGCCGGTGACCGAGGCCTCCGCCGTCACCCATTCGGAGCGGCCAAAGGCAGCATAGTCCACGCCACAGACGTCGATGAGCTGCTCGAACCGGAAATCCTCGTGGTCGCGCAGGGTGGCGGCAACCTCGAGCAGCCGTTCGCGAGGGACGACGAGCGTCACCTCACCCGGCGCGGTCAGCGTCTCACAATCCAACCCGCCCACGTGCTGGGCGAGCGCATCGACGAGCGCGTCCAACCTGGCGTCGCCGGTTCTCGATTCCTGTTGTGACATGTCGGGTTACTACTCAGCGGGCGATGGTGTTCGTGCGGCGAATCTTGTTCTGCAGCTGCAAAATACCGTACAGCAGCGCCTCCGCCGTGGGCGGACAACCGGGCACGTAGACGTCCACCGGCACGATGCGATCGCAACCGCGCACGACTGCATAGGAGTAATGGTAATAGCCGCCGCCGTTGGCGCAGGAGCCCATGGAGATGACCCAACGCGGCTCGGCCATCTGGTCGTAGACCTTGCGCAAGGCGGGCGCCATCTTGTTGACCAGGGTCCCTGCCACGATCATGACGTCGGACTGCCGCGGGCTGGGGCGGAAAATGATCCCGAAGCGGTCGAGATCGTAGCGGGCGGCCCCGGCTTGCATCATCTCGACGGCGCAGCAGGCCAGCCCGAAGGTCATGGGCCACAGCGAGCCGGTCCGCGCCCAGTTGATGAGCTTGTCGGCCGTCGTGGTGACCACTCCCTGCTCGAGGATGCCTTCAATGCCCATGATATGCCGTCACTCCCATTCCAGTGCCCCCTTCTTCCACTCGTAGATGAAACCGACCACGAGAATGCCCAGGAAGATGACCATAGCGACAAAACCGACCATTCCGAGCGAATCCAGAACGATAGCCCAGGGGAAAAGAAAGGCGATTTCCAGGTCGAAAATGATGAACAGGATGGCGACGAGATAGTAGCGCACGTCGAACTTCATGCGCGCATTCTCGAAGGCACCGAAGCCACACTCGTAGGGTGAGTCTTTTTCCGCGTCTGGGCGGTGCTCACTGAGAAGAAAGCCGGCCGCGAGAGCACCGCCTCCCACCAAGACTCCAATGATCAGGAAGATCAGAATGGGCAGATAGTTTTCGAGCAACTTATCCCTCCCCGCTGCAGGTCTTGTTATGTAGGTCGCGGTGTGCCGAAGGAGTCTATTTCAGATTACGCTAAACTGTCAAGCTCGCGCACAGACAGGATTTCTCGAAATTTCAGCAGGTTAGATGCATTTTAGGCTGACAAAAAAAAACGGTATACCGCTCGTAGCGGTATACCGTCTTCGATTGGTGCCGACGGCCGGAGTCGAACCGGCACGGCTTGCGCCACTGCCCCCTCAAGACAGCGTGTCTACCAATTCCACCACGTCGGCATTGATCCGAAAGAAGTCATTCACTTGCGGGTAGTGGCACCTCTACCGGCACAGGGGTCGTTTCGGGCACCGGTACCGCTTCGGTCTGCTCCACGACCGGAACCGGCACCTCCGGCGCGGCCGCATCAGCAGGCACCGCTCGCCCCGGGACCGAGGGCACGTCGGTTCGCTCAGCCGCAGCGGGAGGCGCCGGGACGGCTAGCGTCTCTTCTTGCACCTCGACCGCCGCAGGCGCGGCCGGCACCTCGACGCCTTCCATGAGACCTTCAGGCTCTCCGACCTGTGCGGCGAAATAGGCCAGAGCCATGCTGGTGGCGAAAAAGAGAGCCGCCAGGAGCGCCGTCGTGCGGGACAGGAACGACCCGGACCCCCTGGCGCCGAACACCGTTGCCGAGGCGCCGCTGCCGAAGGCGGCCCCCGCATCCGCCCCTTTGCCGTGCTGCATCAGCACGAGGCCGACGAGCCCCAGGGCCAGAAAGAGATGGGAAACGGTCAGTATGGTTTGCATAGTGAATCAGACGCTGGCATCCGCGGCCTTGCAGATGGCCAGAAAGTCACCGGGATTCAAGGCAGCGCCGCCGATGAGGCCCCCGTCGATGTCGGGCTTTGCCATCAGTTCCGCCGCATTTCCCGGCTTCATGCTGCCGCCGTAAAGAATCCGCAGGTTGTCCGCGACATCGATATCGTGCTGGGCAACGCGCTTGCGGATGAAGGCGTGCACGTCCTGGGCCTGCTCGGGGGTGGCGGTCACGCCGGTGCCGATGGCCCAGACGGGCTCGTAGGCGATCACGCCCTGGGCAAGGGCCGCGGCCCCTTCCAGATTGATGACCGCATCGACCTGCCGGGCAATCACCTCTTCGGTAATGCCCTTCTCCCGCTCCTCCAGGGTCTCTCCGATGCAGAGGATCGGCTTCAGGCCGGCCGCACGGGACACTGCATACTTGCGCGCCACCAGCACGTCATCTTCGCCGTACAGGGTGCGGCGCTCGGAATGACCAACGATGACGTATGTGCAGCCGAAGTCCAATAACATGGAGGCTGCGACCTCGCCGGTGAAGGCGCCTGACGTCTCCGTGGACAGATTTTGCCCCCCCCAGACAACGGCGGAGCCGGAGAGCTCGGCCTGCGTCAGGGGAATGAAAACATAGGTCGGACAGACGGCCACCTCACACTTCGGCACCTCGCCGACTCCCGCCTTGACCCCGGCCAGAAGCGCCCGCACGCTTTCCAGGGACCCATTCATCTTCCAATTGCCCGCTACCAAAGGCTGACGCATAACCACCTCCTTCACCGAAGAGCCCGGTACGATAGACCCTCGACCGCCGAAAATCAACCGCCCGCAATCGCGAATCCGTCCCGCCGGGGACCCTCGCCCGCCTTCAGCGGGGATTTGCACGGTGAGGTTTCGTTTGTTTTACACTCTCGCGATGGCAAAGAAGAGCAAGACAAAACGGGGGGGCGCGACGATCGCCCTCAACAAGAAGGCGGGTCACGACTACCACATCGAGCAGCGCTACGAGGCCGGATTGTCCCTTGAAGGTTGGGAAGTCAAAAGCCTGCGCGCCGGACGGGTACAGCTCAAGGAGAGCTACGTCAGGATCCTGCACGGCGAGGCATTCCTCCTCGGCGCCCACATCTCCGCACTGCAGACCGCGTCCACCCATGTAAGCCCAGACCCCGTCCGCACTCGCAAGCTGCTGCTGAAGCGCGCAGAGCTCAACCGGCTGATCGGCCTGACGGAACGCGCGGGCTATACCCTGGTCCCAACTGCGATGTACTGGAAACACGGGCGAGCCAAGCTGGAGATCGGCCTGGCAAAGGGCAAGAAGCTCCACGACAAACGGGCCACGGAGAAGGACCGCGACTGGCAGCGGGAGAAGGAGCGGATATTCAAGCATCATTAGAAGTGGGGGGGCCGGGACCAAGGCGACCCGCCCGACCAATCCGAGCACACCACCTTGCCCGGGAACTTTCCTCCACCTATACTGCCGAATTGATAGAACGAAGGGGGCGACCTGGATTCGACGTGGGTTGCAAAACCTGAGGTGCATGCCGAGGTGCGGGTTACCTCGTAAATCCATCCGCAAACTAATAGTTGCCAACGACGACAACTACGCTCTGGCCGCTTAAACCGGCCAGCCTCTGACCGCTGCTTGCCTATGGGGGGCGGGTTCCAGGGGTAAAAACACATGGGATCGCGGTGACGGGAGTCCGGACCTAATCCGCTAAAACCTAACGGAATCGCCGACCAGACGCCCTGCCCGTCGGGCGCTGGAAGGTTAAAAACAATAGGCAGGGCTAAGCATGTAGAACCGAGGGCAGAGGATTCGCGGACGCGGGTTCGATTCCCGCCGCCTCCACCAATTCGAGTTCCAAAGCCGTCCCAGGACGGCTTTTTTAATGGGAAATTACAGCAACTTATCCTATATTTGTATCCAAGGACATCCTAAAGATGCCCCCAGAATCCGAGAGCTGACGGGGGCATCTATGGGGAACACTGGAACAGATAACAGGAGAGTTGCCCCCAATGCCCCTCACAGATACCCAAATACGAAAAGCTAAACCCACAGAAAAAGCGCAACGCCTTTTCGATGGTGGTGGTCTTTACCTGGAGATTTCCCCCAAAGGGGGCAAGTGGTGGCGGCTCAAGTACCGCGTTGAGGGCAAGGAAAAACGCCTCTCCCTCGGCGTGTATCCCGATGTTTCACTGAAAGAAGCCCGAGAACGGCGCGACGATGCACGCAAGCTGCTCGCCAACAACATCGATCCAAGCGAAAACCGCAAGGCGGCAAAGGCTGCCAAAGTCGAGCGGGCTGGGAACAGTTTCGAGGTGGTTGCACGGGAGTGGTACGCCAAGCATTCCCCCAACTGGTCAGCCAACCACGGCGACCGGATCATCCGCCGCATGGAGCGGGACATCTTCCCTTGGCTCGGCGGCAAGCCCATCGCTGAAATCAGCGCCCCGCAACTGCTGGAAGTCATCCGCCGGATCGAACAGCGGGGAGCCCTGGAAACCGCCCACCGTGCCCTCGGCAACTGCGGACAGGTTTTCCGCTATGCGGTAGCCACCGGACGGGCCGAACGTGATCCCTCGGGCGATCTTCGCGGCGCATTACCGCCCGTTAAGGGGCAACACTTCGCATCGATCACAGAACCCAAGAAAGTGGCCGACGTACTCAGGGCTTTGGACGGCTACGAAGGCACCCTCACCGTGCGTTGCGCCCTGCGTCTTGCCCCGCTTGTCTTTGTGCGACCCGGCGAGCTACGCCATGCGAAATGGGCGGACATCGACCTGGAGGCCGGCGAGTGGCGCTACACCGTCACAAAGACCGACACCCAGCACATTGTCCCCCTTTCCCGGCAAGCCGTAGAAATCCTGACAGAACTGCAACCCCTTACGGGGCGCGGGCAGTACGTCTTTCCTGGTGCGCGAAGCGCAGCCCGCCCCATGAGCGATAACGCCATCCTTGCCGCTATGCGGCGCATGGGGATTGGCAAGGATGAAATGAGCGGCCACGGTTTCCGGGCTATGGCGCGAACCATCCTAGATGAAGTGCTGGGCTTTCGCCCTGATTACATCGAACACCAGCTTGCCCATGCGGTACGTGATCCCAACGGACGCGCCTATAACCGAACCGCGCACCTGCCCGAGCGGCGCAAAATGATGCAGGAATGGGCGGACTACCTCGACAAACTTAGAGCGGGCGCAGAGATCATTCCGATTTACCGGAGCGCCTAAACGAAGCCTCCAGGGAGCCCCTTGGGGGCGGACGGGAGCGGGGCGCGAGCATGGGGAGCGGAAGACGCGCAGCGGCTGGAGCCCCACGCGCAGCGACCCGCTGGGCGGGCGGGGGATCAAAATGGCCGCCGGGCTGGGGCGAACGAGCACGGGGCGGTGTTTGGCCCGCGCGCAGCGCCCGAGACCGGTGGCCAGCACGCGCCGTAGGGAACGGCGCACCTCATCGGGGCAGGACAGCCCCGGCGGGCATTTAACATAGCGCCGGTTATGCGGGCGGGCTGGTGTTGGCCGGGCAGGACGCCCGGCAGCCCGCCGGACAAGCAGGGAGCTTGGCGCATAACCTGGCGTTATGTTACTTGCCCGCTCAAAGCCCCCTTGAGGGGGATGGGGGGTGATCCAAGCCCGGTACCAGTAAGGCGTCGTTTGCCTTTCTGGTGCCGGGCGGACCCAAGCTCCGCAACACGAGCGTCAGCTGGTGTTGCACATTGCCAGGTTGGTCAATGGGCGAGATCTGGCTGAAGTTTCCGGCGATTGTGGGCGCGCCCGAATAGTGGAGAGTCGGCTTCGGAGCAATCGGCGGCCTCTGATCGACACAACGCCGCTTGTCGGAATAAGAGGTCCAGGAAGCATCCCATGGTTGAATTTTGGACCCATTGGGACTAATGTTTCCAGTAACACGGCCCCTTTCGGTTGAACCGCTTCGGCGGGGAGATTGCTAAGGGGTTTTTTAATTTTGCCCCGACCCTCCGGGCTCCTCACCACTGCGTTTCCCAATCGTCGAGTGCACCCATCCCCGCCAGATTCAACCCCAAATGGTCGAGATCGGGAAACGTCCGCAAATGCGCTTTCATGCGTTCGGACCAGCTCGAATTGGGATTGACAACCCGCAGCAGATGGCGGGCGATGCAGAGCAGCAGAAAACAGCGCGCCCTGAGATGGGAATCGCTTTCAAATGGGGCAACCCATGCCACGTCGGCCACTGAGGGCAGCCTTGGCTGGTCGACGATGTTCCGGTTCCACAAGCGGCTATGGTGGGCGCAGACGTTGCGCAAGTAGTTCAGGCTTCGCAACCAGGTCGCGAAAATTCGGCCGTTGTGGACGCCGTATTTGGCCGAGATTGCGTCCTGGTCCTCCTCGCGCATACCAGCATACAGTCTCGACATGGTGCCGAAATCCCACACCTCGCAGGCGACCCAGATCGCGAGAGGCAAACCATACTTGCTCTTGTTATGGCGAACGAATTCCTCTTTCGACTCGCCGATCAACCGGGCGTGTTTCCCAAGCCAATCGTGTTGCCGGGTTACACCGTTGCTATTGGGGAGCTTATGACTGAAGTCTTCGTGGAATAGATCAGGGCGAAGATAGGCGAAAGGGTCAAACTTGCCCAAGGTATGGGAAATATCCACCCGGAGCGCGATCTCGATGCGTTCCAGGGCATCCATGACCAACAGCCGCAGCTGTTTATCGAACACGTAGAGCTTCACCGCATTCTCGAAGGTCGCACCGGTCCTGAAGCTGTCCAGGGCAATTGTTACTTCCTGTCTTTTCTTCTTGGTCGGTTTGCACCCGTGTTCATCGAGCAAAACAAGCAGACCCGACCGCTCCCGAAAAGGAAACCAGTAGCCACTCAGACGGTAGTAACCAATACGCTGCAAATAGTCCAGGGCCTTGGGTCGATCCGTCACCGCCAGGCCACGGGCTATCAACAGATCCAGTTGATCCTCGTAGCTCATCCAAGGCTTGCAATACTCCATTACGGGCATATTCCCCGATCCTCTCCGTCCATCTTCATGCCGTGGTCATGCCCCGTTGAGCATGCGTAGCCCTTCCCCGAACCATTGACCCCCCTAACCGCCAAACCCAGCCTGCTGATCCCACTTCGCCAGCGCATTCTCATCCAGCAGACGCGGCAACATCGTCGGATCCTTTACCACCAGGTAACGCCACAACCCCCAGTTGCCCTCCTCGTTGACGGCATTGACCCAACGCTCTGCCGCCTTGGCTTTTTGATCCGCATCGTCGCCATACTGGCCCTTGGTCTCGATCACCAACGTCAGACCAATATCCAGCACCGCGATGAAATCAGGAATGTAGCGCGCCGGGATGCCGTTCTTTCGATAGGGCATGCAAAACCCGAGATGCTCGTTTTTAACCCAGCGCACCACACCCGGATGGGCATCCAGCGCATAACCCGCGCTCTGTTCCCATTTCTTGGTGTCGGCGACCATCGCGTTCAGATGGCAGCGATTGACAGGGTAGACCTCCTTGGTCGTGTGGTAGTCGACGAAGCGGGTACTGCCCCGCCCCGCGGAGCCCTTGGCGATCCGCGGCAGCTCACGCGTTCGGGTGATACCGTCCCTGCGGATGGCCTCGAAGAGAATGTCGGCGGCCTGCTGATGGTACTTGCTGGCGTGGAGGACATCACGTGGATCAGCATTGCCGATGAGTTTCACCCTCTCCTGCAGGAAGCGCTTTGCGGCAAAGGCAACCTTTGGAAACAGTTGCGAGGTCGAAGCCGCCACATCCGACTCCTCGCCGCCGTTCTGCTCGGTCTCCCAACGCCGGCATACCTCACGGGCCAATCGGAACGCCACCTGCTGCAGGCGAAACTGCTTGCGCCAATCCGCCAGGGTCAACACGGGACGCTCGCCGGGTCCGTATACCGCCAAAGACCCTTCCGGGGCCGTCATCGAATTCAGCTCGACCGAATTCGGGATCTCCTTCGGGTCGATGGTCACCTGAGAGACCTGATCCCAGGCGATCTCCAGCTCAAAGGCCTGCGGACTGTAATAGCCCTCCACCAGTGGAAACTCGATCTCGTACTGGGACTTGTCGGGGTCACTGAAGATATGATTCGGCTCCTTCGGCGGCTTGCTGTCCTTCGACTTGGAGACCTTGAACGGGATCAGCTCAAACGGTACACCGAAGACCTTGGCCGTCTCCTCCTCGAACTGGTCCGTCTCCTCGTTGAGCGCATAACTGCGGCGCCGCAAAGCCCGCCCCACCACCTGTTCGCACAACAACTGGGAACCGAAGGGCCGCAGACCCACGATGTGGGTCACGGTATTGGCGTCCCAGCCCTCGGCCAGCATCGCGACCGAGACGATGCAGCGGATATTCCGCCCCGGCGGCACCCGCTCGTCGACCCACTTGTAGGCGCCGTCGTTGTCGTCGGAGGCGGCCTTCTCGTTGTTCTTTCGGACCAATTCCGACCAGGCTTCCGGCACCTTGCCGCCCGGCCAGATCTTCTTGCCGATGGTATCGAGGATGAAACGCAGCCGCTGCGTTTCGTCCTTGGTCCCTCCGGCTTCCAGGTCCTCCACCACCTTGGAATCGACCCGCACGGTGACCTCGTTGCCCGGCTCATTCCGAAACCAAGTGGGTGCCGGTCCATAACTCCCTTCCTCGTAAGCAAGCCAGTTGTAGACCTCGGCGGCAACCTTGGTGTCGCGGCAGACCACGATGAATACCGGCGGCACCGGATGGAGCTCCTCCCGGCTATCCTGCCGCCACTGCTCGAACCGGGCATGCCAGTCTTGCGCCAATTGGTTGATTGGCGCGGTGGCATAGGTCATCACGATCTGCGGATTGATCTTCTTGCCCAGCCCATCCTGTTCAGCCCTCGCCTCGACCCAGCGCCAGACATTGAAGTAGCTGGCCTCGGCGGCACCGGTGATGTCACGGGTCGGGAGCTGGGGGATCTTCACCAACCCCGATTCGATCGCATCCAGCAGCCCGAAATCGGAGACGATCCACGGAAAGGGTTTGCCCACCTCATTCCCCGATCCCTGGATATAGAACGGCGTTGCGGACAGGTCGATACAGAAACGAATACCCTTTTTGCGCCCGCCCGCCAGCTTGTTGATCCGGTCGAGGCCCTCGATCCAGATGGTCGCCTCCTTGGCGTTCTTTTTGGCCAGTGAGCGGTCTTCTTCCAGATCGACAAGCGCATCGCCGTCACCCCGGCGGTAGGCGTGGTGCGCCTCGTCATTGAACACCAGCCAGTGGGGGCTGCGCCCCTTGCCGGAGCCCAGCTCCTGGCGGATGCGCTTGAACCAGGCCCGGTCCGACTCGAAATACCGGGTCTCGATCGATTCGTTGGCCTTGCCCGCGTTCTTGACCACCTCGGTCGCCTCGCCGGTCTTGACCACCTTGGCCGAGGTGCCGTTGACGCTGCTGCTCTCCTTCTTCGCCAGGCGGTGCCAGTTGGCGATCATCACCTCGCCGCGCCTGAGCTCCTCCATGCGGTGCGGCGGCACCAGCTGGCGCGTGCGGTAAAGGCTATTGTCACCCAGTGCGGGATCGAGCTCCTGCAGCCGCTCGCGGATGGTCACGTTGGGGCAGATGATCAGGACGGTGTCGGAGAAACGGTCGTCGGTCGGTGAGGCGACCCGGTTGAGGATCGACCAGGCCGACAGCATCCCCATCACCGTCGTCTTGCCGGTGCCGGTGGCCATCTTGCAGGCGTAGCGGGTGAAGGCCTTGAAGCCTGCCTCGCGCGCGCCCTCGCCGGGCCGGTCGATCGGCAGCTCCGGCATCCCCTTGTGGTAGACCGGGTTCGCCTCGATCAGAAAGATGAGCGTCTCGGCCGCCTCGACCTGGGCGAAAAAGAGCCGCTGCTTGCGCAAGGTCTCGTCACCACGCCACAGGGCCAGCAACTCCTTGGTGATACTGGAGGCCCCATCGTAGGGGATGCCGGTGCGCTTGCCTTCGCGCCACTCCTTGACCCGTCCGCGCAGCCAGTTGACCAGCGGCAGATCCTCCTGCTGGCCGACATCGAGCTCCCCACCCAGGCTGAGCTGTTTCTTGCTCTTGCGGCCGCGCCCACTGCTTTCGGGTACACGGTAGAAGTAGCTCGCCGGCCGCCGCCCGACCGCCTGGACCGGCTGCTTGCCGCGCTCGATCTGCCAATGGACCGCCGGCTCGGCGAAGGGCGAGTTGATGATCGGCGATTCGACCTCCGTTGGCGCGACGGGGGCGCTGGTCTGCTCCTTGCCCATACTCACGCTCCCTCTTCCTCGCGCACCACCATCAGCTCGTTACCGCGCTCGTCGATCACCTTGACCGCGACCCGGCGGTGTGTGCCGAGCACGAAAGGTTCCGAAGTGGTACCGGCCAGATGGTCCCAGACCGAGGGGTCGAAGCGCGCCTTCAGCGACTTCTGCAGGTTGTCCCAGGCCGAGGTCTTGGGGAAGAAGACCTGGCGCGCCATGAAAACCATGCCGTTGTAGTCGGTGTCGAGCATCCAGCAGGGCAGGTTCTCGGCGTGGATCGACTCGGTCTCCAGGTCATGGGGGCGGAAGATGTCGAGCCCCAGCAGCTCGACCTGGTAGAGCGGACGGCCATCGGGCGCCTGCTCGCCGTTGGGCCGGAAGTCGACGTCGGGCAGACCTGTGATGGAGAATAGAAGTATTAAAAAATGAATCATATGCTATTTTTCCAGAAGAGATTAGTGAAGCATATAAAATAGCTGACGATATGGTTAGTATCTATAAGATGGATACTAGTAGTGAAATAATTATAAATAGG
>JAYEJW010000148.1:0-3045 GCA_034716535.1 Pseudomonadota bacterium
GGGGGGTAGGGGATAGGGGTAGGGGGGTAGGGGGTAGGGGGCAGAAAAAACAGGGGGCGGGAATCCCTTACCGGATATGGCTGGAAGTGGGTTCGGTGATGCAGAGCCTCTTTACCTCCTTTCGCTGCCAAAAGCTGCGGTCAAAAGTGGATGCCGTCGCGAACAGCAAAGGCTCCTCTTCCGGCCACTCAGGGTTTTGCTGTCGCAAGTCCTGTTCGAGCCGGCGACAGGCGGAGAACAAAGCGCTCTTACCCGATTCAACGCCTTTCCCTCCGCGCGAGACTTTGAGAGGAAGCACGAACGATTCCTCCAGGGAGAATTGGTGCTTACTACAGTTTCGGAATGCATTCTTCACCTGCGCCAAGAGGTGCGTTCTCGCGTATTCGAACAGGGCGTCCTTAAAGATCGGCAGACGCCGATCTGTAACTGATAGTTCCTTGTTGAAGTACAGCTCGGCCGCCTCGGATTTGCTCTCTTGAGCGTCCAGCGTTACGGGCGGTAGACGTTGGGACTTATCAACATCCGCATCGGAGTGGACCCCCCCTTCCGTACGTCGCGTTGCAGCATCCCAACCGTCGATTTCCGCGCCCCATTGCTCCATTGCCAGCATCAGAATGCTTCCCTCCGGGAACCAGGCGTCAGCGAGCCTGCCTGCATCGCTCATCCCGACCCCGAGAGGCAGCAGAGGCATGATCCTTCCCGCGGGTATCTCCTCGGAGCCCATCTCTCGACGAATGACTGATACAGCCTCCTCTCGGCTCGTCGGGGCGAGGTCGGGTAGAGCGCGAAGGAACTCGACCGCTCGCTCGAAGCTCAAGTATCGACCGCTCGGGTTGTAGTGCGCTGTTCTCCAACCGCTCCTTTTCCAGACGACCGACAGCCTCTCAACCGGCCCCGGTGCAGGGTCCTGCACGGGATCAAAACGCTTGATCTCGGTTTCGTCGTACTTGTATCGGTCCAGCAGCTCGTAGACGCTTGTCTCCGGTTCGTCCAGGAACGAGAACGTCTCCTGCGCGTGGAACCCTCGATGCGAAGCCAGAGAGAAAACCCGAATCCGGTTATTCGCTATCCAAAAGGATGCCTCCTCTGCGCAGGCTCGCCAACGCGCCTGGAGAATGGCGAGGCACTGCGGCCATGAAATTGCGTCGGATTTCGGCAACGAGGGGACCGGGTCACCATCGTCGAGCAGTTCTTCGGACCCGCGACCCCGGATGCGACGATTCTTCAACCGGGGCGTCGGGTCGCTACCGACGGTGACGTGGGTCTCGGACGCCAAGGAAAACGGGTTTTTCTGCGAATCGTCGCCGACGGCGGAGTCCCTGGATGTCGATGCGCGGTCTTTCCGCAAGAGAAACGGCGGATGCGCTCCAGTCCGTATCGCCCAGGTCTCCAGATCGCACCGTTTAACGTACTTTTCGCCGATGATCCTTCGGTTGACTGGTAGGCCCTCGCCGGTAACCCGTGTCTCGATGGTTCGCGTCGAATCGTCGATGGGCACCCCATCACGCACGAGCTTCTCGATCATGCGTACTACAGGGGTTGGGAGGGGATCGCCCTGTCTCCTGTTTTCGGGCTCCAAGTCGCAGCACAAGTATGCCGCCGCCTCCAGCGTGAACTCTTCGTAGTCGTCCCAGAATTCGTAGTCCGGCTTGTGGGGCAGGTACATGTTCAGCCCCTCCATCACTACCTCGTACAGCGCATCCGGGATCAACGGTGAGAAGGTCAACGCGCGGTCACCCTCGCGTTCATTGGGGATCGCCCATCTGTGCCGGCTGTACCCGCGGGAGAAAGCCTCTTCGAACTCATCTCTCCAGACAAAGACGCCAGCCGGGAGACACGGAATCGACCTCTCCCGCCAAGAGGCGTAACGGGGCGCGCCCGTTTCCCCGGATGCCTCCAGCTTTGCACTCAGCGCTTTCAGATCCGCTACGATCCGGTCCCACTCCTTCGGGAGCATCTCCACTAAGTCGCCGTACTCGTTCAGATGACAGGCGCGCAGTTTGGTCAGCCGGCTAAGCTCGGTAGACTCAGCCAGCTCGGTGGCTACCACGTCGGGCGAAAGCGTCCACCCGGTTACAAACGGCAGGGCACGGACCGGGATTGCCTTCCGGTTCCGAATGGAAACAACGACGTTCATCGCACACCCTCGAACGGAGATACCATGCAAGCCGGGTACGGGTGCCCCGGTGTTCGGCCGGTCGATGCAGGCCAGGCCAACCCGTGCGCCGATCGGCTCAGTCGGTTAGGGCCTCCAGCTTCACAACAGCCCTCGATCCGGTCGCTTTGGCGTAGCGGGTCAGCGTGCGCATGCTCGGCAGGGTGCTGCCGCTCTCCAGACGGGCGATGGTGGATTGAGATGTGCCCATACGCTCGGCCAGCTCGGCTTGACTCAGTCCCGCCCTAGTGCGCGCCGCGATCAGCTCGCGGGCGATGGAGAACTCGGGTTCCAGCGCCTCGTACTCGGCGCGCGTGTCCGGGTCTTCCAGCAGTCGGGCCTTCAATTCGGCAAGATCAGTCATAGCTCAACCTCCGCAGGCGTGCGCGGGCGGTCTCAAGTGCCCGGCGCGGGGTCTTCTGGGTCTTCTTGGTGAAGACGTGCAGAACCGTCAGTTGTTGCCCCTGCGGGCCACATAGACCGCCCGGGCGATGCCGTCGCGTCCCTTCATCCGCATCTCCCAAAGCTTGTCCTCCAGGTGCCGAACGTGCGGCATGCCGACCTGCCGGGGTCCGAAGGCTTGCAACAGCTCGGCTACATGCAGGAAGCGGGCTCGGATGTCGGCCGGCATCGCCAGCAGCTCAGCTTCCGCCTCAGGGCAAAGTTGGACCGTCCCTGCCATCAGTCTATCGCTGCCCGCCATGGAAGTGCGAAGCACGAGGCGGGTAGTCCGCGGCAGGTGTAGGCGCGTGCGTATGGCCGAAGTGGCGAAGGGGCCGCAGGTCCCGTAGCCAGCGAAGGCCATATGCAAGCGCATCCGACACACCGTCAAGCCATTCGTCGTAGGGGCCTTGGCGTAGGCGCGCAGTGCCGAAGCCGTGGCCCCGGAG
>JAYEJW010000149.1:0-3044 GCA_034716535.1 Pseudomonadota bacterium
GGCAAGCAGGGAATGCAGGCCGAAATAGGTCAGCCATGCCAGGACCAAGAAACCAAGGCGGACGAGGGAGACATCGGTCAACATTGATCTCGCGATCCTGAAACCCTAGCAGATGGGTTAAAATCCTTTAAAATTCTAATGGGTAGAATTCCGGGTCAGAGAGCACTTCGAACACCGCCATGTCGACCAGTTCCATGCGACGCCCGCTCCCACCGGTACTGACGCCCCGGCTGCGGCGACTCCTCGCCTTCGTCCTCGTCCTGTTCGGCCTGCTGGCCGTCAACTCCCTCTACCTGGTGAGCGTCACTGTCGCCGAGTCCGCAGGCGCCGAGACCCTCCAGAACTACTTCTATCTGCTCATGTTCCTGGCCCACCTCGTTCTGGGCCTGGTGCTCCTGGTCCCTGCCCTCGCCTTTGGTGCCCTGCACCTGCGCCGCGCCAGGCGGCGGCCCAACCGCTATGCGGTCAGGGCGGGCCTGGGACTCTATCTGAGCATCATCGCACTGTTCGGTTCCGGCCTCCTTCTCACGCGCTTCGGCTTCTTCGAAGTGAACGACCCGCAGATACGAGGAGCGGCCTATTGGGTCCATGTGCTGGCGCCCCTCGCTGTCGCTTGGCTCTTTGTCCTCCACCGCCTGGCGGGTCCGCGCCTGAGTTGGCGCCGGGGGAACCAGTGGGCGGGAGCGGCCTTGATGGTCACCGCCGTGGCCCTGGGCCTGCACCTCTCGGCGGGCGGTGACACCGCGCCACCCCTGGAAAGGGCCTTTCAGCCGGCGCTGTCCCGAGTGCCGACCGGCGGACCCATTCCGGCGGAGCACCTAATGCAGGATGCCGTTTGCGCCGAGTGTCACGCGGACATCTCCGCGCAGCACGCGGAGAGCATGCACGCCTTGAGCTCCTTCAACAACCCGGCCTACCGCTTCAGCATCGAGGACACGCGGGAGGTCCTAAAGGAGCGCGACGGAAACGTGCGGGTCGCCCGCCTGTGCGCGGCCTGCCACGACCAGGTTCCCCTGTTCTCCGGCCGTTTCGACGATCCGAGCTACGATCCTGATGCAGACCCGGGCTCCCAGGCGGGCATCACCTGCCTGGGCTGTCACGCGATCACCGCAGTCAACAGCCCGCGAGGAAACGGGGACTACACGCTGATCGATCCGCCCCGCTATCCCTTCGCCTTCAGCGAGAGCCCTTTCCTGAGCGCCGTGAACCGCCAGCTCATCAAGGCCAAGCCCGCGTTCCACAAACAGACGCTGCTCAAGCCCGTGCACAAGAGTGCAGAGCTCTGCTCTGCCTGCCACAAGGTGCACCTGCCGCAAGAGCTCAACCACTACCGCTGGCTGCGCGGGCAAAACCATTACGACAGCTTCCTGCTCAGCGGGGTTTCGGGGCATCGGGTGGATAGCTTCTACTACCCGTCACAGGCAATCGCCAACTGTGCCGGCTGCCACATGCCCCCCTCCCCGTCCGAGGATCCCGCCGCGCGAGACCCCAACGGGTCCGGCCGGCGCAGTGTCCACGATCACCTCTTCGCCGCCGCCAATACGGCAGTTCCCCACATGCTGGGGCGTGAGGAGGAGGAGAACGCACCGCGCATCGAGATGATGCAGCGCGCAGCCCGCGTAGACATCTTCGGCATCAAGGAGGGTGGAAACATCGAGGGCCGCCTGCACGCCCCCTTACGGCCGGAGCTGCCGCAGCTCCAGCCTGGGGGCCGCTACCTGCTGGAGGTGGTGGTGCGCACCCTCGGCATCGGTCACGAGCTGACCCAGGGGACGACGGACTCCAACGAGCTCTGGCTCGACCTGACAGTCCTCGCCGGAGACCGGGTCGTGGGGCGCTCCGGGAGCCTGAACGCCGAAGGCGACGTGGACCCCTGGGCCTACTACCTCAACGCCTACCTGCTGGACCGGGAAGGCAACCGTATCGATCGGCGCAACGCGCAGGACGTCTTCGTCGCACTCTACAACCACCAGATCCCGCCGGGTGCGGCCGCCGTGGTCCACTACGCGCTCAGGGTTCCGCCGGAGGCGACCGGGCCGATCAGGGTCGAGGCGGCGCTGAACTACCGCAAGTTCGACACCCGCTTCTACCGCCACGTCCAGGGGGAGGGATTCCTGGTCAACGACCTGCCCATCACCACCCTCGCCGGCGACACCCTCACCCTGCCCCTGGTGGGCGGGGCAGAGGTAGCGGCCCAATCCCGACAGATCGCGGATTGGGAACGCTGGAACGACTATGGAATCGGCCTGCTGCGTGAGGGCAAGAGAGGCGAGTCGCGCCAGGCGGCGGAGGCCTTCGCGCATGTGGAGGCGCTGGGGCTCGCCGACGGCCCGCTGAACCTCGTGCGGGTCTTGTACCGGGAGGGCCGGCTCGATGAGGCCGCGGCCGCCCTGCAGCGGGCCGCGGACGCGCACCCGCCTGCCCCGCCCTGGACGCTCGCCTGGTACTCCGCCCTGGTTGACCGGGAGCTCGGCAACCTGGACGCCGCCATCGACACCCTGGAAGCGCTGGCGGACACCCGCTTCGCAGCGGCGCGCGAGCGCCGCTTCGACTTCGGGCGGGACTTCCGCATGCTCAACGAGCTAGGTCGCACGCTCTACGAGCGCGCCCGTCAGGAGCGGGGACAGAAACACCGGGAGGCGCGGTTGGTTCTGCTGGAGCGCGCGCGGACTCGGCTGGAGCAGGCCCTGGCCATCGAGCCCGAGTACGCGGCGGCGCACCACAACCTGAGCCTGGTCTTCAACGAGCTGGGACAGGCGGACAAGGCCACACAGCATCGAGACCTGCACGAACACTTCCGGACCGACGACAACGCCGTGGAGCGTGCAGTCACGCTGCATCGTAGCCGCAACCCGGCAGCGGATCATGCCGCAGAGCCGGTGGCTATCTACGACCTGCAGCGGCCCGAGGCGATCGCAGCAGGCTCGGACAACAACGGACGAGAAGAGAGGACACTGGCAGGACGATGAGGAAGGACAGACGACAGGATCTCACCCGCGGCGATGCGGCCATCCGCCGCGCCTTTATCTATTCGGTCGGGGTCA
>JAYEJW010000150.1:0-3036 GCA_034716535.1 Pseudomonadota bacterium
TGCGGATCGATGACTTGACGCATGGGGTTTCGAATGACGAAGTTTATTGAGATTCATTCCGTTGATATTCGCAGGAGCCCGAAAATGCCCGGCGCGACTACAAAAAATCAACAAGTTGCGAGATATCTTGTCCCTATTGAACGAGTTTCCATGAAATCTTTAATCATGGGGGCATATTGTAACAGGTTGTTTTGACGTGGAAAAGTGACTTTCGATTCAGGCACTAGTTCGGTCAGGCCAGGACTGATGCCCCGCCTCGTAGTATTAAGTAACGGATACGTTTTGAACCAAGATTCTTCCATCGGCGCTGATTAAGCGAAGAAACGCAATGTGCTCTCCTGTAGATTTCGTGTATCTCTGTTTCCAGAAGATAACAGCATCCGTTTCCTTTCTAAACACAGCAACGAATTCTCTTTCCGAGAAGTAACCGAACTTGGCTTGGTATTCCTTGCATTGCGCTTCCAGATTTTCTTTCGTAACGATTGACTTCAATTTGTCAGTAAAGTCTTTAACGTGCCGCTTAAGGTCGATGTCGGTCGAGGCTTGCATGAGATTATCCATTATTGGATTTGCAATTGCCAGGATTTCAGATTCCGACCTTTCAAGCCAGTTCATGGTGTATCCTATTGTGAGCCGACGTGACGGCTGAGTGCTCGCCGGAGGAGCGGAGCGACAGAGGGAATTTATAGCGTTCGCTTTTGGCGGTCCACTGCGGCCACTCGTTAGGCGCGACCGCTCGCACGGAGTACCGCTAGGATCAGCAATAGCGTAGAAGCAATTGTCGCTATCGACCGCACATGATTCCAGCGGATCCACCTCACTAGATAGATCCCCCACATCTTCGCGCCTTCATCACTTTCGGGATCGACTGCCGCGAGGCGGTTGTTTAGCGGTACGTTGAACACTATGGTCACAACAATGCTGCCGAGCACATAAACCACCCCCCCAACCGTTGCCCAAGCTAGCGCATGGTTGCCGAGTTGTTGCCATCCGAGGCCGACAACCAGAGCACAAGCGACACCCGTGCCGAGAAATACGACAAGAAAAGCGGGCCTAACAATTACCTTGTTAATCGACTGCATTGCCGTAATTCCCATCGGAGGTGGAGTCTCCGAAAGCGCCTTCATCACGAAACTCGAGAAAGAGCAGAAGAGACCTGCCATCATTCCGCTGCCTAGAGCGGCAGTTATAAGGATCGACAGGGTCAGTGAATTCATGGTTCCCGGTCTCCGATCGCTCGTCGCCGCCGTAGGGACGCCGGTTACTCGATGCTCCCGGGACAGATCCCGGCGTGCGAGACTACCGCACGGGGTTCCTCAGCGATCCTCGCTTGCGTAGCCGGCAAAAGCCCCCTCTTGCCAACACGATGCTACGTGTCCGAGGATAGGGCACAATTTTCGGATTGGGTAGCTTAAGCTTCTCGAACAGTCCTGAGCGACCGGCACAGGAGGTCGAAGTGTCGCCGTGCTCAGGATGCGAAACGGGACATCCCAGTCCTCCGTTCGTCTTGCGGTCGGCGACAGCCTTCGCGCCCCGGCACGCCCCGCTCCCGGGCCACGGCGAATGGCTTCACGACGTGTTGGATGCGGTTGTATATGGTCTCCGCCGGCTGCGCGGGACTACCCGCGTCGTGCTTCGCACCTCCGTGGCGGGCCCGCGGCAGTTCTTCCCTTTTTCCGTCGCTGAACTAGGATCGTTCAAAGTATGGCTAGGCTCCTAGTAGGCAAAAAGGAAGACCTGTCCCATTGCTTGACCTTATTCGTTATGTTTATTTCCGGCTTGGCATCTCTACTAACTCTGACACCTCAAGTGAACCGCCAATATCAAGAAAAGGGCAAGCGTTTGCAATCGACAGTGCCGCCTCCATAGAACCCGCTTCAATTATAGTGTAACCAGACATTGTCGTTGTGCCTCCAGTGGTAACGGTACCATCAGAGTTTACTGTGGTCGTATTCTTAAGCGGATTAGCGGGACTAACAGCTGAGTCCCCCAATGAAGATAACCAATCCATATATTTCGAAAAATGTTGCTTACCTTCCTCTGGGCTAGAGGGCTGATCGCCGCCTAGATAAACAATAACGTATTGAGGCATTTGCGTTTCTCCGTTGTTGAAATTTAACTGTGCTGCACTTCAAAAGACGTAACGTTGCAAATCACCGGCGGCGAAAAGCAAAGCGACAAAAGAGCGGCGCTTTTTGCCGTTTGAGTGAATTTGCCTTGTTAGCCGAGCTATCTTGAAAAGCAAGGTAAAGCGCTGCATCCTTCGTCAAATCAGTCCGAGCTGTTTGAGCATCCCCATTTGATCCCATTGTTCCCACCTTTCGGCTACCTGCTCTCCTACCATGTGGTCAAGAATTAATCCTTCGAACTTCGCGCGATTACCCGTTGGCTGAGCCTCGCCTAGGGGTCCATCGTGCGTCCCCTCGGCTACCCATCGGGTGGCTACTTTTTCGCCTGAGACGATTTGATCCACAACTGTTATTTTAAAATCTGGAAATGCGGTCAAGAGGCCGGCGACCAGCAGTTTGAACGCTTCTACCGAAACATTCGGTTCAGGGGCTCCCGCCATATGTATGACGCAGTTAGGCGCGAACGAATCATTAGCGACAGATACGTCCCCGCGGTTCAAACCATCAATCCAGATTTGTTCGTATTTAGCTACCTTCAAACTCATGTAATCTTCCCCTTACCGTATTGTAGTGAACATGCATCACACGGCCAACGTTTGAGTCGAGCCGCGCGGCCTAGATACCCACCGCGAAGCGCCGCAACACTTTCCCGCGTCGGCTCGGACGACTTGTGTACGCCTGACATGGGCATGAACTGATGGGGTGCGAGTCCCCTGTAGGAGTACCTGTATTGTCCTTCGGGACAACTGTAACTACTAGCCGACGGCAAGGGCAAACCCGTGGTAACCGTTCAGACCCTGCCCTGAAAAAGCACAGTATTACGAGACAAACTTAATCTGATATGGCAAGATCTCGCGGCAACCGACGCCGGCGCAAAGATGCTGGCACACGCAAGTTGTCCAACGAC
>JAYEJW010000151.1:0-3026 GCA_034716535.1 Pseudomonadota bacterium
TTGCGGATCGCGTGCGTATGGCCCTCGACACAAAACCCAGTGAAGAAGTTAAGACCTTCGACCTGGACACCTTGGTCCTGAATCAGGCGGACAGCGAGCATGGAGTCGAGTCCACCGGACACAAGCGCGACCGCCTTTCGCTGCTTCACCATAGTAGAACGCGATCGGGACTACGAAATACCGGGAGCGGCCGGGTTGCGGCCGGCGTTGGCACGTGAGCTGACATTGGTTGAATTATACGTGATGCGTGCCGGCTGCAAACCGTGTCGCCTATTAGAGACGGAAATACGCTCAACAGCACCGCTCGAGCCCGAGCGAAACCTCGAACGCCGGCACGTAAGGATTGTTGGCGCTCCTGGGCTTTAACTCGATATACTAGCTGTTTTTACTCGCTTTCCTTGACGAGGAGCATCTGTTGGCAGGGGCAATCGAAGACGTTTCGACGTTTCAGGGCCTTATCTTCGCCTTGGAACGTTTTTGGGCCGAACGCGGATGCGTCGTTATGCAACCGTACGATATGGAGGTCGGAGCCGGGACCTTCCATCCGGCTACCTTTCTGCGCTCAATAGGCCCGGAGCCGTGGAATTGTGCCTATGTTCAGCCCTCTCGCCGTCCAACGGACGGGCGTTATGGCGAGAATCCGAATCGACTGCAACACTACTATCAATATCAGGTCGTCTTGAAGCCCTCCCCCTTGGACATTCAGGATCAGTACCTGGATTCGCTGCGGGCTCTGGGAATCGACCCCTTGATTCACGACATCCGTTTCGTAGAGGACAATTGGGAGTCACCAACCCTCGGAGCCTGGGGTCTGGGCTGGGAGATCTGGCTCAACGGCATGGAGGTGACGCAATTTACCTACTTTCAGCAGGTCGGTGGTCTCGACTGCCGACCGGTGACCGGCGAGATCACGTACGGACTCGAGCGAATCGCAATGTACCTACAGGGCGTCGAGAGCGTATTCGACCTGGTTTGGGCGACCGGCGAAAGCGGCATGGTAACCTACGGTGACGTCTACCATCAGAACGAAGTGGAGCAGTCCGCGTACAACTTCGAGCAGGCCGACACGGATGCCCTGTTCCGGCAGTTCGATACCTGCGAAGAGCAGAGCGGGGCCTTGATCGAGAAGGGTCTACCGCTGCCGGCCTATGAGCAGGCGCTCAAGGCTTCGCACACCTTCAACCTACTCGATGCGCGAAGCGCCATATCGGTCACGGAGCGTCAGCGGTTTATTCTGCGGGTCCGCGCGCTGGCACGCGCGGTCGCTCAAGCGTACTACGAACGGCGGGAAGCACTCGGCTTTCCGATGATCAAGCGGCGCTGAAGGGGGAGGCATGGAAGAAACAAGGGACCTCTTGGTAGAAATCGGCACCGAAGAGCTGCCGCCGACCGCGTTGAGCCGGCTTTCCGAAGCATTTGCCGCCGGATTTCGCGCCCAACTCACGCACCACCGTCTCGATTTCTCCAGCATCGACGCCTATTCAACGCCGCGCCGGCTCGCACTCCTGGTGCGCGAGCTGCGCGTGCGACAACCGGATCAAGAAGTCGCGCGACGGGGCCCTGCGCTGAAGGCAGCGTACGACGCCGAAGGTCAGCCCACCAAAGCGGCCCTCGGCTTTGCGCGTTCCTGTGGTGCGGACGTCTCGGACCTCAAGCAGGAGGAGACCCCCAAGGGGACTTGGCTCGTGTTTCGTCAGATCCAGCAAGGTCGAGCGACAAGTACGCTGGTGCTTGGCATGGTGGAACAGGCCTTGTCCGTGCTCCCGATTCCCAAGCGCATGCGCTGGGGCGATGGGGAGGACGAGTTCGTCCGACCCGTACATTGGGCAACCCTGGTTTTCGGGGACGAGCTCGTCCCAGCGCGGCTGTTCGGTGTTGACACGAATGCCGCAACGCGGGGCCACCGGTTTCATCACCCTGAGAGCATCTCTGTAACAACCGCTTCGGGCTACGCGGAACTGCTACGCGCCAAGGGACGGGTCGAGCCCAACTTCGCGAGGCGGCGCGAGATGATCCAACAGCAGGTCGAGGCCCTGGCAGCTGACACTGGGGGCCGAGCGATCTTGGAACCCGAGCTCCTCAATGAGGTTACCGGACTCTGTGAATGGCCAACGGCCGTGATTGGTGCCTTCGACGAGGAGTTTCTGGAGGTCCCTCCGGAGGTCCTGATCGAGACTATGCAGAAGAACCAAAAGTATTTCCCGCTCCTGTCGCCCGAAGGTCGATTGTTACCGCGCTTCATCACCGTCAGCAACATCGAGAGCCGGGAACCCGGCCAGGTACGGGCCGGCAACGAGCGGGTGATCCGACCACGTTTTTCGGACGCTGCCTTCTTTTGGCAGCAAGATCGCAAGAAGCCCATCGCGGCGTTCGCGCCCAAACTGGCGACCGTCGTCTTTCAGAAGGAGCTCGGCACGCTCGCAGAGAAGGCGGCTCGGGTCGGTCAGGTCTCACGATACATCGCAGGGTTGCTGGGGGTCGACGAGGAACTCGCCGCCAGGTCAGCCCATCTCGCGAAGTGCGACCTGTTGACCCTGATGATCTTCGAGTTCCCGAGCCTTCAGGGCGTCATGGGACGCTACTATGCCGAACAATCGGGCGAGCATCCGTGCGTCGTTGCGGCCATGGAAGAACAGTACCTTCCGCGACATGCGGGCGACCGCTTGCCGCAGTCCCAATGCGGCCAGGTGCTCTCTGTCGCTGACAAGCTCGATACGCTCGTCGGCATCTTCGCCATCGGTCAGCGGCCGACCGGGGTCAAGGACCCCTATGCCCTGCGCCGCGCTTCCATCGGCTTGCTGCGCATTCTGATCGAGACGCCGCTCGCGCTGGATCTGAGGGAGCTGCTCGAGTTCACTGCGGAGGAGCTGCGGGATAAAGTCGACGCCAAACAGGCCGCGGCGGAGGTGTTCGACTACTGCATGGACCGGCTCAAGGGCTACTATCAGGATCAGGGCATCGGAGCCGACGCCGTCGATTCGGTCCTGGCGGGGGACGTTCGGGTCCCCAGTGACATCCACAAACGG
>JAYEJW010000152.1:0-14611 GCA_034716535.1 Pseudomonadota bacterium
TTCAAGCACACGACCTCGGACCGCTGGGTGTTGGTGTGCTTTATACCCTCGCACGGGAGGATTGTCCAGAACGTGGGGTAACTTTCTACTTAACGCTAGGATCCTCGCGAGAACGGATTCGCCCTGCGCACCCGACCCGCCGCCAGTTGACCTTGGAGACGGCAGTGGGGAAAAGCATAATCGACCGCCTGCGGACGCGCGGCGATCCGCACGGCCGACGAGCGCCAGATTATCTCCAACCCCTTGTTTTCATACGATCACCCACAAGAACGAACAGCTTTCCTGGATCGAAGAGCACGGCTCAGAGAGCAAACCGTTGGGCGGTTCCCTCCCAGGCCCCTATAATCGCGCAATTTGCCGGGTGGAACCAGGTGGCCTCTCTCTCCGCGTCGATTGCCAAGGTCGGTAGCAACACCCTCCTCTCGCGCATCCTGGGCTTCATCCGCGATCTCGTGGTCGCGCGAATCTTCGGCGCCGACGCGGGCACCGATGCCTTCTTCGTCGCCTTCAAGATTCCGAATTTCATGCGCCGGCTGTTCGCCGAGGGGGCCTTTTCGATGGCCTTCGTGCCGGTTCTGAACGAGTACAAGACCAAGCGCAGCTTCCCCGAGCTCAAACGCTTCGTCGACGACGTAGCGGGCACACTCGGCGCCGTGCTGCTTGGGGTGACCCTCATCGGCGTGCTCGGAGCACCACTCTTGATCCTGATCTTTGCGCCCGGGTTCATCGGGGAGGCCGGCAAACAGGAGCTGGCATCCGAGATGCTGCGCCTGACCTTCCCTTACCTGCTGTTCATCTCGCTCACCGCCTTCGCCGGCGGCATCTTGAACACCTACGAGCGCTTCGGTGTCCCGGCCTTCACCCCGGTGCTGCTCAATATCTCGATGATCGCCTGCGCCCTCTGGCTGGCGCCCGAGATGGAGCGCCCCATCGTGGCCCTCGCCTGGGGGGTTTTCATCGCCGGTGTCGCGCAGCTCGCCTTCCAGCTCCCCTTTCTCGCCCGGCTCAGACTGCTCCCGAGACCGCGGGTCAACACCAAGGACCCGGGCGTGCGCCGCATCGTCAAGCTCATGGTCCCGGCCCTGTTCGGCGTTTCGGTAACCCAGATCAGCCTGCTGCTGGACACCCTGCTGGCCTCCTTCCTGGTCACGGGCAGCATCTCCTGGCTCTACTACTCCGACCGGCTCATGGAGTTCCCGCTCGGAATCCTGGGCGTGGCCTTGGGGACGGTGATCCTGCCCAAGCTCTCGCAGAAACACGCCGAACAGTCGCCGGAGGCATTTTCAAGCACCCTGGACTGGGCGCTGCGCTGGGTGCTTCTGCTGGGCGTACCCGCGGCGGTGGGACTGCTGGTGCTGGCCGGTCCCATGCTGGCCACGCTGTTCTATTCCGGCGAGTTTACCGCCGAAGACGTGCACATGGCCGCGCGCAGCCTGATGGCCTATGCCCTGGGGCTGACCGCCTTCATGGGCATCAAGGTGCTGGCGCCGGGATTCTATGCCCGCCAAGATATGAAGACGCCGGTGCGTATTGCCGTTATCGCCATGTTTACGAACATGGGCTTCAACCTGGCGCTCATGTTCCCGTTGGGCCATGCGGGCCTGGCCCTTGCGACCAGCATCGCGGCAACAGTGAACGCAGGTCTGCTGATGCGCGGGCTGCTACGGGAGGGCATCTATCGACCGCCAGCGGGCTGGGCACGCCTGCTGGCGCGAGGCCTGGGCGCCTGTCTGATCATGGGCCTTGTGGTGTACTGGGGCCGGGGAGAGACGGCATTCTGGCTTACGCTCGGCACCTGGGAGCGCGTGCTGCGTCTGTTCGGGTGGATCTTCGCCGGCGGCGCCATCTACGCCCTGGCCTTGCTCGCATTCGGCATCCGGCCGCGACATTTCCTCGCGCGTCCGACTCGGTCCTGACGCAGGCCGCTGCTCCTCTGTGGCTGGCCCTCGGACCTCCCACGCTAGGAACAATCGCCCGTTCCCACCTATAATCCGCGTTTTTCGGCCCAAAGCTCGACGTTTCATGAGGGTCATTCGCGGACTACACAATCTCAGACCCCGTCATCGGGGCTGTGTGGCGACGATCGGTAACTTCGACGGCGTGCACCTCGGACACCGCGCCGTATTCCAGAGCCTGATCGAGAAGGGTCGGGATATGGGGCTTCCGGCGACGGTGATCACCTTCGAGCCCCAGGCCATGGAGTACTTCGCGCCCGATGCGGCGCCGGCGCGGCTCACGCGGCTACGCGAGAAGCTTGCTGCTCTGGCCGACTGCGGTATCGAGCAGGTGGTGCTATTGGAGTTCGGCCCGAAGCTCGCCGGCATGGACGCGCGCGACTTCGTGCGTGAGCTGTTGGTCGATGGCCTCGGCGCGCGCCACCTGCTTGTGGGGGACGACTTCCGCTTCGGCCATGGCCGGGAAGGTGATTTCTGCCTGCTGCAGGAGATGGGGCGCGAGCACGGCTTCTCCGTGGAAGACCTGCACACCATCACGCACGGCGAAGAGAGGATCAGCAGCACCCGCATACGCGACGCGCTCTCGCGCGGTGATCTGGAGCTTGCGAGGCACCTGCTGGGTCGGCCCTACTGGATCTGCGCCAGGGTAGGTCACGGCGACAAGCGCGGGCGTGCGATCGGCTACCCGACAGCCAACCTGAACCTGCACCGGCGGGTGAGCCCCTTGCGCGGCGTCTATGCGGTGATGGCGGACGGCGTCGCCGGGAGGTCCTGGCCGGGCGTGGCGAACATCGGCACCCGGCCCACGGTAAGCGGGGATACCCGCTACCTGCTGGAGGTGCACCTGTTCGATTTCGAGGGCGATATCTACGGCCGGCACGCCCAGGTGGAGTTCCGGCTCAAGCTACGGGACGAGAAGAAGTTCGCCTCCTTCGACGAGCTCAAGCAGCAGATCGCCCGGGACGCGATGGCGGCGCGGGAGTACCTCGGCGTGCCGCTCTCCCGATCGTCATAACCGAGGGAACGACCGAATCCTCTTCCCCAGCAGAGTCTCCAGACATGAAATCGGAAAGAATCCGTGGCTGACTACAAAAACACCCTGAACCTGCCCAAGACCGGCTTTCCCATGAAAGCCAACCTGGCCAATCGCGAGCCTGGCATGCTCAAGCGCTGGGACGAGATGGACCTCTACGGACGCATCCGCGCGGCCATGGCGGGGGAAGACAAGTTCATCCTCCACGACGGCCCGCCGTACGCCAACGGCGAGATCCACATCGGGCATGCGGTCAACAAGGTCTTGAAGGACATCATCGTCAAGTCCCGGACCCTGGAAGGCTACGATGCGCCCTATGTCCCAGGCTGGGACTGCCACGGCCTGCCGATCGAGCTGCAGGTGGAGAAGAAGAAGGGAAAGCCGGGCGCGAAGATCAGCCCGGCCCGGTTCCGCCAGGCTTGCCGCGACTACGCCGCCCGACAGGTGGACGGCCAGCGCGAAGACTTCAAACGCCTCGGCGTGCTCGGGGACTGGGAGCAACCCTATCTCACGATGGACTTTCGCTTCGAGGCGGACATCGTCCGCGCCCTGGGTCGGGTGATCACCAACGGCCACGTGCAGAAAGGCTACAAGCCAGTGCACTGGTGCATCGACTGCGGCTCCGCCCTGGCCGAGGCGGAGGTGGAGTACGCGGACAAAGAGTCCATCTCCATCGACGTACGCTTCAGGGTGCTCGACGAGGAGTCCCTCCTGGCCCGCTGCCACTCGATCCCGGACGGACATGGGGATGGCCCGATGTCGGCAGTCATCTGGACCACCACACCCTGGACCCTGCCGGCCAACCAGGCGGTGGCGCTGAATCCGGAGCTCGAGTACGTGGTCGTGCAGACCGAGGGCGATCACGGACGCGAGCGTCTGATCGTCGCCGAGGGCCTGCTCAAGGACACCATGGACCGCTGGGGCATCGAGCACTACCGGGTGATCTGCTATGCCCGCGGAGACGCCTTCGAGGGACTCGGGCTCCAGCATCCCTTCTACGACAGGGAGGTGCCGGTCATCCTGGGTGAGCATGTGACTCTGGATGCGGGCACAGGGGCTGTGCACACCGCCCCGGGCCATGGTCTGGAGGACTACGTGGTGGGCCTTCGCTACGACCTGCCGGTGGATAACCCGGTCGGTGGCGACGGCCGCTTCTTGCCGGGCACGCCCATCTTCGAGGGCGAGCACGTTTTCTCAGCCAACGAAAAGGTCGTGGAGACCCTCAAGGCCAAAGGCGCCCTGCTGCGGGAGGCCCGCTTCACCCACAGCTATCCCCACTGCTGGCGCCATAAGAGCCCCATCATCTTCCGCGCCACTCCTCAGTGGTTCATCGGGATGGAGAAACAAGGTCTGCGGGGTGCGGCCCTGCGTGAAATCGGCAAGGTGCATTGGATGCCCGATTGGGGTGAATCCCGCATCGAAGGTATGGTGCGCAACCGTCCCGACTGGTGCATTTCCCGGCAGCGGGCCTGGGGTGTCCCCATCCCGCTCCTCGTGCACAAGGAGACGGGCGAGCTGCACCCGCAAACCCCCCATCTGATCGAGCAGGTTGCCGAGCGGGTGGAGCAGAAGGGCGTGGACGCCTGGTTCGAGCTCCTTCCGCAGGACCTGCTGGGCGAAGCGGAGGGAGAGACCTACGAGAAAGTGCACGACACCCTGGACGTCTGGTTCGACTCGGGCGTCACCCACGCCTGTGTGCTGGAACGGCGCGAAGGCCTGCGCTCGCCCGCGGACCTTTACCTCGAAGGGTCCGACCAGCATCGCGGCTGGTTCCAGTCGTCGCTCCTCACCTCCGTGGCCATGAACGACCGCGCGCCCTACGCTCAAGTGCTCACTCACGGCTTCACCGTGGACGCCAAGGGCGAGAAGATGTCGAAATCCAAGGGCAACGTGGTGCGGCCCCAGGACGTCATGAAGACCCTGGGCGCCGACATCATTCGCCTCTGGGTGGCGGCCACCGACTACCGCGGCGAGATGAGCGTCTCCGACGAGATCCTCAAGCGCACCGCGGATGCCTACCGGCGCATCCGCAACACCGCCCGCTTTCTGCTTTCGAACCTGAACGGTTTCGATCCGGTGAAGAACTCCGTCGTCCCTGCAGAGATGATCGAGCTCGACCGCTGGGCGGTGGACCGTGCGCTGCAGCTGCAGGAAGCGATCATCCAGGCCTATCGGGACTACCAGTTCCACCTGATCTACCAGAGGGTCCACAACTTCTGCGTCCTGGACATGGGCGGCTTTTACCTGGACGTGATCAAGGACCGCCAATACACGACCCGGCCGGACAGCGTGCCGCGGCGCTCGTGCCAGACCGCCATGTACCATATCGTGGAATCCATGGCCCGCTGGCTGGCGCCCATCCTGAGCTTCACCGCCGACGAGATCTGGCGGCATATCCCTGGCGAACGCTCCGACTCGGTCCATCTCGAGGCATGGTACCCGGGCCTATTCGCCCTGGATCCGAAGGACCGTTTCGACCGGGGCTTCTGGGAGCAGGTGCTCGCGGCCCGCACGGCGGTCTCCAAGAAGCTGGAGGCCGCGCGCAAGGACGGGGCCATCGGGTCGTCTCTGGACGCGGAGGTGGACCTCTACTGCGCGCCGGCGTTTGAGGACCTCCTATCGCGCCTGAAGGACGAGCTGCGCTTCGTGCTCATCACCTCCTCTGCCCGGGTCCACTCGATGGGCGAACAGCCAGCCGATGCCGATGCCACAGATCTTGAGGGACTCGCGGTGCGGGTGGCCCCGTCGAGCCATCCCAAGTGCGTGCGCTGCTGGCACCACCGGGAAGACGTGGGCGTAGACGCGGGGCACCCTAAGCTGTGCGGACGCTGCGTTTCGAACATCGCGGGTGTCGGCGAGACCCGACGGTTTGCGTAGGATGGATAAGCGAAGCGCAATCCACCACCCCTCGGCACCCCGTCGAACGATGGCACGCTGGCTCTGGCTCGCCGGCCTCGTCCTGGTGCTCGATCAGGGGACGAAATGGCTCGCCGAGTCCTTGCTCGAGCCCTATCGGCCCGTGCCGGTTGCGCCGCTTCTGAACCTCACCCTGATGTACAACGAGGGTGCGGCCTTCAGCTTCCTCGCCGATGCCGGGGGCTGGCAGCGCTGGCTGTTTGCCGGTATCGCGCTGATCATGACGGTGGTGTTGGTCGTCTGGCTGCTGCGCCTGAAGACCCACGAACGCCTCATGGCCGCGGCCATCACGCTTGTCGTCGGCGGCGCCCTGGGGAACCTGATCGACCGCGTGCTCACCGGTCGAGTCATCGACTTCATCGACGTCTATGTCGGAGACTGGCACTGGCCAGCCTTCAACGTCGCGGACAGCGCCATCACCCTGGGGGTCGCGGTCTTGCTGCTCGTCAGCTTCCGCGGGGAGTTAGGGAAGAAACACGCGCTCCGATGAGGTGCGCCTTTGGCACGTATATACAGGGTATTCGGATGCGCGCGACACCACTCAACCAGCCAGCCCCGGTGAAACTGCCATGAAAGACATCTGGAAGCGCCTCGTCCTGTTCGTTCATGAGCAGTGGTCACGGATAAAGACCCGTAGCGCCGCCCGCAGGCGCTACGAGACCGAGATCAACCTGGCCGTCGAGCGGGTTGTCGACCAGGTCAATCCCCGCCTGCGGGCTGTGAGCGGCTACCGCAGGAAGCTGTTTCCGGTGGTTGAGCGGGCGCTGGAGCACGTCCGGGAGCTGTCCCTCCAAGTTCCAGGTCCCGTGCGGGTGGATCGCCAGGCCTGGGCCGGTGATGCCATGATCAACGCCCTGTTCGGCAGCGTGAAGCGCATGCGCTGGGTGCTGACGGGACCGGACGTGCGCAAGTACGTCAAGGAGCACCCGATCGGGGGGGATTGTTACGCCGTCCTCGCCGCCATGCCGGAAGTAAGAAACCAGCTCGGGATGGAGCTGAGGGGCGAGACCGTACAACGGGACGTCCGCCAGACGGCAGTGAGCTTCAGTAATCACGAGGTGGCCCTGGTGGGGGAAGCAGAGCAGTCGGTGCGCGAAGCCCTCGCCCACGACGCCCTCGAGCTGCTCGTCAGCCTAGCCGTACAGGACATCGTCGGGCAGGAGTCGCGCATCGCCGAGACCGAGGAGCGCCTGCGCATTCTGCGCCTCAAGCAGAAAGTGGCCAAGTCCAGGTCCCGCGGCGTGGAGCTCCTCCTCGACGAGAGCGCCGAGCATCTCAAAGAGCAGGACGAGCTCAGAGGACGAATTGCCGAGCTGGAAACAGACCTGCCGGAAGTAAAGAAGGGACTTGAGAGCTTAGACGATTACCTCAAGCGCCTGATCGCGCTGCTGGAACATCCGGAGAGCCACCTCGGCCTGGAGCAGGTGCGTGTACGCCTGGATCGCATGAACATCGTGCGCGAGGGCCCCGCCGACAGCAGCGGCTCGGAGATCGAGTTCACCCGGGCGCTGCGCGGTGACCAGCCGGGGCGCGTGGTGGCCATCATCCGCTTCCCGCGCTCCGAGCTGCTGGAGGAAAGCGACCGGCTGCGAGAGGTTGAGCGTTACTTGGGATGAGGGGGCCTCTCTCTGGGATGCGGCCGTTTCGATCGGCTTCCGCAGCCATCCCCTGGGGCGCTTGACCGCTCGGGTAGGGACAGCGCACCCGCAACCGTTTCGGCCAGCGGGAAAACCTCCTATTTCCAGCAGCCTTCCAGATCGGTTGTTGGCCTCTTGTCCCCCGGAAGACGTGCGGAGCGGACGTCCGAAACTTGATCCTCGGCGACGCCCCAATGGGGCATTGGCGCGAAAGGATGCTGGACTGAGGACGCATGATGGGTATGATCCACTTGGCAGCAAGCCAAATCTCCCATTCCAACTCCCAACAGAACCGATCCTTAGGAGGAATTATGCCCACAACCGAGATCACCGAAGATATGATCTTCCAGTGCTTCGCCGCGGCCCAGCAATCGGAGAATATGCACCGGAGCGCCGAATCGTTCGTCGACGTCGAAGAGTACGAAAACCAGGTCATGTACCCCGAGTTTGCCCGTTGGGCGAAGCAGGCGGGCCATCCCGACCTGGCGCGTCTGTTCACGAAGGTCGCCGGTGAAGAAAAGCTCCATGCCGTGTGGCTGCGCGAGCTCTACGACGAGATGGGAACGCCGCAGAGGGGTGAGGACACCCGGCGGGCGATCGACGCCCTCGAGACCATCCGCGCCAACTGCGATCAACTCATCGGCATGAACCCGGATGGCGTGGTGGAAAACGCCCTGGCCGTGGCGATCCGTGTCGAGGCGCGAGAGTACCAGGATATCTATCCGCGTTTCCGCGATCAGGCCGTTGCCGAAGGCGACACGCGCGCCGCCGACGTGTACCAGCGGGTGATCGACTCCGAGCAACAGCACGCCCAGTGGTTCGAGGCCGCCTTGCAGAACTTCCAAGCCTCTCAACCAGCTGCCGCATCCGCCTAACTCATCATGACACCCGTGTCGCGCCTGGCCATGAAAACACGGCTGTCATGAAGGGTTTCCCTCTCCCCCGCCCTCTCCCGGCGGGAGAGGGGGAGGAGGAGCGCCTTCGGCGCGCATTTACATGGTGAAGCCCTTGCCCCCTGTACAGGCCCCCGAGACCCTGGATTCGGCAGCGAGCTGGCGGCAGGCGCTTAACCCCGCCGTCTATCTCGTCTCCGTCCTCCCCGGCCTCGGGGTCTTGCTGCTCGCCGGCGGCCAGCCGATCTGGCTGGGCGGCTTGGCCGCCGGCACCTTCGCGGTCGTGCTGCTGCAGCACGGCATCAACCTGCTCAACGATGTCAGCGATTGGAGGCTGGGAGCCGATGGCGAAAAGTACGACTCCTGGGTCCGCGTGCACGGGCAAAGCACGCGGATCGCAGCGCTGCACGGCTTCGTCAGTCTGGCCGCGGGCGCTGCGACGGGGCTCGGCCTCCTGATCTTGGGGGAGCGGCTCTGGATTCTGGCCGTTGCCGCGCCGCTGGTCGTCCTGGGCTATCTGTACAATGCGGGCTCCCGTCCGCTGTCCTATACGCACTTGGGTGAATGGGTGACGGGGCTCTGCTATGGGCCGGGTGTCTTCGGTTGCCTGTACCTGCTCGCCGGGCTCCCCTTCACGGCCGACATCCTCTGGGGCTCGCTCTCCTTCGGGGCCTTGGCTATGGCGCTGTTGCTCTCCCACCAGCCGCCGCAGATCGAGACCGACCGCCAGGCGGGCAAGCGCTCGTTCGCGGTGCGATACGGGGCGCAGCGTACAGAGCAGACCGCACGAATACTCTATCTGATCTTCGCACTCCCACTGGTCGTACCCTTGACCCAGCGATTGGGAGGACTGAGCGAAACGGGCTGGATCGCCGCCGTGCTGGTCGCCCTGAGCACCGCGCTCGTCTGGTCGACGGTTCCCAGACCCCCCCGCATCCTCATCCCGGCCGCCGGCCTGATCTTGGGTACGCTTGCCGTTTCCTGGGTCTGACCACCGCGGGTCGACGGGCAAGGCGTGGGCACCCGTGTAACCAGCTGTATCATTAACGTATCCGAATATTACTATAAATCAAATGACTAAGGGTTTTCCCGGGGGGGTTGCACTCCTTCCTGAAAACCGTCAGCATTGCCGAGGTTGAACACATATAAAGTTCCTGGAGGGTCGGCGTCGATCCAACCCCCGACCTATCCAAATCAAGGGAGCCGAAGCAGTACCGCATGACCCCCGCAGATCTCAAACCCGTCCGCGACCACATCTCTTCGCGCATCATCGGCCAGCAACAATTCGTCGACAGCATGCTCATCTGCCTGCTGAGCGACGGTCACCTCCTGGTCGAAGGCATGCCGGGGCTGGCGAAGACCACGGCGGTGAAGGCGCTGGCGGAATCCCTGGAAGGGGACTTCCACCGGATTCAGTTCACGCCCGATCTTCTGCCGTCGGATTTGATCGGCACGGACATCTATCGTCACGAGAAGGGCGAGTTCGAGTTTCGGCCCGGCCCGCTGTTCCACAACATGCTGCTCGCCGACGAGGTCAACCGCGCGCCCGCCAAGGTGCAGTCGGCCCTGCTCGAATCCATGGCGGAGCAGCAGATAACCGTAGGGCAGCGCACCTATCCCCTGCCCAAGCTGTTCATGGTGCTTGCCACCCAGAACCCGGTGGAGCAGGAGGGCACCTACCACCTGCCGGAGGCCCAGCTCGACCGTTTTCTGATGGAGGCGGTGGTCGACTACCCGTCCAGGGAAGAAGAGCTGAAGATCCTGGAGCTCGATCAACAGCAGCAGAAAACGAACTACACGCCACCGGCCAAGCGCCTGTCCCAGGCCGAACTCTTCGCCATGCGCCGGGACGTGGCCAACCTGTACCTGGACCCCAAGCTCAACAGCTACATCGTGGACATCGTACAGGGGACGCGAAATCCGAAAGTCTACGATCCCGATCTCGCCCGCTGGTGCCGCTTCGGCGCATCGCCCCGCGCCAGTATCGCGCTTGCCCGCTGCGCCCGTGCCCGGGCGTGGATGGACGGCGACCAGTTCGTCGCGCCCCACCACATCCAGGCGGTGGCCCCGGCGATCCTGCGCCACCGCCTGCTCCTCACCTTTGAGGCGGAGGCGGAGGGCATCACCACCGACGAGTTCGTGAATCGGATGTTGAACCTGGTCGCTATTCCCTAAAGGGGGACTCTCGGCAGTAGATGAGTCTCTATCCCCGTCTCGACGACCTTCTGGAGCTGCGCCACCAGGCCCATACCCTGGGGCTGCCCGCCCACCACCTGGTCAACTCCACCTTCGCCGGGCTTTACGCCTCGGTGTTCCGCGGCGCCGGTGTCAATTTCGAGGAAGTGCGCGAGTATCGCGAGGGCGATGACATCCGCTATATGGATTGGAAGGTCACCGCACGCATCAACGAGCCGCACCTCAAGGTCTTCCGCGAGGAGCGCGAGCGCTGCGTGGTGCTCTGTGTGGACAAGGGTCCCCACATGAGCTTCGGCACCCGCGGCACCTTCAAGTCCGTCCAGGCGGCGCGGACAGCCGCTCTCATCGGCTGGGCGGCGAGCCGCCTCAACGATCGGGTGGGCGGCCTCGCCTTCGGTGATCCGGTGGCCGGACTGCAGCATTTCCGACCCTCCCGCGGCCGCCGCGCCCTGTGGCAGCTGCTGCGCACGCTCACAGAGCCCGGCACGACAGAGGACCAGTCCATCGATTGCCTCGGCGGCGCGCTGCAGCGTGCCACCCGTGGGCTTCCGACTGGGTCCCTGGTCTTCGTCATCGCCGATCTGAACCGGGATGCCATGGACCTGGAGCGCATCCTCGGCACCCTCATCCAGCGCAACTCCGTGGCTCTGCTCCCCGTGGACGACCCGGCGGACTGGGAGATCCCATCCATGGGGGTCTCGACCTTTACCGGCACCGACGGCTCCCTCGTCGAGATCGACACCGACGATCCCCAGGCCCGCCAGGCCTACCGGGAGACCTGGGAGGAACGGCGCGAGATGCTCCAGGCCATCGCCTTCCGGCTCAACGTCATCCTGTTGCCGGTGCGCACCGACGAAGAGATTCACCTCAGTCTCATCCATCATCTGGAGCAGCGGGCCCGAGTGCGGGGGGTCTGAATGTATCCGGGAGTCGAGCAGCTTCGCGACATTCACGGTATCCAGGGCGTCTCCTGGTGGCCACCGGCGCCCGGTTGGTGGATACTGGCGACAACGATCCTCGCCCTTGTGGTCCTGGCTTGGCGCTTTCGCGCCACGCTGCGGTTGCGCATTCCCCCGATACCCGTTTTTACCATGGGCAGCTGGCGCTGGGATGCGGCCCGTCAGCTGCGCGACCTGCGCCGGCGAGCAGGCGAGCAGGCGATCAAGCAATCCGCCGGCGAGCTCTCCGAGCTTCTGCGGCGCATCGCCATGGCCCGCATCGGCCGCGAGGCCAGCGCCGGCTTGACCGGAGAAGATTGGCTCGCTTGGCTGAACGGTAACGACCCCAAGGGCTTCGACTGGACGCAACAGGGGCGCCTGCTGCTGGAGGCCCCCTACGCACCTCCGGGCGATCGCGGGCACCCCGAGGAGCTCTTGGTGCTCATCGATGCCGCCCACGACTGGGTAGCTGCCGAGGAGCAGAAACGTGTTTGAGTTTCACTGGCCCTGGGTCGGCCTGCTCCTGCCCCTGCCGTTTCTGCTGCCGCTCCTGTGGGCCGAGCAGCGCGAGCAGAAGGAGGAGGACCTGGAAGGACAGCGTGTCACCCTGCTGCACCCGCACCTGGAGGAGCTCAAGGCGGCCTACCAATCCCGGCGTCCCCGGCGCCAGCTCGGCGGCTGGTTTTACAAGGCCCTGCTTTTCCTCCTTTGGGCGGCCCTGGTGGTAGCGCTGATGCGTCCCCAGTGGCTCGAGCCCCACACGGAGGTCAGCACGCCGGGCTACGATCTCATGTTGGCGGTGGACGCATCCCACTCCATGGATGCCCTGGACTTCACGGTCGAGGGCCGCCAGGTCACGCGCATGCAGGTCGTGAAGGGGGTCATGGGCCGCTTCGTTGACGCCCGGGAGGGGGACCGCATCGGACTTATCATCTTCGGCAGCAAGGCCTACGTGCTCTCCCCCCTGAGCGTGGACCGGGGGGCTGTGCGGCAGCTGCTTGATGGTGTGGTGCCCAGCATCGCTGGCCAGGGCACGGCGCTCGGTGACGCCATCGCGCTTGGGGTCAAGAAGCTGCGCGAGCGCCCCGAGGGCTCGCGGGTCATGATTCTGATCGCCGACGGCGACAACTCCGCCGGCGGCTTCGCGCCCCTGGAGTCGGCGGCCCTGGCCCGGATGACTGGAGTGCGCATCTACGTCATCGGGGTCGGAAGCAAGAAGGAGAGCATCCCGATCGTCGAGGAAGGCGTCATCACATACCGCGATGACCTGACGATGGACGAAGATACGCTGCAGCGTATCGCCGACGTCAGCGGTGGGGCCTATTTCCGCGCCACCGACACCAGCGCCCTCGAGGAGATATCGACCCGTATCAGTCAATTGGAGAAAACCGAAGCGGAGTCCCGTACCGCCTTCCTTCCCACTCCGCTTTACCGGATCCCGCTCGCCCTCGCATTGCTGGCGCTGCTGGGGCTGGGCCTGTTCCCGGAGGGACGCAAGCGCTTCGCCAAGAGGATCGCCAGTGCCTGAGGCCGGATTCCATTTCGAGCAGTCGGTCTGGTTCTGGGCCCTGCTGGCCCTGCTTCCGGTAGCCGTCTGGCTGTGGCGCAGCGCCGCGAAGGCCGCGCGCGGCCCCATCCACCGTTACGCAGACCCCCACCTGCTGCCCCACCTCACCGGCACCCGCGAGCTGAAGGGGCGCGAGCGCTGGGGGCGCTTCCTGCGCTGGTCCCTGTTGTGGGCGCTGCTGATCACCGCCATGGCCGGACCGCGCTGGGATTATGAGGACGTGCGCCTCTTCCACCCCGGCAACAACATGCTGATCCTGATCGACATCTCCCGCTCCATGCAGGTGGACGACGTGGCCCCCAGCCGCCTCGGCCGTGCCCGTCAGGAGATTCAGGACCTGATCCTGCAGAACCGTCAGGTGCGACTGGGGCTGATCGCCTTCGCCTCGGTGCCCCACGTGCTCTCGCCGATCACCGAGGATACCTACACCATCCTCAACGCCCTTCCCGCGCTGTCCACGGACCTGGCGCGCCTGCAAGGCAGCCGCCTGAATCAGGCCCTGGACCGGGCCGAGACCCTGCTCGGGAGCCTGCCGGAGGACAGCGCACGCTCCGTCCTGCTCATCTCCGACGGGGATTTCGACGAGCCCGACCTCGTCCCCCGTATCGAGAAGCTCGCCGGCCAGGGCATCAAGTTCCATGTTCTCAGCGTCGGCACCGAGGAGGGCGCTCGGGTCCCCGCTCAGAAGGGCGGCTGGATCATGGACCGCTACGGCCAGCCCATCCGCTCCGTCCTCAACGAGACACTGCTCGAAGAGCTTGCCCGCGCGGGTCAAGGCACCTACCAGCGCGCCGACTATCGGGACGACGATACGGAGGAGATCCTCGAGACCGCGGCGGTTACCCGCCTCCCTCCCGAGGCCGGAGATGAGCGCACCCGTATCTGGAACGAGCGGTTCTACCTCCCGCTGCTTGTGATCGCGGCCCTGCTTGTGCCGCAGTTCCGGGGCCGTGCCGTCCGGAGGCGCAAGCAGTGAGACCCCTATTCCTTAGCGCCGCAGCCGGATTGACCATCCTCCTTGCAACCGCAACCCAGGCCGGCTGGTTCCTGAATCAGGAGCAGGAGGCCTACGGTCACCTTCAAGCCGGCGACTTTGAGCAGGCTGCCGCCGGCTTCACCGATTCCTATCGGCGGGGCGTCGCCCTCTTCCGTGCCGGCCGCTACCAGGAGGCAGCGAATGCCTTCAGTCGCGTGGACCGCTCCGCCGTGCAAGAGGACGCGCATTACAACTTGGGCAATGCCCGCTTCAAGCTCGGCGACTACGCCGGGTCCGTGGCGGCCTACGAACAGGTCCTGAGCGCCGACCCGGCCCACGAGGACGCCCAGCACAACCTGACCCTTGCCCGCGCCCTGCTTGCCCGCCTCGAGCAGGAGGCTTACGAGGAAGAGAAGAAGAAACAAGAAGAAAAAGAGGCCGAAGAACAGCGCAAGCAGGAGGAGGAGCGGGAGAAACAGGAGCAAGAGCAGGAACAGCAG
>JAYEJW010000153.1:0-14471 GCA_034716535.1 Pseudomonadota bacterium
ACTTCAAATGAAAAACAGACGCTCTCTTGAACGTCCTCTTCATTAAAAAAAACCGGTTTTTTCTTCTCTACAAGCCCTTGAAGAACATGGCCCGGCCCGCCGAGTGGGCGGCATCGCGAGAACCGGGGCCGGCCTGAACTCGGCGCAGACTCTCATCCTCACCGAACCCCACCAAAATGCTGCCGGGCTGGTCGAGACCCTCCGCCGATCGAGCCACCGCCGACTCCACGGCAGGGCGCCGTTGCGGGTGATCCTGGTCCACGGGGGGGAAGGGCCACCTCGGCTACCCGACCTGCCGGACGATGCGCCGCTGACGATCGAGAACTTCGACTTCGAAGCACAGGCGGCCCGCGCCCTGCTGGCGCGCTGGCCACTGCACGCGGGCATGGACCCTCCGTTTGGTCAGACCGTTCACGTACTGGTTGCCGGGGACGCACCTCCAGCCGGCGCGCTGATCGTCCAGGCGATGCGCATGGTCCATTACGGCGACCAGCAGCCCGCCTTCACCTTCGCCAGTAGAGAACCCGATGCGCAACGGGACGCGTTGCTCGCCGCCTATCCCCAAGCCGAGCAGTTTTGCAGGCTGCGCTTCAAAGACATTGAAGATCCTGAGCTGTCGAAAGAAACGCCGATCACCGGCGTCTACGTCTGCATGGACCCACCCGAGCTGGGGCTCGAGACCGCCCGGAGGCTTGCGCAGCTGATCGCCGACCAGCAGCGCGCATCGCCGCTCATCCACCTGGAAATCGGAGACGCGAAGCCCACGAGCGATATCAAGGACTGGGACGGACAGGTTCTGCCCTCTTCGTACGTGCGCGAAGCGTTCCAGCCAGAGGTGTTGCTGGACGGGCGCGGGGACGAGCTGGCCCGCGTCATTCACGAACACTACCGCGACAGCATTGGTGCCCAGGGACGGGACCCCGATGCCGAGCCCGCGGGTCAGCCATGGCAGACCCTCGAGGCCTCCTACCGTGACGCCTCCCGCCAACAGGCGGACCACCTATGGGCCAAGCTCGCAACCGTCGACTGCCGGGCCGTGCCGGAAGAGCTGGTGGAGTCCTTCGCCTTTGCGCCGCTGGAGGTCGAGCGCCTCGCCATCATCGAGCACAAACGCTGGGCTGCGGACCGCTACCTGGATGGCTGGACCTACGCCCCGATCCGTGACAACGCGCGCAAGCACCATCCCCAGCTCATCGCCTACGACAGCCTGAGCGAGTCCATGAAGGACCTGGACCGGTTCGCCGTGCGCCTGACGCCGACGCTCCTCGCCCGCTCCGGTCGCGGGCTGGTGCGTATGCTCCTGGTGGGCGTTCCGGAGGCGACGGTAACCTGTAGTGCAGACAACCGCCTGCGACGTTTGACCGACCGGGTCATGGAGCGCCTGATCAGCCGTTACCCGGACCGCAGTCTGGTATTGGCTTCCACCCTGGGCGATGCGGCATCGCGCCTTGTGGCACAGCGCGCCGTCGAGCGGTTCGAAGCCGGACTGTTTCTGCTCTGTCCCCGCCCCCTGTCCGAAACGTTGGCGATCCAGCGCGACGAGCGCTCCCGACGAGACTTGCTGGCGTTGATCGCCCGAGCCGAGCGGCGGGTTACCCTGGTCGGCACAGACGAGTTGGATCGCTGGTTTACGCAACGCGCGGAGATCATGATGTTTCTGGGAAACCTGTCTGGGGATACGCGCACCGGAAAGCGCGTGGAGATCGATCCCAGCGGCGGGAAGCTTGAATGGAGTTTCGAGTATTGAAGAACAGGGCTTGGAGCTCACCCGGGCATGCCCGTAAGACCCCATGAATTACACATCACGCGCGAGACGGAATCCGATCATGTCGATCCGCGTGTCGGGCGCAAAGCTGTGCCGGTCCGCGCTTCGCATGGATTTCGCGGGCTTGTTGAAGGCCCCTCCCCTCGCGACGCGGGAGCTGCATTCCGCGGATTCCCAAGCAGACCCGTCCACCGGGGCATTCCCGTAATTCGAATGGTAGCAGTCGGCCACCCATTCCATGAGGTTTCCGGACGAATCGTAGAGGCCGAATGGATTCGACAGAAAGCTGCCGACGGGGGCCGGTGATCGATTATCCCACCCGGTTCCGCAATCGAAGCACACGGCGCGCCCCACGCCCGGATCATAGCCCCACCAAAATGGGGTGCTGGTGGCGGCACGCGCCGCGTACTCCCATTCCGCCTCGCTCGGTAGCCGGTAGCGCTGCCCTGTCTCGCGAGAGAGCCACTGCGCATAGGTCTGAGCGTCCGACCAGCTGATATCGAAAACGGGGTGACGCCCCCTGCCCCGACCGAAATCGTCCGGCAAACGCCTGCCTGTGGCGCGGGCGAACCGGTCGTACTCCTCGAACGTCACCTCATAGGCGCCAATGAGGAAACGCTTGACGTTGACAACATGGACCGGAGACTCATCGCTTCGCGGAGTGACGCTGGCGCTTCCCATTGAGAAGCTTCCCTCATCCATCGCGATCATGGGCGGCCCGAGGCTTCCCTGGCTCAAGGGGTCCCTCACCAGGCGTGGGGCCGGCGTAGGAAGCTCGCCCGATGCGCCACTGTCAGGCTCGCCGGTTCGTACTAGCGCGCCTTCAATTGCCGCTGGCGGCTCGGCCATCGACGGGCCTTTGACAGCGACCCCATACGCCCGTGCGGACACCTCGGTACCGGTTCCATCGCCGAGCGGTGTAAGTGCGTTCTGCTTCGACCAGACGGTCGCGGTTACGGAAGTCACCAGAACGAGCGCTACCGGGAGCCCGACGAAAAACGCATGCTTGCGCATGGGGCTGGGCGTGACGGCTTGTCCTACAGGAATGCTTTGCTCCACGGGCTCTGCAGGGACAAGGTCCTGCGCGGCCGCCAGCTCATCCAATTGATCCTTGAGTTCCTGCTGCGTCCGCTCAAGGATCGCCACCTTGTCGAGCGCCGCTGCCAGGTCCTGTTCCTTGAGGGCGAGCTGACGCTTCAGACCGCTGAAAGCGGCATCTTGATCGTCGAGCACATACTCAAGCTGCCTGCGCTCGACGGCCAGCTCTTTCAGCTCACCGTCTTTCTCTTCCAAGGCATTGCGCAACCTCTCGATTTCGCGCTGGAAGGCCAGTGCCGCCGTCTCCGCATCCTGGTCTTCCTCTTCCGCCGTCTGGCCTGCGGCCGCGAGCTTATCGGACAAAACCGCAATTTCGTCCCACGCGTACTGCAAGCGCCGCTTCATGACGGACGCGTCATCCGAATAGGCGAGCCGTCGCAGATCTGAGCAAGCTTTGAACTCGCGGGTCGTTTTTTTGGCGAGCTGCCGCAGACCTGTAGCAGCTTGGAACTCGTGGCTCGAGTCTTTTTCGTCTTTCGCTGGCTGACTCATACTGAACGCTTCCAGTGCTCCCCATGGGGGTGTTCGCACCGCAGACAACTTTTCGGAATCGTCACCCTTGGGATCGGTTGTTCAGGTCACTGTATCTAATGATCCACAGGCAATTAGCGCGCCGGTCCTTCCGAAGCTCTGCTTCCGAGTCTTCGAAGGATGCTGAGGCTCCCGCGGAGGCAGGAACATACCAGGATCCTTTGTTGGTTCAAGTGACTGATAACGATGGGATCCGAGAATTTCGATTCTCGCACCTCGCCTCCGCACAATCTGCGGGCTGGATGTCTCAGGAACGGAAGCTCGAAAAACCTACATGGGCAGGATCGGCGAGGTCGGACGCTCGCCGGAAAGGATCTTCGTCACTTTCTGACAATAAACGGACTTTGCTCGGGCGATGCTGGATTGCAACAACCGACCCTCCTCGGGCCTGAGCCTCCTCGGGCCGGGACAAGTGAACGGACGCCCCGGCCTGCGCGAAAAGCGCAAGCCGGTCGCTCGGAGGTTACTGGACGACGTAGGTGGCTAGGCACCCGGGCGCAAAGACGTATTCGTCCTTGTCGCCCGATACCATCGTCACGGTGTACGTGCCCGGGGCCACGAACTGCTCGGTCGGCAGGCCCTGGACCCAGCGGCTGGTGCCACCGTAGAAAAAGAACTGGTTGCCGCGCAGCGCCGGGACGTTATTGAGCACGCCCGGCGAAAGAAAGAACGGCGAGATCGTCGCATCGGTCGGCGGATCGATTGGCTGGCGATGGCTGAACCTGGTCTCCAGCACCGGGGGCGCGGCGAGCCCGCCCGTCACCGGAAGCCCGTTCTCGTCGAGAATCTCCGCCTGCAGCGCGAGGACGCCCTCCGCCGAAACCGACACCGGACCAAGATCAAGAGGCGCATCAAACCCGGCGCAAGACAGGATCGGCACGCCGAGCCCGAACACGGCGGCGTCGATGGGCATGAAGAGCAGACCGCCTTGGGTGATTGGCGTTACATCTCCCGTGATGGGATCGACCCGGAGAACTTGGTTTTGGTCGATCACGATCAAGCTGCCGTCGCGATCGACCGTGACCGATGCCGGTTTGGAGAAGGTATTGTTTGGCGTTACGTTGCTGACCATCCCCGTAACCGGATCCACCCGTAAGATCGCGCCCACGTCGTCACCCGACACGACAATGTGACCGTTCGCCTCGAGATCCATGTCGGTGCTCAACCTCAAGGCCACATCGTCCGCGAAAATGGTCTGGCCCCCGGTCGTCGGATCGATGCGAATGATGCTGCCGTTTCCAAGCCCGTCTAGGTCGAGCACGAGGATCGAGCCATCGTCCTCGACCTCGATGGCTCGCGGCGCGAATAAAAAACCTCCTTCGGAGATCAGGGCCGTGGTGCCGGCGTCGATATCGACCTCCACCACCTGCTCCGGATTCTTCGTGGCCGCGAACATCCGGCCGGTGGGCGTGACAGTGATCTCGAGGACGGAGTTAAGAGGCGCCAGGAGGATCGGCGTCGCAACTCCGGTCGCGGCATCAACTTGATAGATCTGATCGGCCCCAGCGTCGGCGACGAAGATGGCACCGCCGGGACCGATCTCGATATCGCCGGGGCTACTGAAGGTGAGGTTCGGCGTGACGGGCGTTTGTCCTCCGGTGACCGGATCCACGGCGACGACCCTCCGATCTAATGCACTGACCCCGGTTACCAGGATATCGCCCGGATCCAACTCCACCGCCGGCACTGGCGCGGATGCCAGACCCAAGACGAGGCCGGCGGATACAACCAGGGACGTCATGTTTGCGCGATTCATATGTTTCCTCGTTTCTTGGTTTGAACTCATCTCAAAGTTTCCTGAATGTCTCTGTTCTTTTTCTCACTCAAAAACAATCCATGAACAAAACTACGATCCCAAGCGCAGTCAAATCTCACCCGTGCAACGTTTCGGTAAGCGCGTCGTTAAGATAGCAGAGACGCGTGCAAGGCAGCGTTACCACTCACCAGGAAACTTCCTGATTGCTCGTCAGAAAATTCTGAGGTGGACAGGCTACTTGCGGAATGTCCAGTAGCGCCCAGCGGCGCTATCTACCGCCTCAAGCCCGAAGCGGCCGTCGGCACGCTGGCGGGTCTGCAGAATTCCGTAAATGTCCTCCATGACGCGCCGATCCTCCGCAAAGTACGAGTGGCCGAGCAGTCCGCTCGCGGTGTCACTCGCGTCAACCGTCTCGACGCCTTCGACAATCACCAGGGCTTCACCCGAATCCCCGGCACGGGGGTAGCCGTGAAAGGCTTTGGATGCCGTCAGCGCGCGATCGGAGGACGAGGCATAGACAGTCACGTGAATGCCGTTGCTTGCTAGGCGCGGCGCGACGTCTTGACGAAACAGGTCCGCGTCGATATCCGGCGCAACCAGGACCATCTCGACGATCGGGTTGAGATCGGACAAGGCGCGATCGGCGGCGAGCGTGATGTAGGCGCGCGTGACGGCGCGGCTTCCGATGCTGTGCGCAACGAGATAGATCTGCTCGGCGGAGGTCTCGTCCAGCACCTCGTCAAGTACCTGAACGAGGTGCGGATGGGCCCACACCACGTTCGTCTCGTCCACCGCGTAACCGGTCACACCGCCCTGGGACGGCCAGCTGAAAAGCAAGGCCGGACCCTGGAACTTGAGATCCGTCGCGAACTGGGCCAACAGCCGGGTGGCCTCTGCGAACTCGACGTTGTAGCCGTGTACGAACACGAGGAGCTTGCGTCCCGGCGAAAGATCCAAGGCTCGTTCCAGGAGCTCGGCAAAGTTCTCCTGCCCAAGGGGGGTGACCTCGTTCACGGTGATGTGCTTGCGCTCGTCGGGGGACCACTCGAACTTGAACACCGAGGGTGTTTCATGGCGCCCCACCTCGTGGTGCGGGGGAATCCCGACAGCTGCGAGGCCGTAAGACAAAACGCCGCGTTCCGAGCCGAAGTATTCCCCGGGAGCGCCTGGCGCACGATCCGTTGCGTAGAAGATCTCAACCTGCTGCGCGGCCGGGTCCGTCACAGCATCTGCGACGCGCCGGTCCTCTTTTGCATCCGGAGAAGAAGCGCATCCTGCTAGGAACAGCATGACCGCAACGACAATGACCGACAAGGCGATGCGATCCGCTCTGGTGTGAGACATACGGCTTGGTTCTCCGTCTCTCCGATTCAGGTTCACCGATCCGGTTGCCCCCGGGCCCGGCTACCGGCGAGTGCGGCAAGGCAACTATTTTAGACACAAATCCCGCTGAAGCGCTCAGGTCGTGATTTCCGAAGCCCATAGCCGTCGTGTTAAATTGCAGGAGCTGTTCGCTCGAAGTTTTTCGTCATCGGCCCAGACTATGTATCTACTTCTCGTAAGCATTCACGGATTGATCCGAGGCCAGGATCTCGAGCTTGGACGCGACGCCGACACCGGCGGGCAGACCAAGTACGTCGTCGACCTGGCCCGCGCACTGGCGGAGCGGGACGACGTCACGCAGGTCGACCTGGTAACCAGACGCGTCGTGGACGAGCGGGTCAGCGACGACTATGCGCAGCCCATCGAAGAGCTCTCCCCCAAGGCGCACATCATCCGTATCGATGCCGGCCCGGAGGAGTATCTGCCCAAGGAATCCCTGTGGGACTATTTGGACAGCTTCGGGGACAACCTGCTGAACTGGCTCAACGAACAAGGCCAGATGCCGGACCTAATCCACAGCCACTATGCGGACGCCGGTTATGTGGGCGTTAGGCTCTCCAGCCTCCTCGGCGTTCCGCTGGTACATACAGGCCACTCGCTCGGGCGGGACAAACGCCTGCGCCTGCTCGCCGCAGGCCTCAGGCGAGAGGAGATCGACCGACGCTACAACATGGATCGCCGTATCGATGCAGAAGAAGAGGTGCTGGCCAACGCGGACCTGGTCATCACGAGCACACACAACGAAATCGACGAGCAATACGGGCTCTACGATTACTATCAGCCCGATCGCATGGCGGTCATCCCTCCGGGTACCGACCTGGAACAGTTTCACCCCTCGAGACCGGATGACCCCCCGGCCGCATTCTCAGACGAGATCATCCGTTTCCTGACCGAGCCGAGCAAGCCCCTGATCCTGGCCCTTTCAAGACCGGATCCCCGCAAGAACATCCTGACGCTGGTCGAGGCGTTCGGGGAATCGGAACGGCTGCGGGAGACCGCCAACCTGCTGATCATTGCCGGTAGCCGGGACGACGTTCGCGAGATGGACGAGGGCCCGCAGTCGGTGCTTACGGACATCCTGCTGACCATCGATTCCTACGATCTGTACGGACGGGTCGCCATCCCGAAACGTCACCGGCCCGATGAGGTGCCCGACATCTACCGCCTCGCCGCCGCGTCGAAGGGCGTCTTCATCAACCCCGCCCTGACGGAGCCGTTCGGCCTGACGCTTTTGGAAGCGGCGGCGAGCGGCCTCCCCCTCGTCGCAACCGAGAACGGCGGGCCGGTGGACATCATCGACAACTGCCAAAACGGTCTGCTCGTGGATCCGCTGGACCCGGAAGCCATCGCCGAGGCCCTGCTCGAGGTGTTGAGCGCCGCGGGACGCTGGGAGGAGTTATCGAGTAACGGCGTGAAGGGGGTGCGCAAGCATTACGCCTGGCAGGCGCACGCCCAAGGCTACATGACCAAGGTCAAACCCTTGCCGAAACGCCACGAGCCGATCCCGGAAACGCCGCCGGTCAGACGTGCCCTGCGTTACCGGGATCGCGCACTTTTCACAGACCTCGACCAGAGCCTTCTCGGCAATGCGGAAGGGGAAAAGCGTTTTGCCGACGTGATGCGGAAGAACCGCAAATGCGCCACCTTCGGAATCGCCACGGGTCGGCGCCTCGACTCGGCGCTGTCCGTTCTGAAGAAACAGCGGATCCCGGTACCCGATGTCTTGATCACCAGCCTGGGCACCCAGATCCACTATGCACCGCAGCTGGTGCCCGACAACTTCTGGGCCGATCATATCGACTATCTCTGGAAGCCGCAGGCGGTCCGCCGCGTGCTCGCGGATATTCCCGGTCTCGTTCCCCAGCGTAAGGTCGAGCAGAGCCGGTTCAAGATCTCTTACCATTTCGATCCGTCCCTTGCGCCCCGCATCGAGGACATCACCGCCTTGCTGCGCTCGCAGGATCTGACGCTCAACGTGGTGCATGCCTTCGGTCAGTTCCTGGATGTGATTCCGGCACGCGCGAGCAAAGGGCAGGCGCTGCGTTACGTGGCGCAACGGTGGGACATACCGCTGGAGCATATCCTGGTCGCCGGCGGATCCGGTGCCGACGAGGATATGATGCGCGGCAACACCCTCGCGGTCGTGGTCGCAAACCGTCATGACGAAGAGCTTTCCCAGCTCGAGGACCAGGAGCGCATCTATTTCGCCGACCAGCCCCAGGCGCTCGGCATCCTGGAGGCGGTCGAGCACTACGACTTCTTCCGCGCCTGCCGCGTGCCCGGTGAGTCATGACGGAACGGCTGCTGGTTTGCACCGACCTGGACCGCACCCTGATCCCGAACGGCCCGCAGCCGGAATCACCCAACGCGCGCAAGTACTTCGCCGCTCTGGTCAGTCGGGTGGAGGTCGAGCTGAGCTACGTCAGCGGCCGACACCCTGCATTGGTGCAGGAGGCCGTCGCCGCCTATGGCCTGCCGGTGCCCGATTTCGTCATCGGGGATGTCGGCACCAGCCTCTACCGGATCGAACGCGATGGCGAATGGACGCCACAAACCGAGTGGGAGGAACAGATCGGCAAAGACTGGGAGGGCGCGACGGGCCGCGACCTCAAGGGCTTTTTGTCCGGGATCAAGGCGCTACGCCTGCAAGAGTCCTCGAAACAAGGCCGTTTCAAACTGAGCTACTACGCACCCCTGGATGCGGACCCCGATGAGCTGGTCGAAGAGGTACGCGAGCGGTTGTCCGAGCAGGGCATCCGTACGAGCCTCATCTGGAGCGTCGACGAGCCGGAGGGCGTCGGTCTGCTCGACGTGCTCCCCGCCCGTGCCTCGAAGTACCACGCGATCGCGTTTCTCATCACCCAGGAAGGCGTCGATATCGAAGACACCGTTTTCTCGGGCGACAGCGGAAACGACCTCGAGCCGCTGACCAGCCCGATCCCCGCGGTACTGGTCGCCAACGCCCACCCGTCGGTGCGCGAGCAGGCCCGCCGCATCGCGAACGAGCGCGGACACCCTGAACAGCTCTACTGCGCGAAGGGGGGATTCATCGGTATGAACGGCAACTACAGCGCCGGAATCCTCGAAGGTATCGCGCATTACCACCCCATCGTGCGTCGCTGGCTCGACGACGCAACGGAGGCCAGATGACGGCGACGAACCGCAACCCAATCTGCATCTTCGGCGAGGTCCTCTTCGACATCTTTCCGGACGGAAAGCATGTCCTCGGCGGGGCACCCTTCAACGTTGCCTGGCACCTCCAGGCCTTTGGTCAGACGCCCCACTTCATCAGCGGCGTCGGCGATGACGAGGAGGGTGAGCGCATCCGCACGGCCATGAGGGGCTGGGGAATGGATGGGAGCGGCCTGCAGACCGACCCGGAACACCCGACTGGGCGCGTCACGGTCAGCCTCGACGCGGGCGAGCCGAGCTACGACATCGTCCCTCACTGTGCCTATGACTACGTCGGGCTCGACCCGGATCATCATCCGAGCTGCGGCCTTCTCTACCACGGGAGCCTGGCCCTGAGGAACCAGGTGTCCGCGCGTAGCCTGGAGCAACTGAAGACCAACAGACCTGGCAGCATCTTCGTCGACGTCAACCTGAGGGATCCCTGGTGGTCACGCGATCAGGTCATGGAGCTGGTCACGGACGCGGATTGGGTCAAGCTGAACCAGGACGAGCTACGGCTCCTCGGTGGAAATGGGGCCGAGCTCGAAGAGGAGGCCCGCCGTTTCAAGGACGACAACGGGCTGACCGGACTGATCCTGACCCTGGGCGCGCAAGGTGCCTTGGGCCTGGTGGGTGACGAGGCGCCGGTCACCGTCGCCCCGTCGTCCTCGTTGCCGGTGATCGATGCGGTGGGCGCGGGTGATGCCTTCGCCTCGGTGCTGATCTTGGGCGTCGTCAACGCCTGGCCCCTGAGCGATACCATGGAACGGGCGCAGGCATTCGCTTCGCAAATCGTGCAACGCCGCGGCGCAACTGTAGATGCCAGGATCTTCTACCAACCCTTTATCGACGCCTGGGATCTGCACGCTTAATCGGGCTGGTGTCGAGCACCCTCTTTTGCAATGTACGAGCAAGTCTCTCACGCCCTACTCAACGACATCCTCGACGAGCTGAAGGCGGATATCCGCCGCAAAGATCTGCGGCACTTTTATATGCGGCTAGGCGCAAACTTCTACGCCATCCACTCCCTGTTCCAGCACCTCTACGGTCACCGGGATGACTTCAAATCGCAGATGCTCAAGCTGGTGGAGCGCCTCGCGTGCGCCTACATCGAGCGGCCGGCGGATTTGAAGCACCTGGACATGGCCCGCGAGGAGGATCACAACTGGTTCCTGAGCCCGGAATGGGTGGGTATGGCCCTGTTGTGGGACACGGTCGCGACCAAGAACGCCAAGCTGCTCAACCAGGGCATCTTGAGCCTTCCCGCAAAGCTCGACCGCGCCACCTGGCTCAATTACGTCCGCTGTCACGACGACATCGGCCTCGGGTTCGACGATGCGGATATCCGCGCCTGCGGCTATGAGCCCGTCGCGCACCGGCGATTCCTGGTGGACTACTTCACCGGAAAGTACGAGGAGTCGGCGGCGCGGGGCCAGCCCTTTGGGGTGAACCCCAAGACGGGCGACGCGCGCATCTCAGGGTCGCTGGCATCTCTGGCCGGTCTGGAAGCCGCTTTGGAATGGGGGGATCCCGATGCCGTCCACCGCTCCATCGATGTGATCCTGCTGCACGGCGTGATTATGTCCTTCGGCGGTATCCCGCTGCTCTACTACGACGACGAGATCGGCACCCGTGGACGAACGAACATTGATAAAGCTCAAACGGCCACCGTACGCACATACTCTCCTGAATATGTCGTAAGAATGCCACGATTGAGAAAACCGAGCTGCCGAGTGCAGTCGTCCAAACCCCCAACGCGCAGAGCCAAGGCCTGCGGCGATTCTGCTTGCTGCGTCATGGAATTTGTTATAGATGCTTGCATTACCTAGCTCTCGGACCGACGTTTACTCGGAAGCCGATGAAATACTGGCCGGTATGATCGATGCGTACCGCCGGGATGGTAACCCAGTGCGCACCGATTTTCGCAACATCGTTGATTTGCGCTATAACACTGAAAGGGCCACGCATCTAATCCACACCTATCCTGCCAAGCTCATTGTTCATATTCCTAATTTCTTTCTATCATGCAGATCCCTGATCGCGCCACGGGGTACGGTCGCAGATCCGTTCTGTGGATCCGGCACGGTCCTACTCGAGGCTGCCTTGAAGGGGTACGAACTGATTGGAGCTGACTCAAACCCACTTGCACGCCTCATAACTCTCGCAAAGTTAACTGTCGCTGATGTCGACACTCTCAACCACGCAATAATAGCCGTTGCTTCGGCAAAATCGAACCCAGTCCCATCTGAATTGCCGGACGTCGTCAACCGGGACTATTGGTATTCACAGAATATACAACACGAATTGTCGTCGATATGGAACGCCATCCAGCCGTTCCGCAACACAAGCGCGTTTCCTCTTCTACAGATTACCTTTTCCCAGTGCTCTCGAAAAGTGAGTCGCGCCGATCCGAAGTTTTCTGTACCGGTGCGGCTGAAACCCGAAAAATATGCTAGAAACCCCGCGCTGTACAAGAAAGCTGAGAAGCACGAACAGTGGTTATCCTCCGTTAGTTGCTACGATGCATACACCAATATACTTCGCGAGAACACGCGCAGACACGAGGATTTGGCCCGAATGCTTCCTCGTAAGCCGCGGATCACATATCTCGGAAAAGAGGCTCGAAAACTTGGCGCTGAGTTTGCCGTGCGTCCGTGGAAACGCGGAGTCAAAAAGAACTCAGTTGATCTCATATTAACTTCTCCTCCTTACGCGGGCGCCCAGAAATACATTCGCGCGTCCAGTCTTAATATTGGGTGGCTCGGCCTCGCGCCATCGACTAGACTTCGCGAGTTAGAGGACGGTTGCATCGGAAGAGAACACTTTAAGAAAAGTGACGTATCGGCAAATCTTGCTACGGGATTGGACGAAGCGGATATCGTACTAACGCGTCTACGAGGTAAATCACCATTGCGCGCCCACCTGATGGCCACCTACCTGCTAGAAATGCGCGATGCTCTTACGGAACTGAGTCGAGCGCTGAAGCGCGATGGATACGCTATTCTGGTGCTCGGCAACAACAAAGTGTGCGCGGAAGCTTTTGATACCGTGAGGTTTACTACTACGCTCGCGGAGCAGGTCGGGTTTTCTACGGTGCTTCATATCGTTGACGAAATAAAATCCCGCGGCCTAATGACTCGGCGCAACAAAAACTCCGGAATCATAGAAACAGAATCCGTAGTAGTTTTGAAAAACTCTGCAGGGGCCCAGAATGAGTAACGCACAACTTGCGACAAGCCGCGAGGTCCTTCTGTCAAAGATTCGCGTTCTGAACGAATCCGTTTGGGAGTGGCGGGTAACAGAGCGAGTCTTGGACGAGTGGATAGAGAATTTCCGAGCAAACCAGAGCCTCTCAGATCGTGAAGAACTCAGTTTAGTTTACCTCGTTTCGAAACTGATATTTTTCGGTGATAGGGAAATACGTGAGCTTCTACGCTCGATGTATAGAGACTTGTTTTGTTATCCGATAAAGAGGTCTATACGACAGTCGCTCGGCGGAGCGCTTGATTTCACACTTATTCAAGACCGTTTTTGCAAGGAGTTGGAAAAAACTCGTTTTTTTGGTGTCGGCAATCCATCTGAAAGTGGAACACATCTGCTCTATTTCTTTAGACAAGAAAATAACCTACCTAAGGACTTGTTCGAATCGGCGCACAGGATTTTTCAACGGACGGTAGGTGATAACAGTAGGCGACTGCGACTACCGCAAGTAGAGCACTACGTGTTTTTGGACGACTTTTGCGCCAGCGGAACTCAGGCCGTCGAATATTCGCGCGAGATAGTGGAAGAAGTAAGAAATTATAATCCCAACGTCGATGTGAGTTACTTCGCATTGTTCGGCATGTCGGATGGGATACGTCACGTTCAGAGAGCTACCGCATTTTCCAATGTAGAGGCGGTATGTATTTTTGACGAATCGTTTCGAGTGTTCTCGCCAGATTCAAGGGTTTTTCGATCGCTGTCGACGGAGATTGACAAAACATGGCTTGAACGGGTTTGCCGGGAAAACGGCGAGCACATTTTTCCAGGGCATGCTCTGGGATATAAGAACGGGCAAATGCTCCTGGGCTTTCACCACAACGTTCCGGACAATACTCTTCCCGTCATATGGGGTAACGCAAGAGCCGGACAGAAGTGGACGCCGTTAGTTCGCCGATACCACAAGATTTACTAAGAGCGACTGCCATGCAGAACTTCCTGGCGCGAAATCCATTCGACATTACCAAGGCTACCGATCTTTCCGACGAGGAAATACAGCTACTATGGGTAGACATGCCGGCAAGTGGGGGTTTTGAGGCATTGGCAAAGCCGACTTCTCCGATGCCAATGATGGTGCTCGGTGGAAAAGGTAGTGGTAAGACGCACTTGCTTCGGTATTATTCATTCGCGGTACAGAAACTGCGTCATTCACGGCGGTTGCTGGAAGGAGTGAAGAAGGATGGTTTCGTGGGTGTGTATGTGAGATGTGGAGGGCTGAATTATTCACGTTTTTCCGGCAAGGGACAGTCTGAAGAGGTATGGAACAGTGTATTTGCCTACTATGTTGACTTGTGGCTGGCGTACGGGGTGCTATCAACTATTGCAGAAGTGCTGGCGCAGAGCGAACTAGAAGAGAACGAACATGAAGCATTTTGTAGGAGCGTTTGTTCGCTTTTTACGACGCAAGAGAAGATTGAGTGTAGCTCACTCAACGAAATATTAGCATTGTTTGACGCAGAGAGAAAGAACCTGGATGCAAGAATCAACAATGCGGCACTTACAAGAACC
>JAYEJW010000154.1:0-14426 GCA_034716535.1 Pseudomonadota bacterium
TAGAGGTCAGGGTTTCCTTGCCGGGGGCGGACCCCGAAGAGGTGGAGCACGTCCTGCTCACGCCCCTGGAGGCGACGCTGGGCGCCATTTCCGGGGTCAAGCACAGCTACGGCACGGCGCTGCCGGGCGCGGCCAGGGTCCTCATCGAGTTCGAAGTCGGTGAGGACGAGAAGGAGGCTCTGGTATCCGTCACCGAGCGTCTGCGCCGGTTCGAGCTGCCCGCCGGCAGCGGGGAGGCGCGCATCCAGGCGGTGGACGTGGATGACGTACCCGTATTCACCCTCGCCCTGGTTTCCGCCGAGCTGGACGATTTCGAGCTGCGGCGCGTCGCCGAACGGGTGCTCGAGCGCCTGCGCGGTGTCCCCGGAGTGAGCCTGGGCACGATCGTCGGCGGGAGACCGAGGGAGATCCGACTCGAGACCACGCCCGAGCGTCTGCAGGCCTTCGGTCTGAGTCTGGACCGACTGGCGGCCGCGGTGCATGCGGCGAACGTCGCCAGCCCCTTGGCCAAACGGGTCTACGCCAGCGAAAACCGAAGCGTGCGGATGGAGGAGCGTCTGCAGGGCGCCGAGCAGGTGGCCGCCATCCCCCTCCTTGCACAGCAAGGCCAGGTGCTGCGCGTACAGGACGTGGCGGATGTGGCCGACGGACCGCACCCCGATCCGACGCACTACACACGATTCGGCTTTGGCCCCGCAGATCCGCGCTACGCGCCGTGGGAGGGACGCGAGCTGGGCGTCGTCACCATTGCCGTTGCGAAACGCGAGGGAATCAATGCGGTCGACCTGACCGCACGCCTGCGCGAGCGTGTCGCCGCGATGTCTCAGGGGTTCCTGCCGCCGGCCGTCATGGCGGTGGTGACCCGGGACGACGGCATGAAGGCGGACCGTACGGTCACACGCCTGGTGGAACATCTGGGGATCGCGGTTGTAGCGGTCAGCCTGATCCTGCTCATCTTTCTCGGTCCGCGTGCCGCGCTGGTCGTCGCCTGCGCCATTCCCCTTGTGTTTGCGATCGTCATGGGGACGGATCTCCTGGCCGGCCCGACCCTGAACCGGATCACCCTCTACGCGCTGCTTCTGGCGCTGGGTATGCTTGTGGACGACGCCATCGTGGTCATCGAGAACACGCACCGGCGCTTCCACGATCTGCCCCGCAACGCGAGCGCCGCCGCAAAGGCAGACGCCGCCGTGGCGGCTACCCACGAGATCGGCAACCCCACGACCCTGGCCACCTTCACCATCGTTCTGGTCTTCCTGTCCCTGACCCTGGTCACGGGCATGCTCGGCGACTACTTTTACCCGGTGACCTTCAACGTGCCGGTGGCCATGATCGCCTCGCTCCTCGTGGCCTACGCGGTGACGCCCTGGATGGCCCGGCACTGGCTCCCCGCCGGTGTACCCCATTCGAACAGTGGTGAATGGATGCAGCGGGCCTATCGCGCCCTGATCACACCTCTGCTGCGCAGTCGCTGGCTGCGCCGGGGCTTCTACCTGCTGGTTCTTCTTCTGCTGCTGGCCTCGTTTCTACAACCCGCCTGGCAGTTCATCCGTCCGGGCGGGGTCGCGGGGGCCGTCTCCTTCGGGGGGGTACCGCTCGCATTCCTGCCGAAGGACGACAAGAACAGCTTCCTGGTGCACATCCACCTACCGGAGACCACACCCCTGGAGGTGACCGACCGGGCCGCCCGCGAGGTGGAGGCCCTGTTGCGCGAACACCCCCATGTCCTGAACTTTACGACCCACGTCGGTATTCCAGCGGTTATCGACTTCAACGGCATGCTGAAAGGAAGCAGTGGCAACATCGGGCCCCAGTATGCGGAGATCCGGGTCAATCTCGTTGACAAGTTCGAGCGCGGTGCCACGTCCATCGACCTGGTCCTGGACCTGAGACCTGCCATCGAGGCCATCGCCGCCCGTTACCCGAAGGGGGTCCTCCAGCTGGTCGAGGACCCGCCCGGGCCGCCGGTCCGCGCCACGGTGCTTGCCGAGCTGTACGGGCCCGAACTGGGCGAGCTCGACCGGTTGGCCCATCGGGTTTCCAGCGAATTCCGGCTCACTCACGACATCGCCGAGGTCTGGGCCAGCGTGCCGTTCGACGTCCCGGAGTACCGCTTCCAGGTCCACCGTGAGAAGGCGGCCCTGGCGGGCGTGGACCCGATGCAAGTGCGCACTGCCCTGAAGCGGCTGCTTGCCGGGGAGACCTTGACCCTGGCCTATCCCCCCGGGGAACGCGCGCCGGTGCCCGTGCGCCTGCACATTCCGCGAGAGCATCGGATCGATCCGGACACCCTGAGCCGCGCCTTTGTCGAGAATGCCGAGGGGACCCGAATTCCGCTCTCCGAGCTGGTGAAAGTCGTCGAGGCCGTCGCCCACACGCCGATCAACCACAAGAACGGCGAGCGGGTGCAGTATGTAGGCGGTGAGCTTGCCGCGAGCGCTCCCGTCTATGCGGTCATCGATCTGGACCGGCGCCTGGACGGGCTGGAACTTGCTCCGGAACTGGGCCCGCAAGGAGCGCTCACCACGGCGAACCTGGGTTTCCAGCCGGTCCGAACCGACCCTCTGCAAGGCTATCAGGTCCTCTGGGAGGGGGAGCTGAGACTGACCCTCGACGCCTTCCGGGACATGGGACTGGCCCTCGGGCTCGCCCTCGTCGCCATCTTTCTGCTACTGGTCGGCTACTACCAGTCGTTTCGGCTGCCGATGCTCGCGCTCGTCTCGGTACCCTTGGGGTTTATCGGCGTCTTCCCCGGTCACTGGCTGCTCGATACCACCTTCTCCGCCGCCTCCATGGTCGGTGTGATCGCCCTGGCCGGGGTCGTGGTGCGCAACGCCCTCTTGATCATCGACTTCGCCCGCGACTACCAGCACCAGGGGTATCCCCCTGAAGAGGCGGTACGGGAAGCCGGCGCGACGCGGCTCCGGCCCATCTTTCTCACGACGGTGACCATCGCCCTCGGCACCGGCCTGATGATTCCTGACCCTGTGTTCGGAGGGCTGGCCATTGCGCTGATCTTCGGCGCCCTGAGCTCGGCGGTTCTTACGCTCCTGATGGTGCCGTTGCTGTATCGGCGCCTCCTTGCAGATGACCAAGGTCCCCCGCAATGAAAAAGCTGACGCTGGTGCTGTTGCCCGCCCTGGTACTGGCCATTTTCGGCGCCTGGCTCCTCCTGAAGGAGGAAGCGCCGGAATGACTGGTGATCTCGGGTTAACGGGACTCCGCAACCGGCGCGCGACCGCCCTGCCCCTGGGGCTTCGCCAGCGATAGACGAGCAATCGCGTTGAGACAGCACGTCCTCTGCGTGCGTGCGCCACGCCATCAAACACCGAGGGTGCGCGACAATAGCCGCTTCACGTGCTGAGCAATGACCTCGGGCCTATCGTGAGCATCTTGTCCACCGGGGAGAAACCGGCGAACCGGCTCCGTCTCGAAATGAAAGAGGATAAGCCCGATCATGGAGATCGCGAGCATGTGTGGATCGCAGTCGGGGGCGAGCTCTTTGGCCAAGTCCGAGATGGCCACGAACGGCTCCCTGAAGACCTGCTCGGCCACCAGCCTCAATCTGCTCTCATCACCGTCCAGCAATTCCCGCTGCAGAAGCATGCGGAAGTCCACGTCCTCAGCCATCAGGGCCGTAAAGCGATCGACGAAACGCTGGATGCGCTGTTCCGGCGTGCCTGAGGTGCTTACCGATTCGCGGATGCCTTGCGCCTTATCCGCAAACGCATGGGCCATGGCCGCGAGGTAGAGCGACTGCTTGTCAGGGAAGTGGTGGTAAAGCGCCGGTGCGCTGATCCCCACGAGATTGGCGATGGAGCGCATCGAGACGCTGTCGTAGCCACCTGCGGCAAACAGCGCAATCGCGTGGCGGAGAACTTGCTCCCGAGTATCCGAGATGGCCCTGCGGTCAGAATGTGTCATATCCTGCCCAATTGGTGAGCACTAACTAATCAAAACAGCTCGGCCAGATCGGGCGCGACTGGAGCTCAAACGTCTCGACAAACTTGACGAGCCGGCGAGTCTGCGCGCATTCCACGGCCGCGCTAACGCGCCGCTTCACCCGGATGCCCCGGAAGCACTATGCGAGACCCGACAGCATACCCCGTTTCAGCGTAGCCTTTTGACTTCTGATTGACCGTTAGTACCGAGGCTGAGATTCGGCCAAGAAGGAGGCAGGGAAACCAGTTTCCCTCAACCGGCAAAAGGCTGCGCTCCTTTGGCTGCCCACCGATCACTCCCGAGCAAGATAACGACGTTGCGCCGATACGCCGTGCACTTCTCCTGCGCACAACAATGCTCGCTGATCGGCGCGGCAAGCCTTGTTCAACATTCGACAGTCGAGGAAATGCACGACGATATATAAATAATTCCTATTATTACGCGCCATTTTTCAACTAGTTTCTCGATTTTCGATGTGGTAGAGAAAATGACCCTTGACAACCACCATCTTTTTGACTACATATAACTTACCGAACGTTAAGTAAGGCAGTTGACCTGCGAGGTTGCCATGAAGACACGAGCCATCCTTTTAGCAATCGCTGTTGCGCCCATACTGTATGAGCTCTATTTCCTTCTTTCTCAGAGGCTGAACACCGAGCTCGCCGTTATGTTGACCGCTTGGCTGGCACTCGTCATTCCCGTAATTTGGTCCGGCTGCAGACGAGAAACGCACGGCGCATGAGCACGATTCTGATGCGGCTCTAGCGATGCTCGGATGCCAGATTTGTTTGGCACGAGAGCGACGAGAATCCGCTCCGATGTTTACGATGGTTCGTTAAGCGTAAGGTTGTTTTTCCGCCCAGCGAAAGGGGGAGGAAACTGTGATCACGGCCGAGAGAGCAAGTAATCGAAGGATTGCGATAGGGAACAAGGCGCCTCCGTCGACGCAAACCTTATCCGATGTGTTGTTCTTCAACGCTGCCCGGGAGCGATCTCGCGTGGGCGAGGGTGAAAACGGTTATCGCAAGCTCGAGGAAGAGCGTCATCAGAAGATCGAGGAGGCCGCCTATTTCAAGGCAAAGCACAGGGACTTCACTCTCGGTCACCAACTGGATGACTGGCTCGAGGCGGAACGGGAGATTGACGAGGCGTCGAGGCCACTGCTGTCATACTGACGACGGCGAAGTCCGCGATATCGCTTATTATCTGTGAGGTGAACTGGGGCTTTCTCTCGGGAAGGATCCGGCCTGTTCGGCAACCGACTGCAGGGTTTCGCGGGCACCTCCATCAACCATCACCGCCGTCGCCATCTCGGCAAACAGACAAGCAAGGAAAACACCGTTCACCACTTCGAATCGAACCGGAGCTCCATCGGCTCATGCGCCTCGCGCTCCGGGAGCTTCGGATCTTCTTCGCCATACGCCGGCCTGAACAAGCGTATAGCCAAATCTCCGAGCCGCTCCGGCGCCGCGACCGCCTGCTTGAGGATCCGAAGCACCTCTTCTTCCACTTACACGCCATGTTCCGCCGCCCTGACGCGCAAGTTGTCCAGGGTCTCGTCATCGATTCCTCTGATGCTCAAACTCGCCATCGCCTGCCCTCCCTTATCCCGCGGGATCGCCGAAGCCCAATGATAGCGACTGCTTTCATTGCTTGAAAAAATAAAATTCCGCTGGCAAGTGGACGGTTGGGGGTTCGACTCGGCCGTCGAGGCATGAGGGCGAGCGGGTGATCCGTGAAACCGGCCGTCTCGGTGTGCCGCTCCTCGATGCGTAGACCGGGATGGTGGTACAGAAGTCCGCCCGGCACGCCGGCGTTTCGGCAATCCGTTACGAACCCGATGCGTCCTTTGGCGATGAATCGAGCACCGAGAAGACGCTTCCCGGCAACGGAAGCTGCGCTTGGCGCTCTGTCCTCTACAATCCCATCAACGCACGGATCTTCTCGGTGGTCGGGCCTTCGACCACCCCACGCTCGGTCACGATGAAGTCCACGAGCTCGGCAGGGGTCACGTCGAACACGGGATTGCGCGCATCGACGCCCTCGGGTCCGAGCCGGCGACCGCCGCAGGCGAGCACCTCGTCCGCAGCCCTTTCTTCGATCGGGACTTCTGCGCCCGATGCAACCTTGAGATCGATTGTGGACGTGGGCGCGGCGACCATGAAACGCACCCCATGGTGGCGGGCCAGCACCGCCAGCCCGTAGGTGCCGATCTTGTTGGCCACATCTCCGTTGGCGGCGATGCGGTCCGAGCCCACGATGACCCAGCCGACGCGGCCTTCGGCCATCAGGCTCGCCGCCGCCCCGTCCGCCTGCACGACCACCGGGATGCCCGAGTGCTTGAGCTCCCAGGCCGTGAGGCGCGAGCCCTGCATCCAGGGCCGCGTCTCGTCTGCATAGACGCGCTTGATGCGCCCCGCGGCATAGGCGCTGCGGATGACGCCGAGTGCGGTGCCGTAGCCGCCGGTGGCCAGGGCACCCGCGTTGCAGTGGGTGATGACCTCCGTCGGGGCTTCGATCAACCCCGCCCCGAGCTCACCCATCGCGAGATTGGCGGCCCGGTCCTCGGCGTGGATCGACTGGGCCTCGGCCAACAGGGCCGGAACCGGATCGTCCTCTCCGATCCCGCCGATCCGTCGCCGCATGCGCTCCAGGGCCCAGAAGAGGTTCACCGCCGTGGGGCGAGAGGCGGCGAGAGCGGCCAGGTCCACGTCCATCGCCGAACGCCAACCACCTCCATGCTTCGCATAGCTGTCGCGCGCCGCAAGCACCACACCATAGGCGGCGGTGATGCCGATGGCGGGGGCTCCGCGCACGACCATGGCGGCAATGGCCTGCGCGGTGGCGGCCGCGCTTTCGAGGTGGAGAAATTCAGCTCGATCCGGCAGGTAACGCTGATCGAGCAGGTGCAGCTGGGAATCGTGCCAGACGATGGCATGATCGGGGGTGGCGCTCAATGGAGCCTGGGTTTCCATCGCGGTGTCCTTGTGGCAGATTCGGAGCTATTGTGGCAAAGATGGCCGTCCACTCAAGGAGAATTGTTCGACATGCACGCCGATCTGCTCGTCCACGCCCAGTGGATCCTGCCCGTCGACGCGGAAGAGCGCATCCTCGTGGACCACAGCCTGAGCGCCAGCCAGGGGCGCATCCAGGCGATCCTCCCCACTACCGAGGCGCGCGCCACCGTGACAGCGGAATGCGAGCTGGACCTGCCGGGCCATGTATTGATCCCGGGGCTCATCAATGCACACACCCACTCCCCCATGACTCTACTGCGGGGGCTGGCGGACGATCTGCCGCTTGCGGTCTGGCTGAACGAGCACATCTGGCCGGCAGAGTCCCGCTGGGTGGGCGAGGAGTTCGTGCGCGAGGGCACGCGGCTCGCGCTGCTGGAAATGCTGCATGGCGGAACCACCTGCTTCAACGACATGTACTTCTTTCCGGAGATCACCGCAAAGACTGCTGCCGACGCCGGAATGCGGGCCGTGGTGGGGCTGATCATCGTCGACTTCCCCAGCGCCTGGGCGCAGAACGCCGACGACTACATTCACAGGGGACTGGAGGTACACGATCAGCTCCGCGGGCACCCTTTGATCCGCACCGCCTTTGCTCCCCATGCGCCCTACTCCGTCTCCGACGGGCCCCTGCAGAGGATGGCGACCCTGGCAGAAGAGCTCGATCTGCCCATTCACATGCACGTGCACGAGACCAGGGACGAGATCACCCAGAGCCTGCGCGACTACGGACGCCGCCCTCTGGCGCGTCTCGCGGACCTGGGACTGCTGTCACCACGGCTTGTGGCGGTCCACATGACCCAATTGGAGCAAGATGAGATCCGTGAGCTGGCGACCTGCGGCGCCCACGTCGTGCACTGTCCCGAATCCAATCTCAAGCTGGCCAGCGGCACCAGCCCGGTGGAGGAGTTTCTGATCCCGGCCGGTGTCAATTGCGCCCTGGGAACGGACGGCGCCGCCAGCAACAACGACCTCGACATGATCGGCGAGATGCGCAGCGCCGCCCTGCTGGCCAAGGGCGAGACCGCGAACGCCTCCGCCCTGCCCGCGCACGCGGTGCTGCGCATGGCGACGATCAACGGGGCCCGCGCCTTCGGGTTGGAAGAGGAAACGGGATCGCTGGAACCGGGTAAATCCGCCGATCTGGTGGCGGTGGACCTCAACCGGCCGCAGACCCAGCCCGTCTACAATCCTGTGTCCCAACTCGTCTATGCGGCGGGACGCGATCAGGTCCGCCACGTCTGGGTTGCGGGCCGCCAGCTGATACGCGACGGCCAGCCGACCACCCTGGACGCGGAGGCGATCCTGGAAGATGCTCGGGAGTGGGGAGCGCGCATTGCCGCTGCGAACTGATCGCTGAACATCATTTACAATTCGTCGGATAACGAATCTCCGCAAGACGCAGCCGCGCCCGAGGCATCCCCTTATGTCGGAAACGACCCATAACGTCGACCACAACGAGATCAGCAAATTCGAGGAGCTGGCCGCCCGTTGGTGGGATCCCCACAGCGAGTTCAAACCCCTCCACGACATCAATCCCCTGCGCCTGGACTACATCGACCGGGCGGCCCACCTCAACGGCAAGGAGGTCCTGGACGTGGGTTGCGGCGGCGGCATTCTGGCCGAGAGTATGGTCGAGCGCGGCGCGCGGGTCACCGGTATCGACATGGGGGAGATGCCCCTGCGCGTGGCCGAGCTGCACACCCTGGAGTCCGGGGTCGAGGTCGCCTATCGCCGCGTACCCGTAGAGACCCTGGCTCAGGAGCGGCCGGCGAGCTTCGATGTGATCACCTGCATGGAGATGCTGGAGCACGTGCCGGACCCTTCGTCCGTCGTTAGGGCCTGCTCACGGCTTGTGAGACCCGGCGGCCATGTCTTCTTCTCGACCCTTAACCGCAACCTCAAGTCCTATCTCCTCGCGGTCATCGGCGCCGAGTATATACTGCGCATGCTGCCCCGGGGGACCCACGACTACGCCCGCTTCATCCGCCCCTCCGAGCTGGACGGTTGGGCACGGGGCGCCAGGCTGCGCACCATCGACATCACCGGGATGACCTACAACCCGCTCACAGCCAGCTACCGGCTCACCAAGGACGATGTAGACGTCAACTATATGGTGACCTGCCGCCCGGAAGGCGATGCCTGAGCGGCTGATGCGCAACGAGTGGGCCTTCCCGAACCGCGCCACCCCACTCGGCTCCTCCGCCTACTACAGCATTCGCTTCTCGCCGGCCCGCCTGCGCGACGATCTGGCCGCGTTACTCGCATGGCGGCATGAGGTACGTGCAATCCTCGACCGGGTCTCAGACCCCGGTGTGGCCAGGCTCAAGCTTCAATGGTGGCGGGAGGAGCTGGAGCGCTCTTACGGCGGCGAGCCCCGTCACCCCCTGAGCAAGGTCCTGCAACCGGTGCTGAAGCGCCACGGCCTCCCGGCAGCAGGCTTCGAGCGGATGAGCGATGAGGTGGAGAGGGAGATCCTGCACCGCCAGCCGACCGATGAAGCGGCCCTGGATGCGGCCTGCAAGCGCGATCAGGGCGCTCTCTTCGAGCTTCTTGCACGCTGTCACGGTCTGACGGACGCAGACAGCCTGGACGCCGCGCGGAGACTCGGAGGATTCTGCGCGAGGGTCTACCTGATCCGCGACAGCGGGGCACTGCTGCGGCGAGGCCGGTCCTTTCTTCCGGGGGACCTGCTGCAGGCGCAGGGCGTATCGGCGGAGAGCCTGGCCCGAGCGGAGCACCGTGACGGGTTGCCGCGTCTGCTCGCCCGCGCCGCCGAGCAGGGCCGCGCCGCGCTGGCCGAGATCGATATCTCACCAGGGCTACCCATCTGTACGCGGGTGCGCGGCGTGATTCTGAAGGCCCTGCTGGAGGAGCTCGAGCGCGCGGGATACGAGCTGGCGGATCAGCGTATCGGTCTCACGCCCCTGCGCAAACTGTGGCTTGCGTGGCGCGAGAGTCGGCGCTGACAAAGGAAACGAATCAATACCAACAGTGCAGTAACTCGTTGAAATACCGAGTCCCGGGGTCAAACCCTTTTCATCCCTCCACCGAGGCTTACCCGAGGAAGGGGCAGCGGAGATCACCTGCATCATGGAACACTACGAACCCAGACCGAATCTCCTCACCAACCGCGTCATCCTGGTAACCGGCGCCGCGGACAGCATCGGGTACGCCGTCGCCGCGGATTGCGCGCGGCATGGTGCAACGGTGATTCTGTCCGACAAGGAACAGCAGGATCTGGAGCCACTCTATGATCGCATCGACGGCGCCGGAGGCCCCGAGCCCGCGATCCTGGCCCTGGACCTGGAGCCGGCGGACGAGCAGGCATTTCTCGGCGCGGCGGATATTGTCGGTCGGGAATTCGGCCGCCTGGACGGGCTGGTGCACTGCGCGGCCTTCGCGCCCTTCCTGAGCCGCATCGACGACTACGACGTCGCGGAATGGAGGCGGGTCTTGCGCGTCAACCTCACGGCGCCTTTTCTGCTCACCCAGGTGTGCCTGCCGCTGCTGCGGGCCGCGCCGGATGCCTCGGTGGTCTTCACCTCCGACCGAGTGGGTCGAAAGGGCATGGCATACTGGGGGGCCTTCGGCGCCGCCAAGTTCGGGATCGAGGGCCTGATGCAGACCCTCGCCGACGAGACACGGGGGAGCAGCGCAATCCGGGTCAACAGCATCGACCCGGGAATCGTGCGAACGGGGCTGCGCACCCGCTTGTACCCGGGAGAAGACCCGAGCGGCCTCCCGCCGGCGGAGACGGTGACACCGTTATATCTATACCTGTTGGGCCCCGACAGCCGCGGGATCACGGGGGAGGCGTTCTCTGCCGGCGGCTCTCGGTAGGGACGGCACTTGGGGGGAACGGGCATACGCCTGTCAGACAGCAACCATCACAAAGCGGCCGCCCGCGGCAGGTCTGCTTTCCGTGGCGCACGATCAGCGCATGGTACTCATTGAAGAGCCCCGTATCGGGCCCCAGCGAAGCCTCCAGACGATGGCGGATGGCCTCGTAACCCTCCCCTCCCTCGAGCAACCCCAGGCGCGTGAAGACCCGCCGCGTATAGGCGTCCACAACGAACACCGGCCGCTCGAAGGCATAGAGCAGGATATCGTCCGCCGTCTCGGGGCCGACGCCGTGGATGGCGAGCAGCCACCGCCTCAATTCCGGGGTCTGCAGCCTGCTCAGGCGCTCGAATCCCCCCGATTCCAAATAGCCTCGGCAGAAGGCCTGCAGCCGCTGCGCCTTGACGTTGAAGTAACCCGCCGGACGAATGCCCTTGGCCAACTCCTCGGTGGGCAGGGAAAGGATCGCCCGGGCGTCGAGAGAGATGCGGTCGCGCAGTCCGGCAAGGGCCCTTGTTACGTTGGTCCAGGAGGTGTTCTGGGTGAGGATGGCGCCGACCATGACCTCGAAGGGGCTATCGGCGGGCCACCAGTGCTGGGGGCCGTGGGCCGCCAGCAGGGCGCGGAAGACGGCGTGCAGCCTGACGAAATCCGTTTCGGCGTCGCGTTCTGGTGCAGCAGCGTGCCACCCTGCACCAGGATCGATCACCGATGTCAGGCCGCGTTGAGCCGCTCCAGGGCCGGAACGGGCTTCGACGGCAGAGGCTTGACCAGAACGGAGCGCCCGGACATGGCCTGCGGCGGCTCCATCCCCATGAGCTGCAGCACCGTGGGTGCTACGTCCGCCAGGCCACCCGCGGCGAGCACCCAACGCGTCTCGTCCACCACCAAAAGCGGTACCGGATTGGTAGTGTGCTGGGTGTGAGGCTCGTCGGTCTCCGGGTCTACCATCAGATCGCAATTGCCGTGATCTGCAGTGAGCAACACCGAATAACCAGCGCCCACCGCGACATCGAGCACGCGACCAACCTCGCGGTCGAGGGCCTCGACGGCCTGAACGGCGGCCCGCATGTCGCCGGTGTGGCCCACCATGTCACCGTTCGCGAAATTAACCACGATGAAGCCGAAGCGGCCTTCGCCGACGGCCTTGACCACCTCGTCTGCCACTGCAGGCGCGCTCATCGCCGGCGCAAGGTCATAGGTGGCAACCTGAGGCGACGGGATCAGCCGGTGCTCCTCGCCCGCCAATAACTCTTGTCTGCCGCCGTTGAAGAAGTAGGTGACGTGGGCATACTTCTCCGTCTCGGCGCAGTGGAGCTGCCCGATACCCTGCGTGCTGAGAATGCTGTTGAGGGTGACGCTCGGCGCTTCGGGGGAAAAGGCGAATGGAAGGCCGAGACGGCGCTCGTATTCCATCATGCAGCTCACATCCGCCAGCCGAGGTTCTCCGCGGTCGAAACCGTCGAACTCGGGGTCCCCCACGGCGGCAACGATCTGCCGCGGCCTGTCTTTTCGGAAATTGAAGGAGATGAGCACATCATCCGCCCCCAGCCCCTGGTATCCACCGATGACCGTAGGATTGATGAATTCGTCGCCCTTCCCCGTGGCATAGGCGGTCTGGATGGCCGCTCCGGCGTTCGCCGCGTTACGTCCTCTACCCAGGACGATGGCTCGCCAGGCGCGCTCCGTGCGATCCCACCGCCGATCCCTGTCCATGGCGTAGTAGCGACCCGACAAGGTCGCAATCTCCCCGCCGGCGGCAGCCAGGTTCTCCTTGAGCTCCTCCAGGCCGTGGAGGGCCGACCTGGGAGGCGTGTCGCGGCCGTCCGTGATCATGTGCACGAGGGGGCGAGCGCCCCTTTGCACGCACAGCTCGAGAAGGGCGAACAGGTGAGAAACGTGGCTGTGCACGCCGCCGTCTGAAACCAGACCCAACAGGTGGACCGGCCGCCCCCTCGCCACCGCGCTGTCGATCGCCTCGCTCAGCACCCGGTTACGGAAGAAGCTGCCGTCGGCGATGGCGTCACCGATCAGCACCAGGTCCTGACGCACGGTGCTGCCGCTGCCGAGCGTGATGTGACCCACCTCGGAGTTGCCCATCTGTCCTTCGGGCAAGCCGACGCCTGGTCCCGAGGCACTGAGCATGGTGAAGGGGTAGCGGAAGAAATACTCGTCGAGCCGCGGCGTACGCGCCTCGGCGATCGCGTTGTTGATCTTGCTCGGATTGATCCCGAAGCCGTCCAGGATTACCAGAACGACGGGGCGTCTGGAAACGCCAACTTGGTCAGTCATGATCTGATCCGCTACCGTGTATCCGGGTAACTTCGCCGCCACCGCTCCGCAGTGTCCGGCAACCGAATACGATTAACACCGATTTTTGTTTCCGTTCTTCGTCGCATTTACTCTAGCAGCATATGGGCGTCCCGGTGGATTGCCAGCCCCTGGCGGCATCGATGATGCGCTTCATATCCCTGACCGCCGCATCCATCCCCGAAAAGATGGCGCGCGCGACGATGGCGTGGCCGATATTCAGCTCACGCACACCGGGGATGGCCGCCACCGCCGTCACGTTGTGGTAGTCCAGTCCGTGTCCGGCGTTTACATGGAGGCCAAGCTCGGTGCCAAGGGCGACGGCACGGCGGATGCGATCGAGCTCCAGGGCACGGATCGCCGGCGAGCCCGCGTCGGCGTAGCGGCCCGTATGAACCTCAACCACCGGTGCCCCGATATCCCGGGCCGCCTCCAGCTGCTCCGACGCCGGGTCGACGAACAGAGACACCCGCACCTCGGCCTCCGCCAGCTGCGCACAGAAATCCTTGAGCTGCTCGCGGTTCCCCGCCGCGTCCAGTCCGCCCTCGGTCGTCAGCTCCTCGCGCCGCTCAGGAACAAGACAGCAGTCCGATGGCCTGATCCGGCGGGCAATCTCTCCCATCTCCGGTGTGGCGGCCATCTCGAGATTCATACGCGTCTGCAGGACGCCCTTGAGGATCTCGACGTCCCGGTCCTGTATGTGCCTGCGGTCCTCCCTCAGGTGCAACGTAACGGCGTCCGCGCCCGCCTGCTCGGCCGCCAGGGCCGCCTGGATGGGCTCAGGATAGCGCGTGCCACGCGCCTGGCGGATGGTCGCCACGTGATCGATATTGACGCCGAGGAGTATCTCGTCGTGGGTCGTTTCGGACATCATAGGCTCCTTTCGAGGAACAAAGTTGGGCTCATTCCCGCCAGTGCCGAAAGAGCTCGCGGCTCTTTAGCGGGCGGCCTCCGAGATAGGGGGCCAGCAGCCGGCGCATCAGCTCCCGCGCCTCCTTCGCCTGCGCCCCGGCGAGTGGCTCGCCAGCGGTCAGCCGCAGCAGGGTTTCGCCGGAAACGGTGAGCCCACCATCCTTCACACCGGCCGATCGCACGCCGAGCTCAGGCTCGTAGACGTAACGCCCCTCGGCCACCACGGCGCGGCCGCCGTCCGCCTCGCGGTCGAGCGCCACGGCGTAGCCGATCTCCTGGAGCAACCGCAGCTCGAACCGGCGCAGCACCGAGGCGGGATCCACCCCCTCCCCGAGCTCCGTCAGCGCCGCGTGGTAGAAGGCGAAAAGATCCTCGTGGGGATCGCCGCGCCCCAGCAACCGGACC
>JAYEJW010000155.1:0-2982 GCA_034716535.1 Pseudomonadota bacterium
AAATGCAAGACAATCGGCCCTGAAAAAAAAGCGGCGGGCTGAATGCCCGCCGCTTTCCGTTTGCCCTGGATCCCAGAGGGATCCAGGTTTCCGGCGTTGGCTCTCCTTATTCCTTGTACTGGTACTTGTGGACGATGGTCTCGCCGTAGGTGCCGCCGATGCTGTTGTCGCCGCGGATCGCTGCGAAGCCGAGAACCGCGATGCCGGGAAGGTTTCCGTCATCGTTGTTGTTCTGCAGATCCACTGGCGGTCCGGAGACGAAAATACCCGGGTTCGTGAGCGGTACTACGTCCGGCACGTTCGGAACCAGGTTCGGCGTGTTGCCGTTCGCGCCGTCCAGCAGACCGACGGGGGCGTAATTGTAGATGTCCGAGAAGGCCACCCGTGCCCAGCCGTGGGGGAAGGCCGTCTGCGTGTCGAAGGTCGCCGCGTGCGGGGAACCCAGCACGGAGGACGCGCCCGAAACGAAGGTCAGCACATTGACCTCGCGCGGCAGGACGGGGATGTCACCCACGACCGGCGAGACGTCCGGAATCAGCGGGGCCCTCCGCTCCTCGCGGTCCCAAGCGAGAATGCTGTACTGGACGTGCCTGTCCGGGCCGAGGAAGCAGACGTCCTGATCCATGTCGAACACGGCCGGGGTGAACACGTCGCCGTCGCAGTTCGCGGTGAACTGGCCGTCGTACAGGCCGAGCTTACGCATCGGGAAGGTGATGACCCAGTCCGTGGCGCCGTCGAAGGTCGGGTCCACGAAGTAGTCGTTCTCCACCACCTGCTGGGTCAGGACGTGGGCGACGGGCCCCGGATTGTTGCCGGTCCTGGGCGTGCTCTTGATCGTGTCGTTGAGCCCGGCGTCCCAGGAAAGGCCCTGCGGCGAGAAATCGTAGAACTCCACGTTGCCGTTGACGAGACGGATGGAATCGTCCTCATCGCACGAGGCCAGCGACGGCAGCTCGAAGTACTTGAGATCATCCGGGGCGAAGTGCTGCGGGGTATTGTAGCAGCCGTTGATCGCAACACCCTCGCTCACGTAGGCGCCCCCCAGGGGAACGTCCAGGTAAATGGCGGTCGCATAGATGCCGCCGTCCGGCGTGCCTCGGAGGAATGCAGTCCGATCCCCAACCGCGGGCTCGAACACGGACGCGGGAGTAACCAGGCTTTCACCCAGGTCGCTGTCGCAGACGCCGCCGGCGGTGCCGTAGCAGTACTCAGAGGTCCAGGGGATGACGGTTCCGGCCGGGATGCCGGCGCCGACGAAGCCCACGCCTTTCTGCCAGCCGGTCTTCACAACGCTGCAGTCCGGCGGCACGCCGTCCTGGTGGCTGATGTTGGGGACGATCCGCGGGTCGCCGTTCGTGACGATGGGTTGGCCGTTGTCGAGCTCGCCGAGCCGATAGGCACGCAGCTCCGGATCGATGGCCCCGATCTCGAAGATCTCGAAGTAGCCCTCGTAGGTGTCGTCTAGAGCGACGCCCGGTGCCGCACCCGTGGCCTCGTACTTGAAGTCCCAACCGGTGGTCGTCAGCACCTGACCGTTCGGCAGAGCCTCGTTGTTCATGGGATAGGTGCAGGTGGTGTCGGAGGTGATGATGTTCGCCTTATCGCCCACCATACGGACCGTTCCGGTCCAGACATCGTGCGCCGAGAGGTAGATCAGGAAGTCGAGGACGTCCTCGCTCCTGCCGCTTTCCCGGAACCGGATCTTGACCACAGTGGCCGCGTTATCCGTATTGGTGATGTTTACGTTGGTCTGGAAGCCGTTGTTGACGTTGTAGTAGGGAACGACAACGATCTGTCCTTCACCCGAGCCGTCCACATTGACATTAGCGTCGTCAGTCGCCGCCTGCACGTTGGCAGCGGCGGCCAAGCATGCCGTAGAGACGGCCATTGCCAGCTTTTTCTTACTAATCACGAAGCTTTCTCCTATGTAAGTTTCTCTCACGCGTTGGAAACATGTTTACGAAAGAAGACGCAATCGCCCTCTCGGTTTCACATTGTAGTGTGGTTCCAGAAAAATACAACCCTTATTTGTTGGGAACGAACCACAACTGTCCGCCCGCCTCATCGATGAGCCAAGTCTCTTCAAGGAGTTCGCTGGATTTGACCGGCTCAGGCAAACGCCTGTGCCGGAACTCGAAGAACACCGATGTTGCGGTTTTGCAACGCGATTCGTCGCATGTCGCATTTTGTACGTCCACGTCCTTCCAGGTGCCGACGCCGCCGATTTTCCGCCGATAGGCATCGAAGCTCGTTATCTCCCGCTGCGCGGGCGACAGAAACGCGTACGCGCTCTCCAGTCGCCCCTCGATCAGCGCGCGCCAACGCGCCTCCGCCCGCTCTTTCGCCAGCGCCTCCCAGTCGGGGGATGCGTCCGGCTCGGCAACGGAGGCCGAGGGCAGGGCCAGGGACAGACTAAACGCGCTCATCAACGAGAACGCCAGAGCACCCGGAACCAGGTCTTCCAGTTTGTTACGAATCGAAGAGAACACAGCAACTTCCCGCAGGGTACAAGTTAGGTCAGGGATCGATTACTCGCCGCAGCGAACAGCAATTTAGGCGCAGGAGATAATTATATAGCAACATGGTCAACTACTCCATGATTTCCACCGTCAAGCATGTCCCGGTATCCTGGGATGCTGGGATGCTGGTGCAGCAGACATCACGCCTTTTCCGGAACGGTTTCCGACAGAATAAATGGACCGGAAGCACATCAGATGGGCCGCGTGGCAGGCGATCGCACTTGCCGGCCCGGCGGCCTATATCCTGGGTCTTTCCCTTCGAGCAGGCCCACTCCCGGACATGGATTACTGGGGGATCATTGCGGACGTCATCGATGAGGAAGGGTTCAAGACGGACCCGTCCGCTTGGCTTCGGCCCCAGAACGAGCACTTCGTGGTCGTCACGCGCCTCCTCTACGCGGCAAATGTCCTGCTCACAGGGGGACACAACCTCGGCTTGACCCTCTTTACTTGGTTGGCGGCG
>JAYEJW010000156.1:0-2981 GCA_034716535.1 Pseudomonadota bacterium
TGGACCGGGCGGAGGTGGCTATGGTCCGGGTCCCGGTGGACCCGGCGGAGGTGGTTACGGCCCGGGTCCCGGTGGACCGGGCGGAGGTGGCTATGGTCCGGGTCCCGGTGGACCGGGCGGAGGCGGCTATGGCCCGGGTCCCGGCGGTCCCGGCGGAGGTAGCTACGGGCCGGGTCCCGGCGGTCCCGGCGGAGGGTACGGCCCGGGTCGCGGCGGTCCCGGCGGAGGTGGCTATGGTCCAGACTCCGGCGGTCCAGGCGGCTATGGGCCTGACGACGAAGGCAAAGGCGGCTTCAACCCCATGAACATGATGCAGAAAATGCCGAGCCCCATGCAGATGTTCGGAAGCGAGAAAGACTGATCACCGCAAGAACATTGGCGAAGAGGAGGGGTGCGTCTGTGTGGACGCACCCCTTTTTTATGAGATCAAAAATTTGTTGGGGGGTATCTTTGTGCCCCATGCGTCTCGTTTCTCAAGACTTCGGGCGCCGTCACCGCGATCAACCAAGCTACGAGGTCGAGCGCAGATCGCGCCCGAGACGGCGCTCCTACAGGACAGGAGCTTTGAGATGCGACAGGTTAACAATGTAAGGCCAACTGCTGAGGTGACGACATGAGTGAGCGGCTCGACGCCTCGTTTCCGGGGGGGAAACGGGTCGATATTCAGGTTGGAGAGTTCACTATCGCGACGGACCAGTCGGTGAGGGCGGGCGGCACGGCATCGGCCCCCGAGCCTTTTGCGCTTTTTCTGGCTTCCATGGCCGCTTGCGCCGGCATTTACGCCCTGAACTTCTGCCGGTCGCGCGATCTGTCTACGAAGGGGTTGGGACTGATCACCCTGTGGGAGCGCGATGAGAAGCACCCCCTCCAGGCGACGGTGAGATTCCGGTTGACGTTGCCTGTCGGATTTCCCGAGAAGTATCGAACCGGTATCGCCAAGGCGATGGACCTGTGTGCGGTGAAGAAACACATCCAGAACCCACCGGCGTTCATAACCGAGATCCTGGATTAATCGGACGATCAGTGGAAACAACCGGCAAAAAAAATGCCCCGCGGGGAGCGGGGCGATTCACCACTGAGGAGGTCAGAGAACGGAAATGGCAAAGGAGGATTCCGTCTCGCTGATAACGACGCAGACAACGTGCCAGCTTTGGAATGAATTAAAAAGCAACTGACAATCAAAGACATGCGTTCATTCTCGATCTCAAACACGGTGTTCTCTGTGAATTCGGATTGCACCATCATCAAGCCCTTGCGCCGGTGCCGCACCAGTCCTGTGCGCATGACCTGCCGGTACCTCTGCGCAGCGCTGGCCACCTTTCTGGGGTCGATGCCGACGGTTGTTGCCGAGGCGGAAGAGCGCGTGAGCGTTGGAAAACAACAGCGTCTGGAGGCGGAGGGATGGTTGCAGCTAAAAAAGGACCAAGAGAGCTATCGGGAGTGCGTTGAGCCCCTGCCGCCAAAGGATGCCGCGACGCTCGAGCACCTGGATCACCGGCAACAAGGGGAGCTGCGCGACCTGCAGCTGCGCCAGCGTCAGTCGCTGCAGACTGAGCGGCGCCGCCAGCGGAGACCGAATCTGGAACGCCCGGTGGCTCGTGGGCCGGAGCTCAAGAACCAGAGACAGATGGAGCGTCAGCGGCTGGACATGCGCATACAACGGGAGACGCTGGGTTCGGGCCATCCATAGTCCCCTCCGTTGCGCTCGGTCGATATGGCGCCGTCGCTACCCGAGGGCGTGACGTTTGCGGGAGATCGAGCGGCCTGTCGAGAGATGCCCGGGGGATGCGCGTTACCGGGGGCGCTGGTTGCCCCCGGGCGGAGGGCGGATCGGCCTAGAAGGAGCCAGTGGCGCCCGCAGTGAGTATGGACAGCATGGTACCGTTCACGGTAATGGCGATGGCCTGCAGCTCAGGAGGCAACGGATAGGCGTTGATGATCATGTCAAGATTGAGCATCTCGAGCCACATCTTTCCCTCGGAGTCCTCGACCAGCGAGATACGGCAGGGCATGTAGGCGGCGTAGATGGTGTTGAACTTGACCATCTTAATGGCGTCCTCCGGGTTGCAGAACTGGAAGATCTCCAGCCGCGGGGAGTCGATGCCGCGGGCCGTAAGCTCCTTGCCGACGTTCTGATGGCCTACCATCTTCATGTTGAGCTCCGCGGCCGTCGACAGCATGGCTTCGGCGGCTTCGTCGCCCGAGATCCCGTCGGCCAGGGCCATCTTGATCACGGTCTGATTGATTTCGTACATCTGGACCTCGGGGTCTGCGGCGAACGCGGCCGGCAACCAAGTCAGGGAAAGCGCAAGGGCGGCAACGAGGATTTTCATGATCTGACTCCTTCGGTGAATCTGATTCGGATCGGCTTGGGGCGAGTGCTTATTGATCGTCCAGCGTGGAGATGAAGGCGAGAATGGCTTGGATCTCCTCCACCGAGTAGTCGTCGAAGGTCTCGTCTTCCTCGTCGTTGTCGTGGATCCGCTCCCTTTTCTTGAACATGTCGATCTGGCGCTGGAGGTATTCGGTGTACTGACCGCGCAGGGGCGGTGAGTCCTTCTTCCTCTTGCCCTCGCCTTTGCGGCCGTGGCAGGTCTTGCAGTCGCCTTTGTAGAGGTCTTTGCCTTCCTCTACGTCGCCCGGCGCGGTAGGGATCTCGATTGGTGCCTTCTCCGAGAGGTCGATGTCGGAGATGTAGGCGGCGAGGCTGGCGATGTCTTCGTCGGAAAGGTTGCGCAGACCGCCGACCACGGTCATGGCGGGATAGTCGAGCGTTCCGTCCTTGTACTTTTCCATCATCCCGAGGAGGTAGTAATCGGGCAGGCCGGCGAGGCGGGGGTATTTGCCGCCGATGATGCCCTGAGACCACTGGGCGTGGCAGAGGGCGCACTGGCGGTGCAGCAGCCTGCCCGCTTCCATGTCGGGCTCATCGGCGGCCTGAATGGACAGCGGCATGGCGGCCGCCAAGGCGACGAGAAGGG
>JAYEJW010000157.1:0-2980 GCA_034716535.1 Pseudomonadota bacterium
ACCCCGTGTACATCTCGGGGATATCCGGCAGGTAACCGTGGCTGGCACCATCGATGGGCCGCACCGCCGGTGGCTCGTACCTGCTCAAGTTGTGCCCAAAACAGGCTTACGGTAGAAGTCGTTAGAAATGGCCAGTTTGTTGTCGGTTCCGACAGGGGCGACGCGTGACTTCGGTCGCACCTTGCGCCTCGGTACCGCCTTCTGAGCCCCTAGAAGCTCCGATACTGAGGCTGCCCCCCAGCCGCCCGCGGCCCGCCCTGCTCCGAGAGGCCCTCGAGATCGAGGCAGAGCCAGCTCACTCCGCCCGGGCTCTCGCCTTCATGCCCCGGATTCTCGTACAGACCACCCTCCCCCACACCCGTCCAGTCTCCGGCTCTTTCATCCGACGCAATGGCCAGGTCCAAGTCGCTCTGTCCGCTCATCGTCTGGTCGTTCTCCCCTATGGCCGGTATCCACGACTTCTCCTGGCCTGGCTGACAACCCAGGCGGTTCGATCGAGGAAGCGCCACCTCGAGATCGGGTCCTCGCTTAGCAGCTTCATGACCGAGCTGGGCGTCAAGCCCCGAGGCGGACAATCGGGCACCATCTTCCGACTCCGAGAGCAGATTCGGCGCCTCTTCTCAGTATCGATCGCCTACACTCACGACTCCCGAGACCACAGGGAATGGCACGACACTGGCTTCCGCGTTTCCGAAGGATTCCCTCTCTGGTGGAACCCGAACTGCCCGGAGCTGGCCGCCCTCTGGGAGTCCTCGCTGACTCTGAGCTCGGGTTTCTTCCAAGAGATCACTGAACGGTACAGACCGGGGACATGGGTAACAGATCAGGCCGGGCACATAGGTGACACCGCGGTCGGTCCATCATTGGCATCGGAGGTGTTTCGATGCCCTGGGACGAAAGGACTCAGATGGACCAGAGAGTGCGCTTCATCGCGGCGCTCGAGAGCTGCAGGTACACGATGACGGAGCTGTGCCAGGAGTACGGCATCAGCCGGAAGACGGGGTACAAGTGGGCGGAGCGCTACATGCAGGAGGGCGTGGATGGGTTGAAGGATCGGTCCCGGGCACCGCTGCGCTGCCCGCATCGGACGGCTTCGCGCTGCGAGCGAGCCCTGGTCGAGGAGAGGCGCAAGCATCCGCTGTGGGGCCCTCGCAAGCTCCTGGTCATCCTCGAGCGACGCCACTCGGACTGGCCGTGGCCGGCACCGAGCACCGCCGGGGCGATTCTCAAACGCCACGGCCTGGTCGCGTCGCAGCGACACCGATGGCGTCGTCGCCCTCCGGCCCCGGCGAAGCCGGTGATCGAGGCCGCACGGCCAAACGACGTGTGGACGGCCGACTTCAAGGGCGAGTTCCGGATGGGCGACCGTAAGCTGTGCTACCCGCTGACCGCCGCCGATCTGAAGAGCCGGTTTCTGTTGGGGTGTGCTGGGAAGAGCTCGGTGGCGGTCGATGGCGCCCGCCCGGTGTTCAAGGGCCTCTTCGCGGAGTACGGTTTACCGTCCAAGATCCTCACCGATGGCGGCTCGCCCTTTGCCGCACCGCACTCGCCACGTCACCTCACGAGGTTGTCCGTGTGGTGGGTGAAGCTGGGGATCGAACCGGTGGTGATCGAGCCGGGTCACCCAGAGCAGAACGGCTGCCACGAGAGGATGCACCGCACGCTCAAGGCCGCTACGGCCCGCCCGCCGGCCTCTTGCATGCGCAGCCAGCAGCGCGCCTTCGATGGCTTCCGTAAGGAGTTCAACGAAGAGCGCCCGCATGAGAGCTTGGGCATGAGGCCACCGGCCGAGCTCTACGAGCCGTCGCCGCGGCCGCTTCCAGCGAAGACTCCCGAGATGGACTATCCGGGACACTACGAAGTACGACGGGTGCGCTCGAAGGGAGAGGTCAAGTGGCGAGGGAGCGTGCTGTACGTCAGCGCCGCCCTGGTCGGCGAACGGGTCGGCTTCGAGGAAACCGACGAAGGTCTCTGGTCGCTGTGCTTCGGGCCGCTCCTGCTCGGTCGCTATGATCAGCGCGAGCAGAGCTTGGACTTGCTATGAGCAGAACAATCGCCCCCAGCGCCTGCCGAGCCGCCAAAGGCAGCCCAGCGCCACCGTTCGCGAAGAAAGCCGCCCTGAGGATGCCCCAGAATCGACGATCTCCCGGCGACCCAGAGCTGGAGTACTCCTTCAAAGACGCGTCGGACTCCGCTGTGGAAACCGTGGAAGCTGCCCTCCCTTCCACCCACCCTGGAAAACCCTACGGGTTTCCCACAGCTCCCACCGTTCCCACAGCGACTGCGACGACGAGAACGAGACCACACCAGGGCCACCAGAGTGTTACCCATCTGCCCGGTCCAGACTGTTACTCATCTTCCCGGCTGTACGGGATCGTGCGTGTGACTTGCCCGTTTTCGGTCTGCAGGAGGTAAAGGCGGTCGTATTCCCACTCCTCGACGATGGGCGTGCCGCCATCACCGCCCGTCAAGTCCACCAGTTCGGGGGTCGTGTTGCTGTGACCCACGACGAGAGCGTTGTCCTCCAGCTTCAGTAGTTGAGCGGCGAGAGGTTCCAGGTCTCTTGGATCGTAGAGCTCGATTTCCAGGTCAAGAGCCTTGGCGAGCGGACCCGCCGTTTCTAGAGTGCGCATGTAGTCGGAGCTGAAGATCTTCTCGATCGCGGCGCTCTTGAGCACCACGGCGAGATTAGCCGCCCTTTCTCTGCCCAGAACGGTGAGATCGGGATCCTTCGAACCGTCATTCACCTTCTCTGCGTGGCGCACCAGGTAGATGTCAGCTGCTGTGGCGGAAAGGGCTGTGAAGATCACCAGGGCAAGAGCGAACAGAAGGCCTTTCACGGTCATGGCGCAATAGTACCTGTGAAAGGAGGGTGAGATAAGTCGGTGTATTCCGTCTTCTGTATCGGTTCGAGAAAGGTCGAACAGCACTTAGGTGCTATAGTGCTGTAATGCCCAACGAGCCCACGCAGGTGCGAGTG
>JAYEJW010000158.1:0-39298 GCA_034716535.1 Pseudomonadota bacterium
CTCGGGTATTCTCCCGAACCTGCCATAGAAAGAGCGAGCAACGCAATGTCCGATCAGACCCCGGAGCCCAGGCTCAAATTCTTTCCGGTGTCCTTCTTCTCCATGATCATGGGCCTTACGGGCCTCTCGATCGCCTGGCACAACGCAGAAACCGCCTACGGGATGACGCTCAAGATGTCCGGCGCGCTGCTCGCCCTGGCGGCAGTCTTGTTCGTCGTGCTGTCGGCTCTGTATGTGAACAAGCTCCTGCGCTTCCGCGACGCCGTCATCAAAGAATTGGCCCACCCCATCCAGCTCAATTTCTTCCCCACCATCTCCATCAGCCTTCTGCTGTTAGGAATAGCCGCACTTAACCATTGGCCCGGCGCGGCCGGCGTGCTCTGGGTGTTGGGAACCGCGCTGCACCTGCTATTTACCCTCTACGTCATGGGTGTATGGATCCACCACGAGCACTTCGAGATCCACCACATCAACCCGGCCTGGTTCATCCCGGTCGTCGGGAACGTGCTGGTCCCCATCGCAGGGGTACCCCTGGGGTTCCAGGAGGTCTCCTGGTTCTTCTTCAGCATCGGCATGCTGTTCTGGCTGGTGCTGTTCGCCATCATCATGTACCGGGTGTTGTTCCACCACCCGCTGCCCGAACGCCTGATGCCGACGTTCTTCATCCTCATCGCCCCGCCGGCGGTGGGGTTCGTGGCCTACATGCAGCTAACAGGCGAGCTCGACCCCTTCGCGCGCATCCTTTACTACAGCGGACTCTTTCTCACCCTGCTGCTGATCACCCAGGTGGGCCGCTTCGTGCGCCTGGAGTTCTATCTATCCTGGTGGGCCTACTCTTTCCCGCTGGCCGCCATCACCGTCGCCAGCCTGATCATGTTCCAGCAAACGCGGCTCGTCGGCTTCGCGGCCATCGGCTGGGCACTGCTGACCTTGGTCACCCTGGTCGTGTTCTATCTGCTGTACCGTACGGCCCTGGCCGTCGCCAGCAAGAAGATCTGCATCCCCGCCGTCTAGGCGGGGCCGCGGGGGCTTCATCCGAAGGAATCAACCGGTGAAACAAACGCTGTTACAAGAGAAATACCCGATCTACAGCCTCGAGATCGACCGCGCGGAGACCAGCTACCGGTCGGTGGACGAGATCATCGCCTACTTCAAGGCGCGCATCGATGCCCACCGGGCTGCCCGGTTCATCGCCGTGTTTGACCACTACGCTCACACCAGCGCCCTTCCTGAAGGACAGATCGGCGAGGGCATCCTGGCGGCGAAGAACATCGTCTTCTGCTTCGGCATCGCCTTGCCGGACCCCCACGCCCTTTCTGTGAGGCCGCGCTCGATCGGCGTGGCGGAGACCTCCGAAGGCTTCCTGGTCACCTTCATGGAAGCCCCCATGCCAGTCGCCAACGCCGCCATGGAAGACTGGGCCAAAGGCTTGCGCGACCGCCAGGGCCAAGCCGCATAGAGAAAGAGGATCCGTACCATGCGCATTGCCGTAGCCAGCCAGAACTTCCGCACCGTCACCGGACATGCCGGAAAGACCCGTCGCTTCCTGATCTACGACACGACCCTCTCGGGGACACCCCAGGAAGTGGAGCGCCTGGACCTGCCCCACGAAATGTCCCTGCACGAATACCACGGGGTCGACCACCCGATCTTCGGCGTCCACGCGGTGATCACGACGAGCTGCGGCGCGGGTTTCACCCAGCGTCTCGCCCGTCAGGGGGTGCGGGTAGTGGCGACTTCCGAAAGCGATCCCCTGACAGCGGCCTCGGCCGTCGCGGCCGGTCGCCCGCTGCCTACGGCCGAGCCCCACGAACACTAGTACTCCGACACGGAGGTTTTGATGGGCTCAGAAAGGGGAATGCGGCTGCGCGCAGCCAGCTCCCTGCAGGAAGACCCCGAAGAAAACGAAAGAGAATCAATGAGATTGAGATATCTCATGTCGCCCGCTGTCGCGCTCCTGTAGCTTGTCCCCCACATCCCCATGGAGGCATCCTGGAAGCGAGGGAAACGCAGAAACGGCCGGCGCCAACGCACCTCGATCGGCCCTACCCATCAACCGAATCCACAGGGCATCGACCATGCTCGACAGCACCATGATCGAGTTGTCGCGATGGCAGTTCGCCGCCACCGCGCTATACCACTTCATCTTCGTCCCCTTGACCTTGGGATTGTCCTGGATGCTGGTCATCATGGAGACCGTCTATGTGATGACGGGCCGTGAGATCTATAGGGACATGACCAAGTTCTGGGGCAAGCTGTTCGGGATCAACTTCGCCCTCGGGGTAACCACGGGGCTCACCATGGAATTCCAGTTCGGGACCAACTGGGCCTATTACTCCCACTATGTGGGCGACGTCTTCGGCGCACCCCTCGCCATCGAGGGTCTGATGGCTTTCTTCCTGGAGTCTACGTTCATCGGGCTGTTCTTCCTCGGGTGGGAGCGCCTCAGCAAGCGCCAGCACCTGACGGTGACCTTCCTCACCGCGCTGGGCTCGAATCTCTCCGCCCTGTGGATCCTGGTCGCCAACGGCTGGATGCAGAACCCCGTGGGCTCGGAGTTCTCCTACGAGACCATGCGCATGGAGATGACCAGCTTCTCCGAGTTGCTGCTCAACCCGGTCGCCCAGGTCAAGTTCGTCCACACCGTCTCCGCAGGCTATGTCACGGCCGCCATGTTCGTGGCGGGCATCTCGGCCTACTACCTACTCAAGGGTCGCGACATCGCCTTCGCCAAGCGTTCCTTCTCCGTAGCGATGGGCTTCGGACTGGCCTCCGTCCTTTCGGTTATCGTGCTCGGCGACGAAAGCGGTTACGAGGCCGGCGATGTTCAAAAAACGAAACTGGCGGCCATCGAGGCCGAGTGGCACACCGAGCCTGCGCCCGCGGCCTTCACCCTCATCGGCTTCCCCAGCAACGAGGACGAAGAGACTCACGGAGCAGTGAAGATCCCCTACCTGATGGGCCTCATCGCCACCCGCTCCCTGGACAAGGAGGTCGCTGGTCTGAAGGAGCTGATGGTCCAACACGAGCAGCGCATCCGCAGCGGCATGATCGCCTACGATTACCTGCAACGCCTGCGCGGCGGGGAGGACGTCCCCATCAACCGCTCCATGTTCGAGGAGCACAAGGCCGACCTGGGCTACGGCCTGCTGCTCAAGCGCTATACGGAAAACCCGGCCAACGCGACGGAAGAGCAAATCAAACAGGCAACGAAGGACTCCATCCCGGAGGTCGCGCCGCTGTTCTGGAGCTTCCGCGTCATGGTCGCCGCCGGATTCTGGATGCTGCTCCTGTTCCTGCTCGGTTTCTATTTCAACGCCAAACGGGTCATCGAGAACAAGCGCTGGCTGCTGCGCCTGTTTCTGTGGAGCATCCCCGTGCCCTGGATCGCAGTCGAGACGGGTTGGTTCGTAGCCGAGTTCGGGCGCCAGCCCTGGGCCATCGGCGAGGTGCTCCCCACCTACATGGCCACCTCCAGCCTGACGGCCACCGACCTCATGTTGAGTCTTGCGGGATTCCTGATCTTCTACACCGTCCTTCTCGTGATCGAGATGTACCTGATGTTCAAGTTCGGCCGTCTCGGTCCGAGCTCGCTGCACACGGGCAAGTACTTCCACGAGAAGCAGCCCTCGTCCGGCACCGCCACCCTGGCGAGCCAGCCGCAAATGACACTGAGCAGCTGAACCTCAGGGGCGTATAGGACGCAAAGAAATCACAGAGGACGAATCAAATGATCGTCGACTACGAAGTTCTGAAATTCATCTGGTGGGTGCTGGTAGGCGTGCTGTTCATCGGCTTCGCGATCACCGACGGCATGGACATGGGCGTGGGCACCCTGCTGCCCTTCCTGGGGAAGAAGGACGAGGAGCGCCGCGTCATCATCAACACGGTAGGTCCCCATTGGGACGGCAACCAAGTATGGCTCATCACCGCCGGCGGCGCCATCTTCGCCGCCTGGCCTCTGGTCTACGCCAGCGCCTTCTCCGGCTTCTATTTCGCCATGTTGCTGGCGCTGTTCGCGCTCTTCTTCCGTCCCGTCGGCTTCGATTACCGCAGTAAGATCGCGGACCCGCGTTGGCGCAACGCCTGGGACTGGGGCCTGTTCGTGGGCGGCACCGTGCCGGCACTGATCTTCGGCGTGGCCTTCGGTAACCTGCTCCAGGGTGTCCCCTTCCACCTGGACGAGTTCCTGCGTCCCTATTACACGGGGAGTTTCTGGGGGCTGCTCAACCCCTTCGCCCTCCTGGCCGGTGTGGTGAGCCTGGGAATGCTCACCATGCACGGCGGTGTGTGGCTGCAGCTGCGCACCGAGGAGGCCATCGCGAACCGCGCCAAGAGCTGGGTCAAGTGGACGGGAATCATCACCATCCTCGCCTTTGCCGGGGCCGGCGTCTGGCTGGCTCTCGGCATCGACGGCTTCAAGGTGGTGTCTATGCCCGCGCTGGACGCCACGCCCAACCCGCTAACCAAGGAGGTGGCGATCCTCTCCGGCGCCTGGATGGAGAACTACAAGCTCTATCCCTGGACCCTGGCGTTCCCCATCCTCGGCTTCGCGGGAATGGGGCTGACCATTGTTTTGTCCATGGCCAACCGGCCCGGTTGGGGCTTCGTTATGAGTTCCTTGGCGCTAACGGGCATCATCATGACCGCAGGCGCGGCTATGTTCCCCTTCATCATGCCCTCCAGCACCAACCCCGGCAGCAGCCTGATCGCCTGGGACGCCGTGTCCAGCCATTTGACCCTTACGGTCATGTTCTGGGCGGCCGTCATCTTCATACCCATCATCCTCGGCTACACCACATGGACCTACTACCAGATGTGGCGCACGGTCACGGTGGAGGAGATCAAGGCGCAGGAGCACCTGGCTTATTGAGTGCGGAGTGCGGAGTGCGGTCATCGTGCCCCGATGAACGTCGGACATGCACCCGCACTGCGCGCTTCGCAGATTCCTGCCGACCCGACCGGTGGTCCGTTGAAGCATATCCTGATATGTAGCTGATCGAGGAGGTCTTATATGTGGTATTTCACGTGGATTCTGGGTGTCCTGCTCGCCCTGGCCTTCGGCGTAATCAACGTCATGTGGTACGAGTCCGAACAGTGCCTCGGTGAGGCCGAGGACGAGAAGAACGCCTGACGGCCGTCGGAAACGGCGGTGCCTCCCTGCACCGCCGAGGCTGACGCCTCTTGCGACACGCTCACCCGGAGAATGCGGCGCCTTCCCCCTCCGCTACCACGGGGATGATGGTGATATCGACTCGGCGGTTGAGGCGGCGTCCGTACTCGGTATCGTTCGAGGCGATGGGATGCCCCTCCCCGAAGCCCCTGGCGCTCAGGCGCTGCGGGTAGACGTTGGAGCTCAGCAGGTAGCTCTCGACGGAACCGGCGCGGCGCCGGGAGAGCTGTTCGTTGTACTCGGCAGAACCGGTGCTATCGGTATAGCCGGCGATGTCGAGCTGGGTCTTGCCGTACTTGTTGACCACTCCGGCGATCTTATCCATCGTGCTGTAGAAGCCCGGCTTGATCACGTCCGAGTCGAACTCGAACGTCGTCTCCCCCGTCATACCCACCAGCAGGCGGTCATTCGGCAGCTTTTCGACGCGGATGGCACCGCTGGCGATCTCCGCAGCCAGCACCTTCTCGAAGTCACGCCGCTGCTGCTCCATGTAGTTGCCGACCAAGCCGCCGACCAGTGCCCCACCCACGGCCCCAAGGGCGGCCCCCTTGCCGGACTTGTCCGCAACCAGAGCACCGATGGCCGCGCCGGAAACGGCACCGATTCCGACGCCCTTCTCGGTCTCTGTCATGGCTCTGGGGTTGCCGTACTCGTCGGTCGCACAACCCTGTAAAAGTAGGGCGCTGGTCGCCAGGGCAGCACCGAGTTTCATCCAACGAATTGTCACAATCATCTCTCCTTACAACTGAATTCATAAATGACGGCCGTCGCGACGGCCCGCGCCGGATCTTACCAGAGCGGCGCTCAAACATACCGAAACCGCTGCGCCCCGACGGCGTCTTGAGAATTGACATTGCCCGGATGCCCCGGGTTTGCCTATGCTTTGGTCCCGCCGCGACATGCGACCGGCGCATCTATCGAACCCACCCCTTCATGACACCCGTGTCGCCTCCGACCATAAGAACACGGCTGTTACCAAGGAAGACCCTCTCCCTGGCCCTCTCCCAAACGGGAGAGGGAGACAACTGTTGTTCCGTCCATGGAACATTTGTTCATAATTGCCCTCACCCCGGCCCTCTCCCAGCGGGAGAGGGGGACGAGGAGCGCCTTCGGCGCGGATCTACAAGGAAACGAGCCCATCATGTCCATCGCTCGCCGGCTCAAGCAACAGAAGCGCTATGCCGGACCCTACATCTCGCTTGCCGTTGCCTTCGGCACCCTCAACGGCCTGCTGCTGATCGCTCAGGCTTGGTACCTGGCGCGGGTCATGAACGCGGTCATCTTCGCGCAGGCCGGGATCGACGAGGTGCGCCCCTGGCTTTGGATGCTGCTGCTCCTGTTCCTGGTGCGGGCCCTGCTGGCCTTGCTCGCCGAGCAGAGCGCGTTCCGCGGTGCCGCTCGGGTCAAGGTGGCCCTGCGGGACCAGGTGTATCGCCACATCCAGGCGCTGGGACCGCGATACCTCGCCGGCGAGCGCAGCGGAGCCTTGGCTGAGGGCCTGACGAAAGGCATCGAAGACCTGGAGGATTACTTCGCCCGTTTCCTTCCGGCCATGTCCCTCACCGCCCTGGTGCCCCTCGCCATCCTGGTTGTGGTCTTCCCCCTGGACTGGCTGTCTGGCCTCATCATGCTCCTGACAGCGCCCCTGATCCCCCTGTTCATGATTCTCATCGGCAAAGGGGCAGAGCAGCTCAACCAACGGCAATGGAAGGAGCTGGCCCGCATGGGGGGCCACTTCCTGGACGTGATCCAGGGCCTCACCACCCTCAAGCTCTTCAACGCCAGTCGTCGGGAGGCCCAAGTCATCGCACGCATCTCCGACGACTACCGCATGAGCACCATGAAGGTGTTGCGGGTGGCCTTCCTGTCCTCCGCGGTGCTCGAGTTCTTCTCCACCGTGAGCATCGCCATTGTCGCCATATTCATCGGCTTTCGTCTCTACCAGCTGGATCTGCCCGTACCCGACTGGGCCGGAGTACCGGAGATCGGCTTCTTCTACGGCTTCTTCATCCTCCTGCTGGCCCCGGAGTTCTACCTGCCCCTGCGCAATCTGGGCACCCACTATCACGGGCGCATGGAGGCCATCGCCGCGGCGGAGGGGCTGATTGCGATCCTGGACGAGCCGCAGCCCGGCAAATCAGACGGCAGGCTGCTGTTACGGGCGCAGGCGCCGTTGCATGTGCGTTTCGAGGACTTGCGGTTCGCCTACGAGCCGGGACGGGAGGCGCTGACCGGGGCGAGCTTCGAGATCCGCCCCGGTGAGCGCCTCGCCCTCGTAGGCCCCAGCGGGTCCGGCAAGACCACGCTGATCAGTCTCCTGCTCGGCTTCATCCGACCGGACGGCGGACGCATCCTGGTCGACGGCCTGGACCTGGAGAGCCTGGACCCCGAGGACTGGCGCCGCCACCTCGCCTGGCTGCCCCAGAGCCCGAGGCTGTTCAGGGGCACCCTGCTCGACAACATTCGCCTCGGGTCTCCCCATGCGGGCATGGATGAGGTTCGTGAGGTGGCTCGGCGCGCGCGCGCCGACGAGTTCATCGAGGCCCTCCCCCTGGGCTACCAGACGCCGATCGGCGAACGCGGTGCAGGTCTCTCCGGCGGGCAGATCCAACGTATCGCCCTGGCCCGCACCTTCCTGCACGACGCCCCCTTGGTGGTTCTGGACGAGGCCACCGCCAACCTGGACCCGGACAGCGAGGCCATGACCGAGGCGGGTATCGACGAGCTGGCCCGGGAGAGGACCCTGCTGGTGGTGGCCCACCGGCTGACCACGGTCCGCCGCGCCGACCGCATCCTGGTCCTTGACGGAGGACGGATCGTCGAGAGCGGCGAGCACGAGAGGCTGCTCGCCGCCCGGGGACTCTACCACCGCATGGTCACGGCCTATGGAGGCGCCGCATGAGAGAGCTCTGGCGACTCTGGCGGCTGTTCCGGCCTTACCGGGAGTGGATCCTGTTCGGTTTCCTGGCGGCGCTGATCACCCTGCTTGCCAACGTCACCCTGATGGCGGTGTCCGGTTGGTTCATCGCATCCATGGCCGTGGCAGGCGCCGCTGGCATGTCCATGAACTACTTCACGCCCGCGGCCATGATCCGCGCCAGCGCCATGGCACGAACCGGGGGACGCTATGTGGAGCGGCTCGTCACCCACGAGGCCACCTTCCGGCTGCTCTCGAGCCTGAGGGTCTGGTTCTACGGTCACCTGGAGCCCCTGGCTCCGGCGCGCCTGCAGCAGTTCCACAGCGGGGACCTGCTGAGCCGGATCCGTTCCGACATCGACGCACTGGACAACCTCTATATCCGCATTCTGGTGCCGCTGCTGGTCGCCTGTGCAAGCCTTGCACTCTTCTTCGGATTCCTGCTGCTCTACGACACGGCCCTGGCGCTCGCAGGCCTGTCCTTCCTGCTCGCGGCGGGCGTCCTGGTTCCGCTTTGGACTCAGCACAGGGGTGCAGAGCCGGGGAGTCGCATGGTGGAGACGGATTCTGAGCTGCGCGCCGCGGCCGTGGACGGCATACAGGGCCTGCCGGAACTCCTGGTCTACAACGCGGCGGACGCCCACGCCGAGCGTCTGCATCGATTGAGCCAGGAGCTCACCGCCGACCAGGACCGCATGAGCCGCTACACGGGCATCTCCCAGGGCGCAGTGGGCCTCAGTGCCAACCTCGCCCTGTGGACGCTGCTGTGGCTGGGCATCCCATTGGTGCAGTCCGGGCGCATCCTGCCGCCGGATCTGGCGATGCTGGCACTGTTCACCCTGGCGAGCTTCGAGGCCGTCGCTCCCCTGCCCCGGGCATTTCAGCAACTCGGAGCAACGATCACGGCCGCACGGCGGCTGTTCGCCATCGTCGACACCCGGCCGGCGGTCGACGAACCGCGGGAACTCTCACCTCAGCCAAGCCGCCTCGACCTGGAGCTACGTGCTGTGCGCTTCACCTATCCGGGCGGCACGAGACCCGCCCTGGACCGTATCGACCTCAGCCTGCCCCAGGGCAAACGCCTCGCGGTCGTCGGCGCAACGGGCTCCGGCAAGAGCACCTTGCTCAACCTGCTTCTGAAGTTCTGGCAACCGGATGCTGGCGAGATCCTGCTCGGCGGCTATGGCCTCGGTGCCTTCCGCGGCGAGGACCTGCGGCGCCGAATCGCCGTCGTCTCCCAGCACACCCATCTGTTCAATGCCGCGATCCGCGAGAACCTGCTGCTGGCCAGCCCAGAGGCATCCGCGGGTGCGCTCGAACAGGCCTGCGAGATCGCCCAGATTCATGACTTCGTCTCCGCGCTGCCCGATGGCTACGACACCTGGGTGGGAGAAACGGGGGTGAGACTCTCGGGAGGTCAGGCCAGGCGCATCGCCATCGCCCGCGCCTTGCTCAAGGACACCCCCATTCTGTTGCTGGACGAGCCCACGGAGGGACTGGATGCCCCCACCGAGCGGGCCCTGATGGCAGCCCTCGACCGGTTGATGGAGGGCCGCACCGTACTGCTCATTACCCACCGACCCGTTGGACTGGAGCGGATGGACGAGATCCTGGTGCTGGATCGGGGGCGTATCCTCGAGCAGGGCGACCACCACAGCCTCTTCGGGAGCGAATACTATCCCCGCTTACTCGGCCTTGCGGGGCAATGAGTGCAGCAGAAATCCCGGTACTCCGACAGGGAGGTATTGACGGAGGTAAGAGCGTCTCATAGCGATAACCAGGGGCTCGGCCGATCCTGCTCCGCCAGCACCAGGCGGTCTTCGAGATCCGACGATACCTCCAACAATGCGGTCCGAGCCAGGCTTGGGTGATTGTTTTTCTCGCTGATGTGGGCAACCAGCAGATGGCGCAACATTGCATGAGGCAATGCATCCAACAGGTCCGCCGCCTGGAGATTGCTCAGATGGCCGAAGCTGCCCCCGACCCGCGCTTGCAGCGACGGCGGGTAGGGGCCTTGGCGCAGCATCTCCGAGTCGTGGTTGCATTCCAGGAGCAGGGCGTCGCAGTCCCGGAGCAGGTCCCGAATGTGGGGGGTGATGGAACCGGCGTCCGTGAGCATACCCAGGCGCCGCCCACCGCCCTCGAAGACGAACTGACAGGGTTCCCGGGCATCGTGGGGGACCGGGAATGGCGCCACCCGAAGGTCGCCGATACGGAAGCCGGCTTCGTGGCCCGAGAGCAGACGCAACCCGGGGACATCCCCACCGCCCGCCTGCCGCCAGGTTCCCGGCGTGGACCAGACGGCAATGCCGTGGCGGTTCGCCAGCGTTGCGACACCGCGAACATGATCGCCGTGCTCGTGAGTGACCAGAATCGCGTCGAGATCGGCGGGGCAGACGCCGATCTCGGCCGGGCGGCGCTCCGCCTCCCGCGCCGCGAAGCCACAGTCCACGAGCACCCGCGTAGCTCCGGCCTCCACAACCGTGGCATTGCCCCTGCTGCCGCTGCCCAGAGAGGCAAAGCGCATGCCGCTGCGGCTAGCGGATCTGCTCGTTCAACAGGGTCAGGATTCGCTTGCCTGTCGCAGAGCTGTCTTGCCGGCCCGCAGTGTCGAGCACAACGACGCGGGTCTGATCGCCCTCGCCCGTGAGCTTCACTCGGTACTGGGTCACCGTGTCCACGTTCTCGTCCCGCCAGAAGGCGAGCTTGGACATGAATCCCTTCTTCTCCCCCTTGGAGGGATCGTCGTAGCGGACGTAGTAGACCCCCTGGGTACGATCCCGGTCCTCGACCGCGAAGCCCACACGATCCAGGGCAACGCCGGTGAGTCGCCAGGCGCGCCGGTAGTCGTCGTCGATCAGGAGCGCAGTCTGACCAGCCGCCCCCGGCACCAGCCGGGACTTGGGCGCAGTCGCCTTCTCTTGCGAGAGCACCCTGTCGGCCCGCTGCTCGGTAACGCCGAGATAGACCATGAGACGCCGCAACATCGCGCCCTCCTTGCCGGGGTCGCTGCCACTGGGCTCCCAGATGGTATGGGTGTCCTCGCCCGCCGGATTCCTGTTGAAGCGCTCTTCCATGCTGCGGTGAGTAAGGTACAGGTCAGTGGTGCCGGAGGTGAGGCCCGTCTCGATGCGTACCCGGTACTGATCCCGGGTCGAGGTGGCGTAGAGTCCGTCGACCACCCGCCTGAGGGTGCTCGTCAGGAAGTCTTGGCGAATCTCCGCGCGATTTTCCAGCCAATCCGTCTTCATGACGCCGGCACTCGGATCCTGCTCCACGAGCAGGATCCCTTGCTCTCTCCAGAATGCCACGACGCGGGGCCAAACCTGCTGCGGCGTATTCTCGATCTCCAACCACCGGCTATCACCCTCCCGGCGCAGGGAGACGTCTTTCACCTCGGGCAGGACATCACCGCTACTAGCAATCTGCCGGCGCTTCTTCCTCTCGCCGACGTACTCGGAGTAAGTCGCCGATCCGGTGGCGCCAAGATCCGGCACGTCGAGGGCGTCATCGTAAGTGCCCGCGGTCAAGTCCGGCGGGACCTCCAGATTCTCCTCCGCCTCGCGCTGCTTCTTGTACTGCAGGCGCTGATCTGGCAAATAGTCATCCATACTCGGACCGCTGCTGCAAGCGGACAGGAAAAACGCTGCCAGCATGAGTACTAAGAGACTGTTGGCTTTTTGCATAAGCGTGTCATCTGTGTTCTTGGCCAAACATTCCGAGCCCGCTCGCTGCCGATACGGGTGTCGCCGCCCGATTCACGACCGCGACTAAAGGACATCCGCCCGTTGCATGGCCGCGCGTACGACGGGTTGGGCGTCTTCGCTCAGCCATGTCAGCGGAAGGCGAATCCCCCGAGGCGACAGCCCCATCTCCGCCACGGCCCACTTGACCGGGATCGGGTTGGACTGCACGAAGAGGTCATGGTGCAGGGGGTCCAGGCGTGCATTGATCGCCAGCGCCGTTTCCCGCTCTCCCGCCAAGGCCGCGGCGCACATGTCCTGCATCAGACGGGGCGCCACGTTCGACGTCACCGAAATGACCCCATGGCCTCCGCAGAGAATGAACTCGCACGCGGTCGCGTCATCGCCACTGTAGAGCGCGAAATCATCGGCGCAAAGCTCTTTGAGTCGGGCGACCCGCTCCAGATCTCCCGTCGCCTCCTTGATGCCCACGATGTTGGGGACCTTCGCCAGGCGCGCCGCGGTCTCGGGCAACAGGTCGCAAGCGGTACGGCCCGGCACGTTGTAGAGGATCTGCGGGATATCCACCGCCTCCGCCACGGCCTTGTGGTGCAGGTAGAGCCCCTCCTGCGTGGGCTTGTTGTAATAAGGAGTAACAAGCAGCGCCGCATCGGCCCCGACCTCTCTGGCGCAACGGGTCAGGTCGATGGCCTCGGAGGTCGCGTTGGCGCCGGTGCCGGCGATCACGGGAATGCGCCCGGCGGCGAATTCGACCACGCGCCGGATCACGGCGCAGTGCTCCTGCTCGTCAAGGGTCGCCGACTCCCCCGTGGTGCCGACGGCAACGATCGCCGTGGTGCCCTGATCGACGTGGAAATCCACCAGCCGATGCAGGCCGTCCTCGTCGATCCGGCCATCCTCATGCATGGGAGTTATCAGAGCGACAATGCTGCCGCGAAACATAATCCAGACTCCAAGCGTTCGGAAAATTTGACATATTAGCTTGTGACTCCGAAGGAACACAACCTGTAGTGAGAGCGAAAGCGCCGGAATCCCGGTGAATCGCGCGGCCCTTGCCCGAGAATCTCCCCATGATGTGGCCGGCGGTCGCGAGTCGGCGAGCCGCCCCTTCGAGGCCAACCGGGCGCCATGCTAAACTCGGGAGAATTCAGCCTTCCACACAGATTCGTGATTGACTCCATGGCTACGCAGAAGACCTACCTCGTCATCTCCGCCCTCGGTGAAGACCACCCCGGCATCGTCAACCAGCTGTCGAAGGCCATTCTCGATTACGGCTGCAACATTGAAGACAGCCGTATGACCGTCCTCGGCGGGGAGTTCGCCGCGATCCTGCTGGTGGAGGGCAAGTGGAACACCCTGGCGAAGGTGGAAAACTCCCTTCCCGAGATCGAGCGCCAGCTCGGCATGACCATCATCGCCAAGCGCACGGGCGAGCGGTCCGCCGGAGCGAATCTGTTGCCCTACGCCGTCGATGTGATCTCAATGGATCACCCCGGAATCGTGAACAACCTGGCCGGATTCTTCGCCGAGCGCAATATCAACATCGAGGACATGTCCACCAGCACCTATGCCGCGGCCCACACGGGTACCCCCATGTTCGCGGTGCACATGACGGTGGGCATACCGGCGGACATCCACATCGCGGCACTCCGCGAGGAGTTCATGGACTATTGCGACGGACTGAACCTGGATGCGGTGCTCGAGCCTCTGAAGGGGTGAGCCTGTCACCCGCCGCACCCCATCCGGACAGAGAGAGGAACCGAGCGGCGCCTTGCCGCAATCGGGCGCGGGCTCCCGGTCCGCGGTACATACAAGCCACAAACAACGAGAAGGGGTTGAAACCCAATGAGCCTAGCCATCGGTGAGACGGTACCGGACATCGAGCTCAAGACCACCGGGGACAAGACGATGCACCTCTCGGGGTTCCGCGGGAAGAATCTGGTGCTCTACTTCTACCCGAAGGCGAGCACGCCCGGCTGTACCCAGGAGGGACGTGACTTTCGGGACGCGGTGGACGCTTTCGATGCGGCCTCGACGTTGATCCTCGGGGCGTCCCGCGACGGCCTCAAGGCCCAGGAGAACTTCAAGGCCAAGCAGTCCTTTCCCTTCGATCTCGTCTCCGATAAGGAGGAGGCCCTGTGCAAGCTGTTCGACGTCATCAAGCTCAAGAAGATGTACGGCAGGGAGTCGCTCGGTATCGAGCGCAGTACCTTCCTGATCGACCCAGAGGGCGTTCTACGCCGCGAATGGCGCAAGGTTAAGGTCAAGGGGCACGTCGAAGAGGTCCTGGCGGCGGTCAAAAACCTCGATCAGGATTCCTGAGACCCGCGCAACGGCTGCCCGCCGGTGCCGGATCGTCCCTGTCTTCTCGTCTATAGCGCACCGCCCTACGGCCCTGTGCCTTTCAATCCCGAATGCCCATGATCAAACGCGAAAACGACACGCCCTGCCTCTTCGTCCTCGACACCAACGTGCTGATGCACGACCCCACGTCGATCTTTCGTTTTCAGGAGCACGACATTTTCCTGCCCATGGTGGTATTGGAGGAGCTCGACAAGGGCAAGAAAGGCATGTCCGAGGTGGCACGCAACGTCCGCCAAGCCAGCCGTTTCCTGGATCAGCTCATGAGCGGCGCGGACAAGGATGAGATCGATGCCGGCCTGCCCATCCACCCCCTTTCGGAGAACGCGGGCGGGCATATGGTTCCGACCACCGGCCGTCTGTTCTTCCAGACCGCACCGCTCAAACTGAGCCTGCCCGACTCCCTCCCGGGCAACAATCCGGACAACAACATACTCGGCATCGCCCAGGCCCTGCAGGAGAGCCGCCCCGAGCGCACGGTCATCATCGTTTCGAAAGACATTAACCTGCGCATCAAGGCTGCGGTGCTCGGGATCCCCGCGGAGGACTACTCGAACGACCAGGTTCTCGACGATGTGAACCTGCTCTATACGGGCCAGGAGGGACTCTTGGAAGACTTCTGGAGTTGTCACGACAAAGAGGTTGAGTCCTGGAAGGAGGAGGGTCGAACCTACTATAAGATCAGCGGGCCCGAGGTGTCCGACTGGTATCCGAGCCAGTGCCTGTACATGGACAAGGACAATACCTTCGAGGCCATCGTGCGTGAGAAGCGTTCCGCCACCGACGCGATTATCGAGCTGGTGGACGACTACCGGGCAACCCGCCACAACGTGTGGGGCATCACCGCCCTCAACCGTGAGCAGAACTTCGCGCTCAACATGCTCATGGATCCAGAGCTGGATTTCGTTACCCTGCTCGGGGCAGCGGGTACGGGCAAGACCCTCCTCGCCCTGGCCGCGGGGCTGAGTCAGGTGCTGGACCGCAACATCTACAGGGAGATCATCGTGACCCGGGTGACCGTGCCCGTGGGCGAGGACATCGGCTTCCTGCCCGGCACCGAGGAGGAGAAGATGACCCCCTGGATGGGCGCTCTCATGGACAACCTGGAGGTGCTGACCCAGACCGAGGGCGGCGAGTGGGGGCGCGCCGCCACCAACGATCTGCTGCGGAACCGCATCCGCATCCAGTCGCTCAACTTCATGCGCGGGCGCACCTTTCTGCACAAGTACATCATCCTGGACGAGGCCCAGAACCTCACCGCCAAGCAGATGAAGACCCTCATCACCCGCGCCGGACCGGGCACCAAGATCATCTGCCTGGGTAACATCGCCCAAATCGACACCCCCTATCTGACGGAGACCACGTCTGGGCTCACCTACGTCGTGGACCGCTTCAAGGACTGGGAGCACAGCGGCCACATCACCCTGATCCGCGGTGAGCGCTCACGTCTTGCGGATTTCGCATCGGACGAGCTTTGAAGCATCCGATGAGCGTCGAAATGGAACACTTCATCCGGCACACCCTCGGCTGCACCTGTCCCCCGGAGGTGTTCGCGAACATCGTCGAGAGTCGGCTACCGACCGGAGATGCGATGGGGCTGACGCGGCGAATCGCCGTTGGTGACAGGCTTCTGGTCTACCTGGCCCTGCCCAAGGACGCCGCACAGACCGCGAGCCGTCTTGCATCCTGGGTACGCAACGGCAAGACGGAGCGGGACGAGTTGGGCATGAACCGCTTTCGGCTCGTGATTGCGGTGGATGATCCGGAGGATGTCCGGGCGGGGCTCGAGTCCCGTTTCAGCGACCTGCCCCATCTGGACGACAAGATCCACCTCCACGTCGTGCCCCGAGCTTCGATTGTGGACATCTAGTTCATGGAGCTGATGTGGCGCATGATGTTCGAGTATCTGATCGCCTTTCTGCAGATGCATGAGGCCCTGCTGCTCCTGCAAAACCCCCAACAAATTCGTTGATCTGAATACTTGGCAGGCGGATCGGCATCTGCTAATAAACGGCAATGGCCAGACGAATATGGGAACCCTCCCCGATGACTGACGCAACCACCGAAGCACCAGCCCAGCCCCCCTCCGCGCTGATCGACCGCTTCGGCCGCCACGTGACCTACCTGCGGATCTCGGTCACCGACCGTTGCGACTTCCGGTGCGTCTACTGCATGGAGCCCAATCAGCGCTTCGCACCGCGCGAGGAGGTGATGACGTTGGAGGAGATCCGCCAGGTCGCGCGGGTCTTCGTTTCCCTGGGGGTTCGAAAGGTCCGGCTCACCGGCGGCGAGCCCCTGCTGCGCCGCAACGTCCAATGGCTGATGCGGGAGATCGGCTCCCTGCCGGGTCTTGGGGAGCAGGTCATCACCACGAACGGATCTCAACTCGAGGAGAAGGCCCACGAGATTCGCGCCGCGGGTGTGAAGCGCATCAATATCAGCCTGGACAGCCTGCAGCCGGAGCGTTTTCGGCGCCTCACCCGCACGGGGGACCTGCACAAGGTGTTGCGCGGAATCGACGCGGCCATCGCCGCCGGCTTCGAGCGCATCAAGCTCAATGCCGTCATCCTGAAGAACCGGAACGACGACGAGGTCATCGACCTCGTGCGGTTCGCCATAGACAAGGGGGTGAACATCAGCTTCATCGAAGAGATGCCCCTCGGACAGATCGGCGACCATGACCGGGCGGAGGTCTTCTATTCGAGCGACCAGATCCGCGCCGACTTGGAGACCAGTTTCCATCTGGTCCCCACCAACGAGACGACGGGCGGACCGGCACGTTACTACCGCATTGCCGGCACCGAGACCCGCGTGGGGTTCATCTCCCCCCATAGCCACAACTTCTGCAGCGACTGCAACCGGGTACGCGTCACAACCGAGGGTCGGCTGCTCTTGTGCCTAGGCCAGGAGCATTCACTCGACCTGCGCCGGATCATGCGGGACCACCCGGGCGATGACGCCCGGTTGCGAAACGCCGTCCAGGACGCCATGCAGTTGAAACCCGAGGGGCACGAGTTCGGCGTCGAGGAAAGACCCATTATCCTCCGACACATGAACGTAACGGGGGGATAAGCGAGGACCGTTGATCCAGTGGACCAACGCAGCCGAGCTAGTGGCGCGACAGGGACGTTTTGCGGGATGGATCATCTCGCGGCCGTTGCGATCTAACGTCTCTTTCCCGCATCCGTATGGCACGACGCTTTGCCGGCAGCAACCCGCTATCCGTTTTTGGCAGCAGCCGCAGTCAGCGTTGGAGCCCCTCACCCCAAAGGGCATAATTGGTGAATCGTCCCTCTTTCTTAAGGCCCCGAGATGCCCAACGTCTGCTCACGCCCTTTGCGCCTGATATGGCTCGCGTTGCTGTCGATCATTGGGCTTGCAGGCTGCGGCGAGCAGGGACGAGACCCCGGCGACGGCCTGGAGCCGGTCGTCGCCGTGGGCTCCCAGTGGTACGGACACATCCCGGTCTGGGCAGGTATCGAGCTAGATATTTTCGAGCGCCACGGATTCTCGGTGGAGTGGCGCTTTATCGGAAAGAGCATGGACCGCCTGAACGCCATCTCCTCCGGCGAGGCCCAGTTTGCAAGTCTCGGCGAGATCGCCATGCTGAGTGCGATGGCCCAGGGCAATGAACGCTTTTACTGGGTGGGAAATCAGGACATCGCCCCGGGATTCGAGGGTCTCGTGGCGCAACCGGGAATCGCCGGGATCGAAGACCTGCGCGGCAAGCGCATCGGCTTCCCCTTCGGCTCCTCGGTGGAGCTCACCTGCCGCATGCTGCTGGGCCAGCATGGACTCGACCCGGACCGGGACGTGCGGCTGGTCAATCTGGAGGTTGGAGACGTACCTGCGGTCTTCCGGGCCGGCAACGTGGACGCGGCCCTGATCTGGGAGCCCGGCTTTTCCCAACTCAGGGCCGTCGAGGGGGCGACCGTGCTCGGCATGGACACCGACACCGACGTGTACCGCCGCTTCGGCACCATGACCGGCCCGGACGTGCTCATCCTGGGCCGCGCCTGGGTCGATGCAGACCCGGAGCGGGCGCGCCGCTTTCTCGTCGCCTACTTCGAGGCCCTGAGCTGGGTCAGGGCCAATCCGCAGGCCGCAGCAGCGCTTGCCCAGGGCAATTACATCCGGCAGGACCTGGACCTGATCCGGAGAAACCTCACCCGTTTTGTCTGGCACGACGCAGCTGACCACCAACGGGTCATGAGCGACGGGGGAATCTTTGCCCAAGCCGCTTACATCCTCGACATCCTGCACGACCAAATGAAGGCGATCCCGGTCAAGCCCGACTTCCGCCTCTGGGTACGCGCGGACCTCCTACCCTCCCCGCCCGCCGGCGGTTCGGACCGCTGATGGGAGGCAAAGCGCTCGGGCTCTGGCAGACCCTGGTCTATGGCGCCGGCGGGTTGCTCATCTTCCTCGGCGGTTGGGAGGCGCTGGTTCGCCTCGGCGTGATCGACGCCTACTTCCTTCCGGCCCCGAGCGACGTGCTGCGCCGCATGGGCGCCATGGCCGCCGGTCCCGACGCGGTGCTGTTGCACGACGTCCGCATGAGCGCGCAGCGCGTCCTGATGGGTTTTGTCCTCAGCGCCGCGATCGGGGTCCCTTTGGGCCTGGTCATGGGGATGAGCCGGCGGGTACGGGCACTGCTCGGTCCGATCGTCTCCATTATCCGACCGCTGCCGGCCCTGAGCTGGATTCCGCTCTCAATGCTGTGGCTGGGTATCGACGAGCAGCAAAAATACGCCATCGTGTTCATGGGGAGCTTCGCCTCGGTGCTCGTCTACACGACAGACGCCACTCTGCGGGTGGATCAGACCCTGATCATAGCGGCCCGCAACCTGGGCGCGAGCCGCCTGCAGACCGTCCTCCACGTAATGCTCCCCGGCGCCCTGCCCAATATCCTGAGCGGGCTCAAGGTAGTGCTGGCGATCGCCTGGACCTGCGTGATCTCCGCCGAGATGGTGGGCGCAAACAGCGGCCTCGGCTTTCGGATCTGGACCGCGAAGGAGTGGTCGGACACCGGACAGGTCCTCGTGGGTATGCTCTCCATCAGCCTCACCGTGCTTGTGCTCGACATCCTGTTCCGCGGTCTCGAGCGGCTGCTGCTGCCCTGGCAACGGGAGAGTGGGCGATCGTGACCCAGGCGGTCATTCAGGCCCGGGAAGTCGGCATGCGCTTCCACACGCGTGAGGGGGAGCTTGCGGCCTTGGAGGACTTCTCCCTCGATGTGCACAAGGGCGAAGTGGTCTGCCTGGTCGGCGCCTCCGGCTGCGGTAAGAGTACCTTCCTCAACATCGTCGCCGGCTTCCTCGCGCCGACCGCGGGACAGGTGCTACTGGAAGGCCAACCGATCAGCGGGGTGGAGCCGCGCTGCGGCATGATTTTCCAGAACTATGCCCTGTTCCCCTGGATGACGGTGTTGGACAATGTCGCCTTCGGGCCGCGAGTCAACGGGGCATCGAAACCCGAGCGCACGGAGCGCGCCCGCCACTGGATACGCGTCGTCGGCCTCAAGGGCTTTGAGCAGGCCTATCCCGGGGAGCTCTCCGGGGGCATGCAGCAGCGGGTTGCCTTGAGTCGGGCCCTTGCCAACGAGCCGGAGGTGCTGCTCTGCGACGAGCCCTTCGCCGCCTTGGACGCCATGACGCGGCAGATCTTGCAGCAGGAGCTGTTGCGGGTCGTCGCCGAGTCGCGGAAAACGGTGCTCTTCATCACCCACTCCATCGATGAGGCCCTGATCCTGAGCAACCGGTTGGTGGTGATGTCTGCCCGTCCGGGACGCGTCAAGGCGGTCTATGAGAACGACCTCCCGCAGCCGCGGACCCTCGATGTGCAGCTGACCGACCGTTTCCTGGAACTCAAGCGGGAGGTCTGGGATCTGGTCCAGGAAGAGGTCGTGGGTTCCATGACGGCCCTGCAGCGACCTTGACCGGGCGCGGATGCTTGCCTAAAAGAACACCTTGGATATAATTTGAAATATTAGCGTTTATCGATATATCAGGAGACTCAATATGCCAACCTACGATTACCGATGCGACACCAACGGCCAGGTCGTTGAGGTCAGTCACCGCATGAGCGAGAAACTGTCGACCTGGGGCGAGCTGTGTGAACGGGCCGGTGTCGAGCTCGGCGACACCCCGGCGGACTCCCCCGTGCACCGCCTGGCCACCGGAGGTAACCTGATCTCCAGCAACAACCTGGGCAGCGGAACCGCTCCCGCCTGCAGCACAGGCAGCTGCTGTCCCGGCGGTTTCTGCGGCTTGGAGTGATCACTCTCGCCGGCCCGCAGAGGCCGGCGATACCAACCCACCCCTCGGCAAGGGCGTCCGCTTTTCTCAGTCCACGAACACCTTCTTCGTCAGGGCCTCGGGTTCGTAGACAAACGCCTCCCCAAGCGCATCGAGTCGGAAAAGCCCGAAGACCCTGTGCCCGTTGATGTCCAGAACCCTCAGATCGTCCGTTTCGTGCAGATCGTTCACGACGGTCTGGAAGTGGCCGCCGTAACGCTCCTTCACCTCCTCCAGAGGCAGACTGTAGGCCATGAACTTATCAATGCCCTTTGCCTTGAGCTTGCCGAGCAGGACATCGTCGTCCGGAGCGTCGTGAGAGGAGAGGACCACCATGGGACCGCTACCGGTAATCAGCATCAGCGCTTTCATTCTCTAAGCCCTCGTGTCGAGTTGCCGTTGCCTCCCCTCTAATTATCGGTCGATTACGCCGATTTCGTGGAGCGCCCGGTCTCGGGACACGCTGATTTGTTCTTTGACGTCGCGCTCACTCCTGAGCAGAAGGAGGAGCGCTGGGGCCGAGCACGACAGAGACCGCATGAGCTTCACCGTTTCGATAGACGGTCAGCTCCACCCGATCACCAATGGCGTAGACCTCGAGCGCGTCGATCAGCTCACCGACCGTCGTCACGGCCTTGCCATCTACCGCCTGGATGACGTCACCGACCACGATACCGCCATCCGAGGTCACCCGAGTGCTTCGGAGCCCTGCTCTGTCCGCCGCCGAACCGCTCTGCACACGAAGCACGAGGACTCCCGACACCCCCACCTCGTCCAGCAGACGCTCGCTGAGGTCGTCGTCGGCAACGATGCCCAGCGTTGGACGGACATACTGGCCGTGGACGATGAGATCCGGAACGATGCGATTGACGGTGTCCACGGGCACGGAAAAGCCGATGCCGGCGAAGGCCCCCGAGGGGCTGAAGATGGCGGTATTGATGCCGATGAGACGCCCGGCGCTGTCGATGAGCGGTCCGCCGGAATTACCCGGATTGATGGCCGCGTCCGTCTGGATCAGATGATCGATAACACTTCCGTCCTCGTCCTGGATCGACCGGTCCAGGGCCGAGATCACGCCCGTGGTCAGCGTATAGTCCAGACCGAAAGGGTTACCGATAGCGAACACCTTTTGTCCCACCCTTAGGTCGTGGCTAGTACCTACGGGTACCGGATTGGGGCGTGCGATGGGCACGTTGATGCGCAGCACCGCAATGTCGTGCTCGGGACTCGCGCCGACAATGACCGCATCGTAAGTGCGCTGGTCCCACAGGCGCACGTGAGCCGACTGCACCCCCTCGATGACGTGGTAGTTGGTCACCACATGGCCCTTTTCGTCCCAGATGAGACCGGAGCCGGTACCCCGCGGAACCTCCATGACGTTGCGCGTCCACAGATCGAGGACCCGTCGCGTCGTCGTGATGTAGACCACGGAGGGGGTTGTCGACTCGAAGATGGCGATTGTGGTCTGCTCGTCGGCCGCAAGATCCCCCCGGGCTGTAATCTCGCGCGGCTCGGCCCGGTAGCTGATCAGCAGGCTCTCCACCCACGGACGAACCGCCAGCGCGAGCAGAAAAAAGATCGCGAACCAGAACAAGAACCGGGAGAGGCGAAAGGCGGACATCGGTTTGGCGGGAGAGCCGCTCAACCCGCTACCGATTCAGCGGGAGGATCGTGTCGCGGCCACGCGCTAAGGATTGCCTGAACCAGGGTTGCCAACGGGATGGCGAAGAACACCCCCCAGAATCCCCAAAGCCCTCCGAATACAAGGATGGCCACGATGATGGCCACCGGGTGCAGATTCACCACTTCCGAGAACAGCAGCGGCACCAATAGGTTACCGTCCACGACCTGAATGATGAAATAGGCGACTGCCAGCCAGGCAAACTGGGACGTCCATCCCCACTGGAACCAGGCGATCAGCAGCACCGGGACCGTCACCACGGAGGCTCCGATATAGGGGATGATCACCGACAACCCCACGAGCATTCCCAGCAGCATGGCGTAGTTGAGACCGAACGCGTAGAAGGTCGCGTAGCTCACGGCCCAAACGAAGAGAATCTCCCAGAACTTACCACGCACATAATTCGAAATCTGCCGGTCCACGTCCCGCCATACGGTTCCCGCAATCCGGCGATGCTTGGGCAGATAGCGCTTGAACCACCCAATGATGAGATCCCGGTCCTTCAAGAAAAAAAACACAAGGAGGGGGACCAGAACGATGTACACGATCAAGGTGATAACGCCGACCACCGAAGCCAGGGACCAGGAAAGGACCTGCTGGCCAAAGTTGGCGATCTCGGCGCGGATGGCGCCGATCAGCTCCTTGATCTGCTCGGTGTTGACGATGTCCGGATATTGCTCGGGCAGCTGCAGCAGGGACTTCTGACCTTCGGAGATCATGAGCGGCAGCTGCTGTACCAAGTCGGTCACCTGGCGCGACACGAGCGGCATGACACCGAACAAGACCGTGCTCACAAAAACGATGAAGAGCGTGTAGACGAGAACCACACCGGCAAGACGGGGCCAGCCTTTCCCTTGCAGGAAGGTCACCAGGCCTTCCAACAGATAGGCGATGACGACGCTGGCGAGCACCGGTGCCAGCATGTTGCCCATGGTGAGCACGACGGCGAATCCCACCAGCAGGGTGACCGCCAGAAAGACGACCTGCGGATCGGAAAAATACCGTCGGAACCAATTGGCGAGGACCTGCATCGCAGAGGCGGCTAGGTGCGTTCCCGCTCGTTTTCTTCCCGATATTTCGCGTAGTAACCGATGAAGAGTGCCTCGAGCTCGTCAATGACCTCGGCAGCCGGACGCCCTCGCAGGACGTGGGCACCCATCAGCGAGGAGGTGTCGTTCAGCATGGCGCTGCGGTCCAACATATAGTAGCTGCGCGATAGGCGCTTGATCGCGCCGACCACACTCTCCTTCTTCGGTCGTGGCAGCAGCTCGGGCTCCAGGGCGCCCTGTGCCACTTCCGACGGCGGGTGACCACGCTCGGCCAGAAACTCCGCAAAGGCCAAGAGTGTACGCTGATCCGCCGGTTCGAGGGAACGAAAGAGCCGCGCTACTTTGCGCTCATCGCCTTTGCTCGTGGTCAAGCCCCCTGCCTCCTCCCGCTAACCATTGTGCGCCTCGCAGTAGGCACGGGCGAATTCGAGGAGCTCTTCCATGACACGCAATCTGAATTTCTGTTTTTGATGAACGAAGGAAAAGGGCCGATCGAGCGGTGGGTCGAGGTTCAGCGCAACCAGGGTACCGAGCCGCAACTCCTTCTGAATGGTCGCACCCGAGACGACGGACACCCCCATCCCCGCCTCCACGGCCCCCTTCACAGCCTCGGGACTGCCGAGCTCCATGGTGATCTTAAGCGAAGCGCTGCAGTGCGGCAGGTGCTGCAAATAGTCGTTGATGACTTCGCGCGTCCCCGAGCCCTCTTCGCGACAGATGAAAGGGTACTCCAAGAGATTCGAAAACTGCACCGACCCTACGTCGTCCAGTGCGTGGCCCGGCGGGACGATGGCAACCAGCTGGTCGCGCTTGCAGGTCTCCACCACGAGATTCTTGTTGCCGACGGGCGATTCGACCACCCCCAAGTCGATGGTGTTGTTCTCCACCATCGAGACGATCCCGTCGCTGTTGGAGACCTTGAGGTGGATCGTGACCTCCGGATACTTCTCCTTGAAATCACCCAGAAGCGTGGGAAGCATGTACTCGGCGATGGTGGTGCTGGCGCCGATGGTGAGGGCTCCACTGATCTCGCCGGTCATCTCGCGCACCGAGTTCTCCATTTCCGAGTAGAGCTCGAAAATACGGTCCGCGTACTCGTAGACCTTCTTTCCCGCCTCGGTGAGGCTGATGCGGTTGTGGGTACGGTCAAACAGACGGGTGTTGAAATGCTCCTCCAGCTGCCGGACTTGGAAGGTGACCGCCGGCTGTGTCATGTGCAGCGACTCGGCGGCCTTGGTGAAGCTCAGAAGGCGCGCGACTGTATGGAAAACCTGTAGTCTCCGATCCGCCATGAGACCCAATCCCGAAGGAAATAAGTGAATAAAAAATACTTATAACATAAAACGCTGATCCGAGGAACGTTTTCCATCCGATTCAACAACTTTATTCATCCGTCGCCGCAAAAAAAAGCCCCTAGAGACAATTCGTATCATAATTGCAACAAACTTCTCATCTCGGCGCTACAGGTGCTGGAGACATTTAGCAATTTCGAGTATTCTAACCACGAACACAACGTTGCGGAAAACCAACAAGCCCTCAAGACGCGCCCGCTATGACCGATCTCCCCGGGGGAAAGGATCGAGCGCAGAGCGACGTCGGCAAGGACCGTTGGGAACAAATCGAAGAGGCAGCATCCATGAACAAGCTGGTTTCGGTAGCGGTTCGGACCGCGTTGGCAAGCGCCCTCGGCCTGGCGCTTCTCCCCTCGCCAGCACTCGCGTCAGGGTTCGGTGTTCCCGAGCTCTCTGCTGCGGGTATCGGGACCTCGAATGCCCTGGTAGCGAACCCGGAAGAACCTGGCGCTTTCGCCTACAATCCCGCCGCCATGGGATTCCACGACCGTTCGAGCTTGGCCGTCGGCGCTCTGTTCATCGACCCCAAGTTCAGCGTGAAAACCGCAACCGGAAACCACGACAGCAAGGGGGCGGACTGGGCCGTGGCCCCCATGATTCAGGGTGCCGCCAAGGTCAACGAACAGTGGTGGTTCGGCTTCGGCATCAACGCCCCCTTCGGCCTGGAGACCCGCTGGAAGGAAGGCACGTTTCCGAAGCTCTCCGGAACGGAGCTCGTCCCGACGGGCTTCCCGCCGCCATTGCCGTCGGCCGTCGCGGTTCCCAGAGGCTTCCACCCGACGGAGAGCCAGCTACAGACGCTGGCACTGGTCCCGACGGTGACCTACAGGGTGAACGACAACCTGAGCGTCGCCGCGGGGGCCGACTACTACATCGCTAAGACGGCTCGGCTCAATACGCAGCTCACGGACCTGAGCGGGGACGGGGACGGCTGGGGTTGGAACCTGAGCGCCCTGTACGCCAACGGTCCCTGGAGTGTCGGCGCCTCCTACCACTCCGCCGCCACGCTCGGGATCGACGGCACATTCTTCACCGCCTTTCCCAAGCCCTTGCTTCTGGATGCCAATGTTGATATGGATCTGCCCTGGCGGCTGCAGTTGGGTGCACGCTATGCATTCAACGAACAATTGGCGTTCGAGTTTGATTGGACACGCACAGGCTGGAGCGAGTTCGACGAGCTAGAGATCAAATCCCAGGCCACGGGTGCCGTCATCGCCAACAACATCAACAAGTGGGACGATGCCAATGCCTACCGCTTCGGCCTCACCTACGATGTCCTGCCACAGACCCAACTGCGTTTCGGTTACTCCTACGACGAAACAGGCCAGGGTGACGAGTTCTTCAGCGCGCGGATCGCCGACAGCGACCGCCAACTCTTCAGCATTGGCGTCGCTCAAAACCTTGGCCAAGGATGGGCGCTCGAAGCAGGCTATATGTACGTTCTATTCAAGGACCGCGACTTCCGTGGCAGCAAGCCCTACACGCCGGTGGTCGATCTTGGAGAAGAGGTGAACGGAACCGACGCGGTCAACGGCGACTACGAAGCCTACGCTCACCTGTTTGGGCTAGAGGTCCGCAGGACATTCTGACCCGCTGGAAACAGCCGCGCAGGTGCCTGGTCGAGTCGCGACCGCGACCAGCCCCTTCGACGACCAAACGAAAAACGCCGCCAATCCGGCGGCGTTTTCTTTTCTCGCCGGGCGAGGGCGTCAGATGTAGAGACAGATGTCGCTCTCACCGGCGAACTCGAAGAAGGCCGCGGCTCCCGCATACTCGACACCGTCGATGAACTGGGAGTGACTCATGTCGAACAGGTCGACCGTCATCTGGCAGGCGATAAGCTTCACTTCCGCCTCGATGCACAGCTCGCGAAGCTCATCGATGCTGGCCACACCCTTCTGCTTCATCTTTTGCTTCATCATCGAGGTAACCATCCCCTGCATGCCAGGCAGGGTCATGCCCAGTACGGGGAACCATTTGTCCATGCCCATTGGCATGGGCATACCTGGATTGCCAAGGGGCGTGACCTCGAGAGCCAGCTTCTTCTTCAGCAACTGGAGGCCGTAAAAGGTAAAAAAGATCTGGGTCTCGTAGCCGAGCGCCGCCGCTGTGGACGCTAGGATGAAGGGGGGGTAGGCCCAGTCCAGCGAACCTTTTGTGGCGATGATAGCCAGCTTTTTCTCTTCCATCAGGCTCTCCTGTGTAACCGCTGAGTGTGGAATATATCGACCGGAGGATCAGGCCTTCTTGATCATGAAGTGGAACTTGCCACCCTCTTCCTTCGATTCCAGCAACTCGTTGCCGGTCTGTTTGGAGAACGCGTCGAAGTCCTTCACGGAACCAGGGTCCGTAGCGATGATGTGCAGGATCTGTCCGGCGTCCATCCCGTTGAGGGTCTTCTTGGCGCGCAGAATGGGCAAGGGGCAGTTGAGGCCGCTAGCGTCGAGCTCTTGGTCGAAGTCTGCCATGGCAAAATACCTCCGGTCTTTTTGTGTTTTAGAATATGAGAAATCTCAAGAATTAGATTTTATATGTCAAACGGGGGGAAAAGGCAAGATTGAGACCCCTGTTATCGTCTCCAGCCAGACAACGCGTGGCCGTTCAGCCCGCGAACCGCCGCTCAATCTCGAATCCCCCGCGGGCCCAGGCGATAATGCCACCGCGCAGGTTGACCACATTCTCGAAGCCCTGCTGGGCGAGATAGGAGCAGGCGTGGTAGGAGCGCGCACCGCTGCGGCAGTAGAGAACCACATCCCTGTCCTTCGGCAGCTCACTCATGCGTAGCGGAATCAAGTGCATCGGCAGGTGCTGGGCATTCGGAATCGCTCCTTGAGCGACCTCGCCGGGCGTACGGATGTCGACAAGGTACAGGTCGTCGCCGGCAGCCAGTCTCGAGTGCAAGGCCGCTGAATCGATCTCGTTGATCACGCCGGAGTCCTACCCATAAGCGGAGTAATTTAGTATATTAATAGGTTTTGACGCAGAACTCAATGTCGCCCGAGGTCACAGTTTTCCCATCGGCGGCCGTTCGTGGCGGCGTTGAATCCGCGGACCTGTCCGGCGATTCTGCAACAAAATTGACGCAATCGCAGCCTAACTGGTAGAGGCCATGGAATTTCTCCCCATCTTTCTTGACCTGAAAGAGAAACCCTGCCTGGTGGTCGGCGGTGGCGACATCGCCGCGCGAAAGATCTCCAATCTGCGCAGGGCGGGCGCATCGGTATGCGTCGTGTCTCCCGAGCTGGCCGAACCGCTGCTCCGCCTGGCGCAGAAGGGCGATCTAGTCCACAAGGCGCGAACATTCGACGAAAGTGACCTGAAGGACGCCCACTTGGTCATCGCTGCGACCGATGACCGGACCGTCAATCACGAGATCGCCGAGCTCGCCCGAGGCCGACGCATTCCGGTGAACGTCGTGGACCAGCCGAAAGACTGCAGCTTCATCATGCCCTCGGTGATCGACCGGTCACCCGTGGTCGTTGCGGTGTCCACGGGCACCTCCTCTCCAGTACTCGCACGCTTGCTGCGCACACGCCTGGAGTCCATGATCCCCGCCGGCTATGGACGTCTTGCACAGCTTTGCGCAGGCTACCGCGACCGCGTAAAGGCTCGCTTCGCGGACCAGCGCGACCGCCGACGATTCTGGGACCGGGTGCTGCAGGGGGGCGTCGCCGAACGGGTGTTCTCCGGACATATGGATGAGGCGGGCGCCACCCTGGAGCGCGAGCTTGCCGCCGCGACGCCTACCGAGGGTCTGGGCGAGGTCTATCTGGTCGGCGCCGGACCCGGTGATCCAGACCTGCTCACCTTCCGCGCCCTGCGACTGATGCAACAGGCCGATGCCGTCGTGTACGACCGCCTCGTCGCCAAACCGATCCTGGATATGGTGCGACGGGACGCCAAGCGCATCTACGTGGGCAAGGAGCGGAACAACCACGCCATGCGTCAGGAGGAGATCAATCGCCTACTGGCGGACCTGGCGAAAGAGGGGCATCGTGTGCTGCGCCTGAAAGGGGGAGACCCCTTCATCTTCGGCCGCGGCGGCGAGGAGATCGACACCTTGGCGGCAGAAGGGATTCCGTTCCAGGTGGTGCCCGGCATCACCGCGGCGTCCGGCTGCGCCACCTATACGGGAATCCCACTTACCCACCGCGACTACGCCCAGTCCGTCACCTTCGTGACGGGTCACCTCAAGGACGGCACCATGAACCTGAACTGGGAACAGCTCGCTCAGCCTAACCAGACCGTCGTCTTCTACATGGGGCTCGTGGGACTACCGATCATCGTCGAGAAGCTGACGGCCCATGGGGTCTCGCCGGACATGCCTGTCGCGCTGGTGCAGCAGGGCACGACGCACATGCAGCGCGTCTATTCGGGTACCCTGGCGAGCATCCTCGAGATTGTGGAGAAAGACCGCCCGAAGCCGCCCACCCTGGTCATCGTCGGGGAGGTGGTGAAGCTACGGGACAAGCTCAACTGGTTCCGGGCGCCGAGACATTCCGAACAGGGCGCCACGACGCCCATTCTGCCCGCGAGCTGACCTGGACGCGCACCCCGCCATAAGAACCGGGGCGCCGCCCTTGGCGACGCCCCGCTGCACACACGGGCCTCACCCCTTACCACCAACGGTACCGATACCGGCGGTGTTGGTTCCAGTTGGCGTAACCGGGACCGTAGAGGTGGAGATCGCGAATGTACTTCCGCGTTGCCGGAGGCGCCCAACGATAGTTCGGATCATGGACGTAGGAGTGACGCCAAGGTCCGAAGCCCGGGCCGGGGCCGAGCCAATAGGCATTCGCCGTCTGCGTCGGGATGGCGACCAGCGCGGCGGCGATTCCGGCAGCGATGAGTATGCGCTTGACGATCTTCATGATGGACCTCCTTGACTGCTTGCTCCTACTACAATTTTAGTACTCCGGCAGGGAGGTTTTGGTGGGTTCACCCCTGGTGGGCGTCGCCGACAGTTCTCTGGTCACTGCTTCATGCGGGGGAATCGACCGACGACCCGTCAGTCCACCGGACGTCGGCCATAGGCGGCATCGAACAGGGCCTCCAGACGCGGCTGCGTGCCCCGGATCTGCGCCACAACCTCCCGCGCCCAGTCGAAATACGCCTGGCGCCTTGCAAGGTCCCATTCCACGGGTGGGCTTTGATCCACATCCCGCAGGTTACAGATCTTGTCGGCGAGCTTGACCAGCTTCGCTGCGTAACTCGCACCCGCCGCATGGGCGATCTGAAGCCGCTTGCGCTCCGCCTTGGGCAGGGTCTTGTCGTCGGTGACCTCCATGACGATTCGGCGCACGGCGGGACCGAACTCCGCTTCCAGCTCCTGGGGCGTCGTGTCCGTATCCTCGACGGTATCGTGCAGGAGTGCGGCGCAGAGGATGTCCGTGTCCGTCACGCCAGCCTCATCGCAAAGAACCCGCGCCAAGGCGATGGGATGATTGATGTAGGGTGAGGCCTGGTCGTCTTTTCGGCGCTGATCGCGGTGCTTGTGTGCAGCGAAGCTCAGGGCTCGAAAGATCGTCGCCAGATTCGGTTCTTCCACGGCTCTCTCCTGATCCTTGCCGCCCGAGCCCCGAGGTCACCTCGTTGGCGCATCGACCAGGCCCGGGCGTCTTTACGGAAGATGATCGGACCTCATTCCAGTAACCGGAGCTGCGCCAGCGCAGAAGCAGCTACAGCACAGCTTTGACCTCTTCCCAAAGGGCCCGGTAGGCGCCGGCCGCCCTGTTGGAAGGGGCATAGGCGGGAAGCGGCATGCGGTGCAGGCCCATGCGTTCGATCTCCGAGGCATAGGGGATGCTGGTCGCGAGCATGGACGGGTAGCTCTCCGGCAGCTGCTGCACGAGGTCCGTATGCAGGCGCTTGCGTCGGTCCACCATCGAGAAGAAAGGCATGACCCGCAGCTCGCTGAGCGAGGCGTGCCCGTCCAGGAAGTCCAGGAGCTGGTGGAGCGTCCGCTCAGAGAGGGTTGTCGGAATCATGGGAACCAACAGGGCGTCCGCGGCCCGGAAGATATTCTCTGAGACCAGGGAGATGCTGGGCGGACAGTCCAGGAAGATGTAGTCGTACTCCTCGGACAGCGGCTTCAGCAGGCGCGTCAACTGCTTGGTGGGCTTCTTGGCGTCCTCCAGGACCAGATCCATGTTGCGAAAGGAAAAATCCGCCGGCAGCAGATCAAGGTTCTCAAAGTCGGTGCCCTTCACCACCGAATCGAGCTCCCGCTTGCCGCGAACAAGGGCCTTGCCACCGCCCTTGACCTTGGGCTTGACCCGAAAGTAATAGGTGGCCGCCGCTTGCGGATCCAGATCCCACACCAGGGTACGGTTGCCCTCGCCCGCCGCCAGATAGGCGACGTTGATGGCGGTGGCAGTTTTCCCCACCCCGCCCTTGATGTTGTACACGCCGATGATTCTCATGAGTCCTTCCTCGACTCGCTTTCAGGGGCGAAAAGGCTGCGAAACAGGTCGCGGTTTGGTTTTCTGTCAAATTTCTCGAAAATCTCGGCGAACTCCACCCGCGCCCGCTGCTGCCGGTTGAGCAGATCGCCGACCAGGACGCCCATCGTGAGCAGAGTATCCGTATCTGCGCGGTCCTCGTCACGCATGCGCTGGGCCATGTCCCGCAAGTGATCGGCCTGCACCGCCAGGTCCTGAAAGCCGCCGAGATTGTCGAGCAGCACCTTGAGCAGCTTGATCAATCCCCGCACGTCCTGCTTCGAGTAAAGGCTCTGGAAAAACTCCAGCAGGTATCGCAGCTTCTTGCAGCTCTTGCGCAGCTCGTGCAACTCCGGTGCCGGGGAATCGGGCATGATGGCGCGACCTTCCTTGCGCACCCGGCGGTACATGCGCCAGATACGTTCGTCCGCGACGATCTTGACCGCGCGCGTGGCGTTGGGAAGTGCGGAGCGCTCCGGCACCGGCGCCTCTAGAAAGACGCGCCACGCCTTGAGCAGGTGGCGGAACTTCGCGGACCCGAGCTCCCGCACCATCGCCTTCTGTGCTTGCTCGTATTGGGCGAACAGGAACCCCCGCAAGGGCTCTAGATGGGGCTGCAGCGGCAACGGCAGACCCTTCTGATAACCGCCGAAGTCCAAGAGATAGACGTCGAGGTCCCGTACTGGGCCGGTGATCTGCTGCACCCAGGCAAAGCGCTCCTTGTAGTCCTCGACGATGTCGGGCGCAAAAACCCCCTTGATCTGGGTAAGCCCCGATCGCATCCGACGGGTCGCCACCCGCAGGTCGTGCAGGAACTCCGAGTCCAGGTTGGCCTTGGTACCCTCGATATTCGCCTCCAGCGTATCCAGCAGCCCGAGCAGGATCTCCTTCGTGGTGGCATCTGCCCGCTTGTCGGGATCGAGATGGTAGTCGAGTCCGGACGAGTAGTCGCCGGGGCGACGACCGCACGCAGCGAGCGCCTCAAGAAACACCGGCGTGCGGGCGTACTCCAGACCCAAATCCCGATCGAGCGCCTGGGCGGTCTCGTGAAACGCGTCCTCGTAGCCTTTCACCGGTGTCAGGCGCAGCCGCAGGGCCAGCGGTCCTTCGCGCTCTCGGGACGGATCGTTGAAGCGGCTCTCCTCCAAAGACAATCGCGCGACCGTCTTGTCGTCGTCGTTCAACAGGCGCAGGGTCTGCACGCGACTGCGCACCTCCACGAGTGACAGCAGGCGGCGAACACCGAGCACCGGCTGCACGCGTTCGCGCAAGGGACCTGGCGGGAGATCCCAGGCGAAGCCCGGTGCGTCGCGAATGTCCTGCACGCAGGGTGCGGCATCGGTGCGCAAATCGTGCCACAGCAGCAGGTGGCGGCCGCGGTCCCTGCGTTCCTCGACGGCGACCCCTTCGAGATAGAGGCTCCAGTCGAAGCTGTCGAGAAACCTCTTGGTAACCTCTTGCGGCCGTTCCTCGCTGAAACGGCTTCGGGCCTGAATCCGGCCCTTGATGTCCTGTGAGCTCGTCCCATCCGGAATCAGGTAATCGTGCGCAATCTCGTTCATCATCTCGCGGGTCATCCTGCGGAAAGCATGGGTCATGATCTCCGCTGTGGTTCTGCCGATTTCACGGCGCAACGAGCGGGGGGCCGTGATTTCATGACAGTTTTGTTACGCTTCTCGCGATCTTACTGGACATTCCCCCGCCGGGCCAGAAGGACGATCACAGGGACCGCCTCGCGATTGCTGCCGGCCGATACGCGTCTTGGGCGACTTGCAGCCAAGGAAGACCTCCATCGAACGCGTGCCGGCATGAACCCCACATTTCCAAACGGTAACCTAAATCGTCTATGTTTGAAGGCTAGCCACTCGCCGCAAGCCCCAAACAACAGGTAGCCCCCGATCATGAACAAGCTCGACCAGCTCAAGACCATGACCACGGTGGTCGCCGACACCGGCGACTTCGGCGCGATCGCCGAGTACAAAACCCAGGATGCCACGACCAATCCCTCCCTGCTGTACAAGGCCGCCAAGATGCCCCAGTACCGGGAGCTGGTGGAAGATGCCGCCGCCTACGGCAGAAACAGGGGCGCGGATTCAGCCGAGCAGGCGCAATGGACCATGGACAAGCTGGCAGTCAACTTCGGGGCCGAGATTCTGAGAATCGTTCCGGGGAGGGTATCAACGGAGGTCGACGCTCGGCTGTCCTTCGATACCGAGGCCACCCTGCGCCGCGCCGAGGGGCTGATGGGCCTTTACCGAGAGGCGGGAGTCGACTCCGGACGGGTTCTCCTGAAGGTCGCCGCCACCTGGGAGGGGATCCGCGCTGCCGAACAGCTGGAGAAGCAAGGGATGCACTGCAACCTGACGCTCATGTTCAGCTTCCCCCAAGCAGTCGCTTGTGCCGACGCCGGGGTGACCCTGATCTCCCCCTTTGTCGGCCGCATCCTGGACTGGTACAAGAAGGCGGAGAACCTGGCCGGCTATCCGGCGGACGAGGATCCCGGCGTCCAGTCCGTCACCCGCATCTTCAACTACGACAAGCGCCACGGCCATGACACGGCGATCATGGGTGCCAGCTTCCGCAACATCGACGAGATACTGGAGCTCGCCGGTTGTGATTACCTGACCATCTCACCGGCATTGCTGGGGGAGCTCTCTTCCACCGATGGTGAGCTCTCACGCAAGCTGGATCCGAACAAGGCCCGCGAGATGGAAATCGAAAGGACAGACTACGACGAGACCAGGTTCCGCTGGCAGCTCAACGAGGACGCCATGGCAACGGAGAAGCTTTCGGAAGGCATCCGCCTATTCGCTGCCGATACACTCAAGCTGGAGCAGTTCGCGCGGGAGATCTGCCAGAACTGTTAGTACTCCGACAGGAAAGTTTTGATGGAGCGCTCCCTTCGGGCCCTCTCTCCTTTCCGAATCCCTGCTCAGCCTTCGCGAAGGCATTTATACCCGTCACACCCGGATTTTGCGCCCTGGAGCACGCCCCTCGCGCCCCATGGCGGCGTTATCGCTCCTCGCCATAGGACCCTGCTATGACTCGTCGCGATGCCTTGCTCTGGGACACGAATGACGCACTCCAAGAAACGAAAAATCCGGGCGCGACGGGTATACAGCAACTGGCGGCAAGGGGGGCGGCGCGTTAATCTGCGCCGATGAACCACCGCCCGCGCAAGCGATTCGGTCAGAACTTTCTCCACGACCCGGGCATCCTCCGGCGCATCCTATCCTCCGTCGGCCCCGAGCCGGGGCAGCACCTGGTGGAGATCGGACCCGGCCGCGGGGCCATCACAAGGGGGCTGCTCGAGGCGGTCGGCCACCTAGACGTGGTGGAGCTGGATCGCGACTTGATCGAGCCCCTCGCCAGTCTCTGCAAGGACCTCGGCGAGCTCCGTATCCACAACGCGGACGCCCTCGACTTCGATCTGTGCGCACTGGTGGCGGGCGAGCCGCTGCGAATCGTCGGCAACCTGCCCTACAACATCTCCACGCCGCTTCTGTTCCGCTTCCTCGAGCAGTCCCGCTGCGTCCGGGACATGCACCTAATGCTGCAAAAGGAGGTGGTGGAGCGCATCGCCGCCGCGCCGGGCTCCAAGACGTACGGGCGCCTGTCCGTGATGGTGCAGACGTACTGCCGCGCGACGCCCCTGTTCACCATCCGCCCCGGCGCCTTCAACCCCCCGCCGAAGGTCGACTCCTCTTTCCTGCGGCTCACGCCTTACCGCCCCCTGCCCCACGAGGTGCAGGACCCGGCGTTCCTGGCCCGCCTCGTTGCCCAAGCCTTCTCCCAGCGCCGCAAGACCCTGCGTAACAGCCTCAAGGGTCTCGTACCCGTCGAGCTCCTCGCGACGCAGGGCATAGACCCGGGCCAAAGGGCAGAGGAACTGAGCGTCGAGAGCTATGTGCGGCTGGCCAACGCCGCTTGCAAACTCAAGCATCTGCCCTGAGATTGGGCACGGACCGTAGGGTTATAAGAGCGGCACGAGTCAGGAAATATGAGCAAGAACGCGGACGATACCGTGCAGGTTGAGCCGGCCGACCCCGGTGCCCTGGCACGCGCCAACGAGGTTCTGCCGGGACTGATCCACCTGTTGCCGGTCTCTGCCCGCCCTTTCTTTCCCGGCCAGGCGGTACCGCTACTCATGGATGCGGAGCATTGGGCGGCAACCCTTAAGGCCGTCGAGGAGACGGAGCACAAGATCCTAGGGGTCGTCCTGGCGAGCAGCGAGACCGCGGAGGAAGCCGGTCCCGTCGACTTCCACGAGGTCGGCACCGCCTGCCGCGTCCACCGGGTGCACAAGCAGGAAGGCTACCTCCAGGTCCTGGTGGAGTGCATCCAGCGCTTCCGCATGGACAGATGGGTCTCCCGGGAGGCGCCCTTCTCCGCCCGCGTCGACTACCTCCCGGAGCCTGCGGGGCCGCCCGATGAGAAGGTAAAGGCCTACGCCATGGCGGTCATCAATACCATCAAGGAGCTGCTGCCGCTCAACCCGCTCTACGTGGAAGAGCTGCGCATGTTCCTGGACCGCTTCGGCCCGGAAGACCCCTCCCACCTGTCGGACTTCGCCGCCAGCCTCACCACTTCCAGCAAACAACAGCTCCAGGAGGTATTGGAGGCGGTAGAGCTGCTGCCGCGCATGGAAAAGGTCCTGGTCCTGCTCAACAATGAGCTGGAGCTCGCCCGCGCCCAGCAGAAGATCCGCCACTCGGTCGAAGAGCGCATGCAGCAGCAACAGCGGGAGTTCTTCCTGCGCGAGCAGCTCAAGGCGATCCAACAGGAGTTGGGCATCGCTAAGGACGACCGCACGGCGGAACTCGACAAGTTCAAAGAGCGCATCCAAACGCTCGACCTCACCGACGAGGCGCAAAAACGGGTCGACGAGGAGATGGAGAAAATGGCGATCCTGGAGACTGGATCGCCGGAGTATGCCGTCACCCGCAACTACCTGGACTGGATCACCCTACTGCCCTGGGGACGTCACTCGGAAGACAAGCTGGACCTCAAGCGCGCCCGTCGCGTCCTCGACCGCGACCACTACGGTCTGGAGGACGTGAAGACGCGCATCCTGGAGTTCCTCGCCGTCGGTATCCACAAGCGCGAGATCTCCGGCTCCATCATCCTGCTCGTGGGTCCTCCCGGGGTGGGCAAGACCTCCATCGGCCGCTCCATCGCCGACGCGCTCGGCCGACGTTTCTACCGCTTCTCCGTGGGGGGCATTCGCGACGAAGCGGAGATCAAGGGCCACCGCCGCACCTACATCGGCGCGATGCCGGGCAAGTTCATCCAGGCCATGAAGGACGCGGGCACCGCCAACCCGGTGATCATGCTCGACGAGATCGACAAGGTCGGCGCCTCTTACCACGGCGACCCGGCGTCCGCCCTGCTGGAGGTGCTGGACCCGGAGCAGAACAGCGACTTCCTCGACCACTACCTGGACCTGCGCTTCGACCTGTCCAAGGTGCTCTTCGTCTGCACCGCCAACCAGCTCGACAGTATTCCGGGCCCCCTGCTGGATCGCATGGAGCTGATCCAACTGTCAGGTTACATCGCTGCCGAGAAACTGCAGATTGCGAAAAAGTATCTGTTGCCGCGGCAGATCGAGCGCGCGGGGCTGGACAAGGGCTCGGTGAAGCTCGATACCGCGACTCTGCGTGCCCTAATCGAGGGCTATGCCCGCGATGCGGGTGTGCGGCGCCTGGAGAAACAGCTCGGCAAGATCGTGCGCAAGAGCGCCGTGAAGATCCTTGACAAAGAAGAACCCCCGATTCGGGTAACCGCGGACGTTCTCGAGGAATATCTGGGAAGCCCCCTGTTCAGGGACGAACGGCGCCTCTCCGGACCGGGGGTTGTCACGGGCCTCGCCTGGACGGCAATGGGCGGCGCTACGCTCAGCATCGAGGCGGTCCGGACGCACAGCTTCAACCGAGGCTTCAAGCTGACCGGACAGCTCGGGGACGTCATGCGCGAGTCGGCGGAGATCGCGTACGGTTACCTGGTGAGTCACGCGCAGGAGTTCGACGCCGATCCGGAGTTCTTCGAGAAATCCTTTATCCACCTCCACGTACCCGCCGGGGCCACGCCCAAGGACGGCCCCTCCGCCGGCATCACAATGGCCTCGGCCCTGCTATCGTTGGCCCGCAACAAACCGGTACGCCGCATCGCCATGACAGGCGAGATCACGCTCACGGGCGAGGTGTTTCCCATCGGCGGCGTGCGGGAGAAGCTCATCGCAGCCCGCCGCGCCGGGATCAAAGAGATCATCCTGCCCCAGGACAACCGCGGCGAATTCGACGAGGTGCCCGAGCACGTCCGCAAGGGCCTGACCGTTCACTTTGCCCTCCGCTTCGAGGACGTCGTTCCCCACCTGTTTCGAGGGAAATAGAAAAAGGTGCAGTAGCCGGGTCTACAGCGCATGAGTTCTCGGTGCCAAACGATTCCTTGGCGGTAAGAGCGGCGAACTGACCTCACAAGCTAGCTGCCTCTACGCACACGGACCCAGCCCTCAAGAAGCCGTCGCCCAAGCATCTCATCACGGGTTCGTTCGGCTCGCTTGTGACCGACAGGTGTCAATGGTCATGCAGTTTTTCTTGTAGCCACACCTTTATCAGGGATTGGTATGGTACGTCACGGGCATTGGCCGCGGCCTTTATAGAATCCAAGAGGTGTTGCGGGAGACGAAGAGAGATCGTCTTCGTTGTCGGTTTTAGGTTAGGCATAATCACCGACTGAGCCTTGCTCCAGTCGAGGTACTCCGAGGAATCATTCCGCTCCCAAAAGAGTCTTTCCTCTTGCTCATTGGCAAACTTTGGCACTTCCTTAAGTTGCTTTGTCATAAATCGCTCGCTCTTTTCGATGCATATCTCTAGCCGAGACCACTCGGATCTTTTCCCCAGCATGGCGCAGGGTGAATTTGATATGCAATCGTCGTCCGTCATCTGACTTGCCTAGTGCGTGGAAGCGGCGTTCCCGGCTACTGTGTTTGGGATCCTCCAATAGCAACAGTGGGGCGTTGAAGAAGACCTGTTCCGCTTCCGCCATCGAAACGCCGTGTTTCTCGTTCTTTCGGGCATTTCCTTCATCCCAATCAAAACCTTTGATCTTCGCCAAATCGGTCATACACGTATATTATGGTCACATACGTTTAAAGACAAGCCTCAGACCCTCGAACGTCTGGAATGGGTCCCGCCAGTCGGGCCGAATCGACCGGACCCCGGTTGGCGAAGATCCAAAAACCACAGCAGATCTATGGATGTCGCGGCCCGCCTGATCCGGAACGGAAGGACTGCTCTCCTGGTGGTGACCCAAGTTCCTGGCAAGGACTCAGACGCTGAAGTCCATCCGCAGGATCGCGATCAGGCCCAGAAACAAAATAGTCTCCGCCACCGTTGTAGAGATCGTCGATTATCACTGAGGACATATCATGACCATTGCGCTGGACAACGTGCACCCCGGCGACGTACTGCTCGAAGAGTTCCTGACCCCGCTCGGCGTCAGTCAGAACCGGCTTGCACGGGACATTGGCGTCCCCCCGCGGCGGATCAACGAGATCGTCCACGGCAATCGTGCAGTGACCGCGGACGCTGCCCTGCGCCTGGCCCGCTATTTTGGGACCTCGGAAGGCTTCTGGATGGGGCTCCAGGCTGACTACGATCTCGAAGAAGCTCGCAAGCGGCTCGGCGATCGGCTGGACCGCGACGTCAGCCCCAGGGCCGCATGAGCCGCCATACTCACCGAATCGACGGGAGAGGTGTTTCCCATCGGCGGCGTGCGAGAGAAGCTCATCGCGGCCCGCCGCGCCGGGATCAAGGAGATCATCCTGCCGCAGGACAACCGCGGCGAGTTCGACGAGGTGCCCGAGCACGTGCGCAAGGGCTTGTCCGTTCACTTTGCCAGCCGCTTCGAGGACGTCGTTCCTCACCTCTTTCAAGGGAAAAAGAAAAAGGCGCAATAGCAGGGTCGAGGGCCTGTGGGCTCGCGACGCCAAACGATTTCTTGGCAGTAAAAGCCGCGACCTGACCTTGCAAGCGGTGTCTAAATGCGAACGTCTGAAGCGACCCTTCCCGAACATTCGCACGTAAGCGAAACGACGAGATCTGCTCGCCTCTCGCGGCATGTGCAATGGGAGACCTGATAAGCATCTAGCTGACTCCTCAGCCAGGTCGTAAGTTCATAGTGAAGGTGGAATGAACAGCGACCTGAACGGAGGAGCCTGCAATGAAACTATACGGTGGGATTGACCTGCACTCCAACAACAGCGTGATCGCGCTGTTGGACGAAGAAGACAAGGTGGTGTATCGGCGGCGCTTGGCGAACGACTTG
>JAYEJW010000159.1:0-2969 GCA_034716535.1 Pseudomonadota bacterium
TATGCTTCCAGTTCCAGCCGAGGTTGAGATCTTCGGCACCTACTTCCCGCCCTTGCTGCTCGCCGCTACCCTCGGTGCGTTGGCAATGGTTGTTACGGTTTCTGTTCTCAACCGATACCGGCTGTCGCGTTACTTTTACTTACCCGAGGTCGTGATGCTGTCGCTGACGGCCATCTACACTATAATCATAGGCATGTTTGTGATCCCGATATGAAAAACAATTCTAACCTCAAAGCCCCAAGCACGGGCACGAAAACTCTGGTAACCGCCACGGTCGTTCTGGTTGCGATCGTGGCGGTCGGCTGGAAGTTCTGGGACTACGCAGTCAACCCCTGGACCCGCAACGGTCAGGTCATGGCCCAGGTGATCCAGGTTACCCCACGCGTCTCCGGGACGATCATCGAGTTGGCGGTGAAGGACAATCAGTTCGTCAATGCCGGCGACCTGTTGTTCCGGATCGATCCGCGAACGTTCCAGTCGGAGGTGGATCTGAAGGAGGCCCTGGTTGACAAAGCCCAGGACGAAATCGACGCGCTCAAGAAAGAGGTCGAGGCGAAAAAGGCGTCGATCGAGCGACACACATCCCAGATAGAGCAGGCGAAAAGCAAGATCGTGGCCTTTACGGCCACTGTCGATGACACCCGGTCCACCTATCGGCGGATGCAAGGCGCGGTGAAATCCGGCGCCGTTTCCCGGGACAAGCTCGACGAAACCAAGGCCGAGTTCGAGTTCGCAGAGGCCAGGGTGCAGCATTCCAAGGACCTTCTGCTTGAGGCGGAGGCCAGCAAACTTCAGGCGGAGGCCGATTTGGCAAAGGCCAGGGCTGATCTTGGCGCCGAGGGCGAATCAAACGCCAGGCTGCGCATTGCCAGGGCCTCGGCCCACCATGCGCACCTGGATCTTGAGTTCACCGAAGTCAGGGCGATGGTCGACGGCTATGTCACCAACCTCGATCTGCGCCTCGGCGACCATGCCAAGGCCAACAGTGCCTCGATGGCCCTCGTTGACGTCAACAGTTACTGGGTGAGCGGGTTCTTCAAGGAAAGCGCCCTCGAGCGAGTGCGCCCGGGCAACAGGGCGATCGTTACTCTGATGAGCCAACCCTCGAAGCCGATTGAGGGCGTGGTGGAGAGCATCGGCTGGGGTGTCTACCAGGATGACGGCAGCACCGGCGAGCAGTTACTGCCAAAGATCAGTGCGAGCTTCGAGTGGATCCGCCTGGCGCAGCGCATACCGGTGCGCGTCCAACTGACCGAGGTAGACGGTATCGACCTGCGGGTCGGGCAGACCGGCTCGGTCCTGGTGATGACGGGAACGGACGTCGCCATCATGGAAGAGAAGAAACCGGTTCCCCCGCTGCCGAAGGCGCTGCATTGACGGCACCGTTAAGCCTGGGATCGCTCATTCCAACAGCTTGAAAGTAATCGCGCTCAAGAATCCGGCTAGCGTTCCCAGGCCTACCGCTGATGGATTTCCCAAGTGCACAGCTTCGGGGATCATGGTGGACGCAATCATGGTCAGCATCGCGCCGGCCGCCAAGCCTTCGGCAAAGACCAGCCAGGCATGCGGGAGAGTTTCGCCGACCACGTACCCCAGACCCGCACCGAGCGCCGTGATAACCATCAGCGAGAACCAGAGGTTGAAGATGGTGCTCTTGCTCCAGCCCTGCTGGCGCATGTTTGCAGAGCTGGAAAGGGCCTCGGGAAAGTTGGATAAGAAGAGTCCGGCCACCAGGGTATAGGGGATGACCTCGCCGATGGCGACACTGCCGGTCGATGTGAGCCTGGCGCTGAGCATGGTGAGAAACCCGAATCCGATCACCAGGCTCTCGGGAATTCCGTCGAGCAGTATGCCAAGCCAGACCGCCAGGGGCGCGCCCCGGTGTTCCTGCCTGGCGCGCAGCAACTCGATCGTCGTCGGTGGTTCGGTACCCATCCGCAGCGACTGAATTGCCTCTTGCGCCCACTCCTGAGCTTGCTTTGTGTCGCGGGCATGGTATTCCTTCAAGAGCTCCAGGTGTTCACTCGCGACCTTCCGGCAGGCCTCATCGAACGCAGGGGACATCTTCCGAAACTCATCGAACTGCTCTTTCGAAATATACAGGCACTCGACCGATTCGTTTGCGACGACCGTGACAGGGTGAGCGGCGCCCGTCAGCAACTCGATGGCCCCGAGCATATTGCGCGCCGCCATCTCAGTGAGATGTTGACCATGATCGGTGAACCGCACTGATCCCGAGCGGATGAAGATGAGTGCATCAGCAGTATCGCCTTGCTCGAACAGCACCTCACCCTTGCTGAAGGTCACCGGGCGGACCATGTTGGCCAGACGATGCACATCGTGTGGGGGCACGTCCTGCAGGAACGGCACCTCGGCGGCTTCTTTGATGAGCTGCTCGACGCGGGCTCGCTTCTGCATCCGAAAGTAGGCCAGCGTGGAGGCGGTCTTGCGCAGGAACCCTCCGTGCGCGTTCACCACTTGATCGAGCACAACAAAGGCCACTCCGCCGCAGATGGCACCGACGATCAGCGCCAGGAAATTCCGGTACGCGTCGCCATGCACCGAACCGCCCGCAGCGTGTTGCAAGGCGGAAACATTCGGTGCGACCAGCTCAACGGACAGGGCGGCGATGAGCGCCCCGGCCCCGAACGCGGCCAGCAGTGACAAGGTCAACGGCCGGAATCGCGCTGCCAGACCAACCACTGAGCCCAGTGGCAACGAAACGGCACTCAAGGCCCCGATCCCGGTCGCCCAAATGAGGTAGGTCCAGTACGCGCTTTCCATGTCCCGTTAAGGCTTGACGTCAAGGCCGCCCGGACGAGTCTCGAAACCCGCCCGCCTGGTATGGACCGCGAACAGCATGACCCCTACCGTGGCTTCCGGTTCAAGCAGCGTCTCCTTCAACACAAACAAGAATCGTATTCTGTATTAAAAATCCGGCAAAACTTTAAGTTAGAGCCTGTTTAAAA
>JAYEJW010000160.1:0-14330 GCA_034716535.1 Pseudomonadota bacterium
ATGGCAACCCAGCCGGCGCGGGCACAAACGGCTCTCGATGCCCCGCACCAGGGTTCGGTGGAGGAACCCGAACAAACCCACCCATCGGATTCGTCCCAGTCAGGGAATGAGCGCGCGGCAGCAGAACCCGGGCAGGAGCAGGAAGGCGACACCTGGTGGCATCGACTCCAGGACTGGGTGATTGGGCTCCTTGGCGGCGTGCACCCGCATGATGAAGAGCAGGCGGGGCAGGCCGATCATGGGGAGCCGAACGTCGTCACGGACTTCGACGATCAGACCGAGCTGTTCGTGGAGTTCCCACCACTGATCGTGGGCGAGTCCGCCGAGTTCCTGGTGCACCTGACGCGTCTTGCTGACTTCAAGCCGGTTACCGAGGGGGAAGTCACAGTCGTGCTGGCCGGGGCAGGCGCGGAGGAGGAGACATTCGGCAGCACCGAACCGGCGAGACCCGGGCTTTTTCGCGTTCGCGTCACCCCGGGCTCGGCCGGCTCGCGCCGGATCCGGATCTTGCTCGAAGCCCCTGATCTTTCTGCGGCTCACGATCTCGGCGAGTTCCGGGTTTTTCCGGACGAGGCATCCGCCGATGCCGCGTTCTTGGGCGAAGAGTCCGGCGACGACGGTGGCGTTGTGTTCCTCAAGGAGCAGCAGTGGCGATCGGATTTCGCCACTGTTCCGGTCGAGCGGCGGCTGTTACGGGGCTCGGTGCCGGCGACGGGCATCTTGCGGGCCACCGCGGACGGCGAGGCCCACGTGACCGCGCCGAGCGCCGGTCACCTCACGGCTGCATCGGGCGGTTTTCCGTACACGGGCATGCAGGTAACGCGTGGCCAGATCCTTGCGTACCTGGCGCCACGGCTCGGCGGCGAGGCCGATGTGGCGGGACTGGAGCTGGACCTGCAACGCGCCGAGTCCAACTTCCAGCTCGCGAGCCAGGAACGCCGCCGTCTGGAGGGGCTGTTGGAGAAAGGCGCGGTGGCGGAGCGGCGGGTATTCGAGGCCCGTGGCGCCGAGGCCGTGGCGGGCGCAGAGCTGGAGGCGGCGCGCAAGCGCCTGGCCCAACTGACGCGGGACCCGGGCAGTGAGGCGGGGGGTGTGGCGGTGCGCGCGCCCATCGGCGGAACTATCGCCTACGTGAACGTTGCGCCCGGCGGGTACGTTGCGCAGGGGGACCGCCTGTTCCACGTGGTCGATCCGGGCCGATTCTGGCTCGAGGCCCGGCTCGCAGAGGTCGATCTGGGGCGCATCCGACAACCGGCTGGCGCCTGGTTCAGGGCCCAGGGCTTCGACCGGGCCTTCGAGGTCGATCCAGCTCGAGGGGCGCGTGTGGTGGCCTTTGGCGGGATGGTCGACCCCGTGAGCCGCACCGTGCCGGCGGTCTTCGAGTTTCAAAATCCGGATGATCGGTTGCGCGTCGGCCTGTTCGTCACCGCCCGAGTGTATACAGGAGACGAACAGGATGCCTTGGCTGTGCCCGCGGGCGCCCTGGTCGATGATGGGGGCGCTCAGGTGGTGTACGTGCAGCTCGGCGGCGAGCGCTACGAGCGGCGTCTGGTGCAGACGGGCCTGCGTGACGGCGACTACGTGGCGATCCTCGAGGGTCTCGAGCCCGGGGAACGGGTTGTGAGCCGGGGTGCCTACCTGGTGCACCTTGCCGCCGGGACACCGGCTGAAGCCGGTCATGGCCACGCGCACTGAGGGGGGGGCTGCGATGATCGCCGCATTGATCCGCTGGTCCCTGAAAGACCGACTGTTCGTCATCGCCGCCGCGGCCCTTCTGCTCGGCTACGGCGCCTACCGTGCCGTCGAGATGCCCGTGGACGTGTTTCCGGATCTCACCGCGCCGACCGTCACGGTGCTCGCCGAGGCGCACGGCTTCGCCCCGGTCGAGATGGAGACCCTTGTCACCATACCCATCGAGACCGCCCTCAACGGTGCCTCCGGCGTGCGGCGTATCCGCTCTTCGACCGCGATCGGCTCCGCTATCGTCTGGGTCGAGTTCGACTGGGGCACGGACATCTATCAGGCCCGTCAGATTGTCGCGGAGAAGCTGCAGAGCGCCGCCACGGCCTTGCCGCCGGGCATCCCCAAGCCGGTACTCGCACCCGTCACCTCGATCATGGGCGAGGTGATGTACGTCGCCCTGCGCTCGGACCGCCATGACCTGATGACCGTGAAAACGGTGGCCGACTGGAACCTGCGGCGGCGCCTGCTTGCGGTTCCCGGTGTGGCCCAGGTGGTGCCGACGGGTGGCGAGACGCGTCAGTACCAGGTGCTGGTCGACCCGGTCAAGCTCGCCGCGTACCGGCTCGGCCTTGATCAGGTCACTGGAGCCCTGCGGGAGACCAACGAGAACACCTCTGCGGGCTTCCTTGTGGAGAACGGCCAGGAGTACCTGATCTACGGCCTCGGCCGTGTTCACACGCCCGAGGACATCGGCGCCACCCTGGTGGGTCTAAGGGACGGCGTGCCCATACGCATCGCGGATCTGGGGGAGGTGAGCATCGGGCCCGCCATCAAGAGAGGGGAGGGTGCGGCGAGCGGGGAGCCGGCGGTGATCCTGGCGATCCAGAAACAGCCCAACGCCAACACGCTCGCGCTCACGGGGCGTTTGGACGCGACCCTCGCCGAGATGCAGGCCGGCCTGCCGGAAGGCATGGTCATCGAGACCGGCCTGTTCCGGCAGGCGGACTTCATCGAGGTGGCGGTGGCGAACGTGGAGGCCGCCCTGCGCGATGGGGCGCTTCTGGTGGTTTTCATCGTCTTCGCGTTTCTGGCGAGCACGTCCGCCACGGCGATTACCCTGTTGGCGATCCCACTGTCGCTGGTGGCGGCGGTCCTTGTGCTGGAAGTCCTGGGCGCCACCATCAACACCATGACCCTTGGCGGCATGGCCATTGCGGTCGGCGCGCTGGTTGACGACGCTATCATCGACGTGGAGAACATCGCTCGACGGTTGCGGGAGAATGCGGGGCGGCCGCCTACCGAACGGCGTGCCGTATTGCAGGTGGTGTTCGACGCCACCCACGAGATCCAGGGCTCCATCGTCTTTGCCACCCTGATCATCATCCTGGTGTTCGTGCCTCTGTTCTTCCTGTCCGGCGTGGAGGGAAGGCTGCTGCAACCCCTGGGTCTGGCGTATGTCGTGGCGCTGGCCGCCTCTTTGCTCGTGGCCATCACGGTCACCCCGGTCCTCTGTTATTTTCTTCTGCCTCATTCGCGAGCCGTAAAACGCAGCCACGAGCCCCGCTTGGTGGCGATCCTGAAGCGGCTTTACGCCCCCGTCCTCGGCGGGACGTTGGGGCGCTGGCGTACCGTCGCACTGACGGCGTGCACGGCCCTGGTGTTGTCCCTGCTGGCCCTGACGCAGGCGGGTCAGACCTTCCTGCCGCCCTTCAACGAGGGCAGCCTCACGATCCTGGCGAACACCCCGCCGGGGACCTCGCTCGAGCAGTCGGATACGCTGGCGCGACAGCTCGACGATGCGTTGCTGGCACAACCGGAGGTGGTCGCCACGGCGCGTCGCACCGGCCGCTCGGAGCTGGCCGAGCACACGCAGGAGGTCAACAGCACGGAGGTCGAGGTGACCCTGGACCTGAGCGACCGGGCCGTGGAGGACGTGCTGGCCGAGCTGCGCGGGCGGCTCGGTACCGTTCCCGGGATGTCCATCACAATCGGCCAGCCGATCTCCCACCGCATCGACCACATGCTCTCGGGGACACGGGCCGGGATTGCGGTCAAGATCTTCGGTGACGATCTCTACGAGCTGAGGCGGGTCGCCAGGCTCGCGGAGGCACAGATGGAAGAGGTGCCGGGGGTGGTGGACCTGATGGTCGATCAACAGGCCGATATTCCGTTCGTCACCGTGCGGGCCAAGCGGGACGCCATCGCGCGCTATGGGTTGCGGGTGAGGGACGTGATGGAGGCCATCGAGACCGCCTTTCTCGGCCGAGCTGTTTCCAAGGTCCTCGAGGGGCAGACCAGCTTCGACCTGATCGTGCGTTATCCCCAGACCCTGATGGACGACGTGGATGCCATTCGCGAGACCCTGATCACTACGCCCGCGGGTGCCCGGCTGCCACTGCATGCGCTGGCAGAGGTGCGGCGCGACCGCGGCCCCAACACAGTCAGTCGCGAGAACGTCCAGCGCAAGATCGTCGTGTCGGCGAACGTTGCCGGGCGTGATCTGCGCTCCGTGGTAGACGACATTCGCTCCCGTATCGGCAACAAGGTGACGCTACCCGCCGGTTACCGCATCGAGTACGGCGGTCAGTTCGAGAGCGCGGCGCAGGCGACTCGAACCCTGCTGGTGCTCGGCGCCGGGGTCGTCGTCGGTATATTTCTCCTGCTCTACGTCGCCTTTCGCTCTTCAAGGGACGCGGCCCTGGTGATGCTGAACCTGCCATTGGCGCTGATCGGTGGCGTTGTTGGGGTGTTCGCGGCCGGTGGCGTGGTTTCCGTGGCCTCCCTGGTGGGTTTCATCACCCTGTTCGGGATCGCGACCCGCAACGGGGTGATGCTGGTCTCCCACATTCACCACCTGGTGGAGGAGGAAGGTGTGACCGATGCCCGGGAGGCCGTGCGCCGGGGCGCGATGGAGCGTTTGGCCCCCATCCTGATGACCGCGCTGGCCGCGGGCCTGGCCCTGGTGCCCCTGGCGCTGGCCGGCGGCGAGCCGGGCAGCGAGATCCAGACCCCCATGGCCATCGTCATCCTCTGGGGCTTACTCTCCTCGACGGCTCTGAACATGGTGGTCGTGCCGACCCTCTATCTGCGCTTCGGGGCGCTGAACATCGGCGATTAGGCCTGCCGAGGATCTCCCGCGGTTTCGCGGCCCGGGAGAAGTGGCGCCATCACCGCAATCAGGCCGTCTAGCCGGGCAAGCGTCTATCCGGTATCCAGGCTCATGCATGGATCCGATTGGTTGAATATACCAGTGGCTCGATTCACTTCGCGCCTGTGTGAATGTGGCCGGCGAAGGTCACCGCCTAAACAGGTCCCGGCGTTCCGGCAGACTCTCGAGCATCCGCCCGTGAAATGGCGAGAAGTAGCGCACACGGGCGGGGGCGTGGGAGATGATTCCTGAGAGCAGGACGACGGCGGCGAACAGGGCGGGGCCGGCGGAGGGCCACACAGGGATCAGCGCCAACAGCAGTACCTTGAGCAAAATGGCCTGCCCGCGCAATTGGATGAGCCAGATTCCGTTGGACCAGACGAAAATCAAGATCAGGCCCAGACCCGATGCCAAGGTCAGCCAGAGATAGTCGTGCCAGGCGCCATCCGCCGCGCCCGGCACCAGGAAGGCGGCACCTATGCCCGCCATGCCCAGGAGGTGCAGCGTACGCAGCCCGATGTTGATCCATCGCTGTCCGGGGAAAAACCGGGACTCGGGAGGGAACAGCCGAGGTCTGAGCTTCATGTGGACAACCTACCTCAGAGTTCCACCAGGATCCGAGTTTGGCTCGCTGGACCAAGGGACTAGCTCGTTCTTGCATCGTATCCGAAAGTAGCGACTGTCCTGCAGGCGAAATGCGGTGAACCGGCCACCATTGGCGCACCCGGTGTCCAGGGGATGTACACGCTGCTTTTCCAATCCCTTTCGATCCAGTGCCGCCCAGTGGCCAAAGAGGATGGAGAGATTCCTGCTCGCGCGGGTGGGAACTACGAACCAGGGCATGGAACGCTGCTTGCCTGACGCTTTCCGACGTTCCCCGGTGAGATCCAGACGCCCATTCCGGTCGCAATACTTCAGCTGGGTGAAGCAGTTGGCGAGGAAGCGCAGCCGTCCCCATCCGTCCAAGTCATCCTTCCATTGAAGCGGCTTGTCGGCGCTCATGTGTTTGAAGAAGTCTTCGTAATCATAGTTCTGAAGCACGCGTTCCAGCTCGGCAGCGCAAGTCTTGGCCGTATCGAGATCCCATTGCGGAGGCAGCCCGGCGTGCACCATGGTGAATCCCAGCTTCTCGTCGTGATGGAGGAAGGGCTGATGACGCAGCCAGAAAAGGAGCTCTTCGCAGTCCGGCGCGTCGAGTATCTCCGCAATGGTGTCCTTTTTTCCGATATCGACGGACCCGGCTGCGACGGAGAGAAGATACAGATCGTGATTGCCGAGGACGCTTATCGCGGCGGCACCCAGGCCCCTGACGAACCGCAGCAGTGCCAGGGAGTTTGGTCCCCGGTTTACCAAATCGCCGGTGAACCAGAGCCGGTCCACTTCCGGGTCGAAGTCGATCTTGTCCAGCAATCTGAGGAGGTCGTCGAAGCAACCCTGGACGTCTCCGATTGCATAAGTCCAACGCTGGGCGTCCCCGAACACTTTCAATCCTGTTTCCAGTTCCGCCAGGACCCCATCGGCCGCCGTTTAGCCTCACGGGCGTGTTGCGCCTGGATTTTCCGAACCCGACGATCGCATCGTTACGAACAGTGTACCCACTCTGCGCTTTCGCTTCGATCCGAAGTAGTTCCACTGATGAGTCGCTGAATGAACCAGTGCCTCCCTGGCCCTATGTTGTCGCTAACTGTATCTCACCGGTTTTCTTTCAAGTTAAGACGCGCCAACTTGCCAGGACTGCTCCACCGCCAGCGCTTCTCGGGAGGCTTCACAATCCGTGCTTGCTCTGGGCAATCCTTACGACCGCAGTCGGCAAGAACCGGAAGTTCGGTTAGCCGCCCGCCACTCTCGCGGGTAAAGTTTTCTGATACCCCTATCCCACAGTTGGCGAAGAACAGCAATCGGCCAAAAGTAGTCGTTTAGCTGGCGTCTTCTGACTCGCCACTTCCCTGCAATAATAGTTCTTGCAGTTTCTCGGACCTGCAAAATTGTTCGAGACCGAATCCGATCAAAAAAATCGAGAAGGTAACGAGTACGTGTAGCGACCCCGTTTAGCCGCTTTGAGCGGCTCACGAATCCAAAGCCCCCGGCTCTGCAGGGGGATGGTTACACCCCGTTTCCGCTACCGTTTCCGTTTCACCGCGGGGTCAGTCAACTATCGCACGGGTGACGGAATCAAGCCCCGCCTCGGGCGCCGAGTTCAGTCTGCCCGCACGGGGGGCGGGGCGAGACCGACGAAGATGACGACGCCGTCGCCTCCCGGGTTGCTCGTGGCGTCGACGATGAAGTCCGGCTTCCAGTTGTTGATCGTCCAGAGGTTACCTGCTCTATCGATCACGGATGCGGTCTGGCGCATCATCGGCGAGAAGCTCGGCGGCTCGCCCGCCCCGTAGAGCGGATCGCCGTTCGCGAGTAGCACCTCGCTGCCGGCGGAGGGCAGCGTGTAGCCGGTCGACGGAGTGATCGGGTCGCCGGTCTTCGCCCCGGGCGGGCACGCGGCGCGTTCGATCCCGCAGAGCTTCGAGAGTCGGCCGTCAGGGAAGTTGTTCGTCACCGCGACCGGGCCGAAGTTCGACACCCACAGGTTGTCGTCCCCGTCCACCGTCACGTCCCACGGGCCGATGATGCCGCCGCCCGTGAACTGCCCGATGAGCGAGCCGTCCGGCCGGATGCCGTACACCGAGTCGTCATCAAGAGAGGAAACCCAGGCGTTCCCCCGCGAGTCGACGGAGAGGCCCTTGAGCGATGACCCGACGAAGCGCAACGTCGTCCGCTTCAGTTCGTCGCCAACGAGTTCGAACCGTGCGATGCTGCTCGGAAACTCCCCGCCGAGGCCGCCGCTGTTCGACACCCAGGCGCCGCCGTCAGGCGCGAGCGCGACGTCGAACGGCTGGCTCCCCCGGTACTGCCTGTAGCTCACCGCGTTGCTCGGATCGCCGCCGAGGAAAACGATGACGCTGTCCGAGCCGAAGCTCGTGATCCAGATGTTCCCGTCGTCCGACGCGAGGCCCTGCGCGCGGTCGACCGCGTTCACGTAGCCCTTCGGGCCGGAGAGCGGGATGCCGGCCGGCGAGAACTCGGACATGCTGCCGTCGACGCCGGGTTGCGGCTGAAACGCCTCCCCGCCCCAGCCGAAATTGCCGAACCAGGCGTTCCCGAGCGGGTCGATGGTGACACCGTACCCCGTGCCGAGGATGCCGCCGCCCGTGAGCGGAGAGAGCGGCGTGCCATTCGCGCCGTCGGCCGGCTTGCCGTTCGGCTGCAGCACCATCACGACGGAGCTCGACGTCGGTCCACCCTGGACCACGTTGTTCGTCACCCAGGCGAAGCCCCACGCGTCGAAGGCGAGGTTGCCGGGGCCGCCGAACAGCTCGTCCTGTGCATCGCTGCCCGAGTCGTTCACCTTCACGGCGACCGTCCAGGCGTCCGGCCCCCGCTCGAGCGCCGGCTCGTATGCCCGCGCGCGCTTCGTCAGCCGATAGATCTGGTCGACCTTCCGGCCTGGGTTGCGGGCCAGGTTGGCGACCGCCTGCACGGTGCTGCGCGCCGGCCGCCCGCGCTGTGGCTTGGTCATCGCGAGGAATTTCGCCGTAGTGCCTCGGCTCACGACGCACGCGGCGAGCAGGTTCGCGAGCGCACGCGTCGAGCGAAGCGAGATCGTCTCGTCGGCGTTCGGTGAGGTCAGGAGCACCGGTGACGACGCCCCGGTTGCGGGGTCGACGATGTTATCGTTCATGCCCGCCGCGAGCTGGAGCGCGAACGGGTCGCCCGAGATCTCGCTCCCCTGGTAGAACTGCGCCATCGAGTAGCCCGCGGCTACCGTGGTGAGCTCGTTGACCGTCGCCGTCGCGGGCAGCGTCGTGCCGAGGACGGCGGCGAACTCGACGCCCCTGCCGACCGCTGCCGACGCGTAGAAGACGCCCACTGCCTCGTCCGTCGGTGCCGTGACCGTGAAGCGTCCCGTGGCATCCGTCATCGCCGTGCCCACCACCCGTGGACTGGCGTTCGAGGCCTCGTAGAGCGTGACCTTCACGCCCGCGAGCGGCCGCGCGGACGCCGTGCCGCCGGACTGGACGACCCCGCTCAAGTTGGCGGGCTGCGCCGCGGACGCGGTGCCTGGCAGCGTGACCGCCGTTGCCGCGGCGATCAGAAAGAGCAGGCTGACGATCCCGGCCCGTGCCTCCACGAATAATTCCCCTCGCGCGGTCAACAAATATTTAATCTCCATTTCTGTTGGTCTGAACACAATTGGCAAGCATCGTTCCATCCCAGTAAGCAAGGGGCATCCAGAGCATCGAGTTCGTAAATGAAACACAAAGTGTAAAATTTACTGACACCCTTCATAAGCAATCCGTGTAGGACAGCTTCGGGTCGATTCCGGACGTTTCCACCGGCTCTTCGGCAGTATCGCAGTGTGGAAAAATAGGCCGATGGCGAGGTGGGCGATTCTGAGAAGTTCGCGACGAAATAGTGTTGGAAACAACACCGGCTGATTGCACGCGACGCGAGTGCTTTCGGGGCGTCATGCTGAGCGCAGATCGTCCAGGAGTGTGGCGAGCACGATCTCCTCTTCGACGGCCTGGTCGCGCTCCCGCATGGCTTCCTCAAGCCCTGTGTCCCAAGAAGTCTCCGCCGGACGGCCGGACAGCGCCTTGGCCGTATCGGGTGCGGCGAGATAGTCGAGGGTCGAGAAGCGCCAGGGCAGGGTGCCGAAGCGGCGTATGAGGCCGCCGGCAATACGGATACCGGGCCAGTCGAAGTCCCCGTGGTAGTGGAGGGTTGCGCGAGCCCGTCCGAGCTGGCGTAACAGGGTGGCGACCGCCGCGCTTGGTTGGCCCTGCGTGCAGATCAGGGGGCGGCAAGCGCTCCCGATCTGGTTCGCCGCCTCGGCGACGACGGCCGGGTTCTCACAAATAAACACGTCCTTACCCACCACGTCCCAGCTCGGGCGGGAGCGCAGGAGCTGTCGCAGGGTGAGGTATGCCGGCTCCCCGTCGGCGGCGAGCGTCCGCAGCACACGGGCCGTGGCGCCGTGGTTTGCTGCCGGAAGGTTGAGCACCAGGGCCTGACTTGTGATGCCGCCGCCGACCAGGACGCCGGCGCCGGCCCAGGTGTCGGTCTCGTCGGGGAATCCGTCATCATCCGCCTCGTCATTGAGGCAGAGGATTGCGCGTCGGACAAGCGTGGAAACGGGTGTTCCGGGGTCAATGCCGTGGGCGTCGCCGAGGGTCTCCGCCGCCAGCGTGCTCAGCGCGATGCCCGCTGCCGGCAGGCGTTCAAGCACCAGAAGGCTGTCCTGAAGCAGGCGGGCGGCACGCGTTGGGTCGCTCTGTTGCTCAGGCGCTTGAGCAGCCCGCTTGTGGTCAGCTGCTCCAGCCAAGCGACCAAGCCCGGTCGTTCACTCGGGATGCGTCCCTGTTCCAGGACCGCGTCCCAGGCCTTCCGCTCCTGTTCCCGTTCGTTCGGCAGATTCCTCAGGGGACCTCTCAGGGCGGCGATGGCCGATCGCAGGTCCGGTGCCGCACCGGCGTTCCGAAGGACCGCCTCCAGACCGGCCAGCGATACCCGGAGCTGTTTTCCCCGGCTCGGGGGCCGACCGAGCAGGGCATCGACGGCCCGCCGTTCCCCATCCGTCGGGCTGGGCAGCTGCAGCAGGTCCCCTTGGACGCCCCGTTCGAGCCGACGTCGGAGGGCATCCACCAGGCGGCGCATTTCCGGTTCGCCGAGGAGGCGTTGCAGGCGTTCGCGGTCGATAGGGAGGCTCGTGCTCACCGCACTTCGGCGAAAAAGCGGGACTCGTGGGGAAACAGCCAAGCCTTGAGATACATGCAGGCAGCTTACCTCAGATCTCTACAGCAGCGGCTGCTGAGGGCCGAGAGGCTCCGTGTCCGTCGGCTCGGCACCTGCGGTGTCCGGCGGGGTCGGCTCGATGAGGGGTCTCTCGGCCTTGGTTCGGCGCTTCCCGTCCCAGGCCCAGCGTGAGACGAAGACGGCGTCTATGCCCTCGCGCCGCACCAATTGGGCGATGGCCAGTCCCGGCACCTGGGCGTAACATCCCCACTCGCGCTCGCTGGTGAGCATGAAATCCAGGTCGAACTGGCTCATGAGTCCGAGGCACTTGGCGCGGGCGTCATCGTCGATGCCGGCGAAGGCCTCGTCGAGCATGACCAGGCGCGGGGCGTGGGGGCCGGCGCTCTGGTAATGGCTGGAGGCGGCGGCGAACAGCGGTAGGGTGACCACCAGGGCACGCTCGCCACCGGAGGCGGGGCCGTAGGCGGGCCGCCAGCGCCCGTGCTGCCAGCGCTCCACGGTGAAGCGGTGCCAGCGGCGGTAGTCGAGGGCGCGCTCCAGGTGCTCCAGCAGCGTGCCTGCGGTGTCGCCCTCGCGCACCGCCTTGATCTGCTGTTGCAGGAAGTCTCCCACCGCTTGGCGGTCCGCCGCGGACCAGGCCGCGGTGGTCTGCCGAAGCAGGCGCCGGCGGGCCTGGGTGAGGCCGACGGGCGCCTCGCCGCTCTCTTCGTCCAGGGGCACCCAGGCCAGGCGCAGCTTCATTCCGGTGCTGGTGGGGCGCTGCTCCAGCTCACGGTTGATGGCGTGGACCATCCGCTCGCCCTCGCCGATGAGCCGTTGGAGCTGACCGGCCACGTCGCTCACCAAGTGCTCCTCCAGCAGCGCCCGCTCCTTGGCATCCAGCAGGGCGCGGCGCTCAGCGATCTCCACATCCAGATTCTGGCCGAGCTCGTCCGGGGCGCAGGGGCGGGCCTGGAACACGACCCGGACCAGAAACAGCTCGCCGCTCTGCTCGGCGCCGGCCTCGTGGCCGTAGCGGGACAGCGTCTGCTGCAGGGCCTGGAAGTGGTCCTGCAGCCCGCGCTGCTGACGGCGCCAGGCGTCGTCACCATCGTCGATCTCCTGCAGGGCCTGGTCCACCTGTCGTGCCAGCCGTACCGAAGGGTCCAGAGGCCAGGGACCTTCCCGCTTGAGCGGCTCCACCTCAGGCGTGGCGATACGGAGGAGGCCCTCGGCGACGAAGATCTGGAAGCGGTCCACCGCCTGGCGTCGATCCCTGTCCCTGTCCTGGAGGATCTGCTCGAGGTTCGCGACGCGTTCCTGGAGCCTGCTGACGCTGGCGGTGGCGTCCACCAGCGCCTTTTCGTTCGCCTTGCGCCGGCCCTCGAAATCGCGGATCTCGGCGTCGGCCTCCGCGAGGCGCCGCTCCAGCTCCTCCACGCGGGCGCCCAGGGTCTCCTTTAGCGTATGCGAGATCTCGCGGGCCTCCCGCGCTTCGGAGATCGCCTGCTCACGGTGTAGTCCCTGCTCCTTTAGGCGCTCCTTGAGCATTTTCAGCTCTACCAGGGCCTCGTGGAGGTCGGCCAGGTTGTCCCAGTAATGACGAAGCCTGGGCCAGAAACCGGCGGAGGTCCTTGTATAGGTCTGGAGCGCCGCCGCTACCTCGCCGAGTGCCTCGGCACCGGGCGGTAGGTCGAGGTCTGCGGCGGCCCGATCCCGCTCCAGACGCCGCGCCTCGGTTTGCTCCCGCGCCTGGCGGAGGGACGCCTCCGCCTGCTCGATCTTGACTTGGTGGTCCCGCCGTCGGCGGATCAGCTCGGCGAGCTGCTGATGGACCAGGCGCAGCGGCTGGTCGTCCGGGACGGTCTGCCATTCCCGCTCCAGCGCGTCACGGCGCCGCTTGAGCTCGCCAAGCTTGCCGTTCAGGTCTTCGAGTCTGTGCTCCACCTCCGAGACGAGCTCAGCGAGCTCGGCCAGCCGCCGCCGCCGTGCGGCCTCGCGGGCGCCGCGGCCGACGTACTCGGCATCAGGCTTGTTCCAGGTGCCGCGGGCAGGGCCCAGGCGCCAGTTGCCGGCCTTGTCCACCCAGGCGGGGTGGTCACACTCGCCCCAGCCGATACAGGCCAGGACGCGCCCGATCAGGGAGGCGTCGATCTGTGCCGCCCGGCTGTCCTCGGGATCCACGGCGGGGCGCAGCACCGCGTCGAGCCCCTCAGGCGCCGAGTCTCCGGGGACGAGCAGGGTGTCCCAGGTGGCGCCGTCCAACAGGCGTCCCCCCGGCAGGACCCAGGCGTCGAGCAGGCCGGAGGCCTCCAGCGCCGCTTCCAGGCTGGGCCGGGTCTGCTCATCACAGGAATCCCGGAAGTCCACGAGCTGCCACAGGGGGGCACCGGGACGGTCGGTCCGTGCGTCCGGCGAGCGAGTGTAGGGGGCCGGCGGCTGGGCATGCTCGCCGGCTTCCAGGCGCCGGCGCTCCGCCATCAATGCTTCGAGCTCGTCCTGGGCCGCCCGCCGCTGTTCCTCGATGCGAGCCCTGTTGGTGGCGATCCGGTCCCGCGCGGCGGCATAGGCGTCGTGCAGGGCGAGCCGGAGGGGGTTGTCGCCGTCCAGGGTTCGGGTCCAGTCGGCGAGCTCGGCCAACAGCTCTTGGGTGTCCGTAACGGCCAGCTCCCGGGCCGCTTCGAGGAACTGCTCGAACGTCTTCACCAATGCATCGGCCCGGGTCTCCGCGTCCTCTTCGGCGGCCATCCGGGCCTCTTCCAGCCGTTCGCCCTCGTCCAGGGCCGCCTGCCGGCGCTCCCGGGCGCGAGCCTCCTCCCCCTCGGCCGCTACCAGTCGCTCGATGAGCGACTGCAGAAGGCCGACTGCCCGCTCCCGACGCTCGACCAGGTCCTCCGCCTGGCGGGTGGCCTCGGCAATGCGCGGATCGGAGCCGTTGACCGGGCGCTCGCCGCCGTCGGGCAGCTCGAGGACGGCGAGCAGGCGGCCGTGATCCCGCTGGATTCCGGCGGCCGCGGCCGTCGGCTCCCAGTCCCGAGCCTGGCGCCGAATGTCCTCTGCGGCGGCAGAGGCGGACTGCCGCCGCGTGTCGAGTCGGTGCTCTCGGCGGCCGGCCTCCTCGGTCAGGCGCTGCTCCTCCGTGCGCAGCTCCTGCGCCCGACGCTCCTTGTCCATGGCCCGTTCCTCCGACTCGCGCAGACGCTGGGCATCGCGCATCTCCGGGCTTTGGCGCAGGGTGTCGTAGCGCGTGCGGGACTGCTTCACCTTGAGCTCGAGAAAGTCGCGGCGGTTCTGCTCCGCGTCCCGGATCTCGACCGCGTTTCCCAGCTCGGTGCGGACCTGGTTGAGCTCGCCGCTCGACCGGTCCCAGGCGGACTGTGCGTGGCGCACCTCACCGGCGCGGCGGCGGGCGGCGATGGCTGCATAGCGTCGGTAGTGCAGCAGGAATTCCCCGACGGCCCGGCGTGCATCGAGTAAGGACTCGAGCTCGTCATGCTCCGCCTCCAGGTTGCGGAAGGCCTCGGCCACGTCGTTGAGCACGGCCTGGTCCAGGGGAGGCAGTGCCTCGGTGAGGGCTGCGGATAGGGCGCGCTCGTCGGGGCGCTTCGAGAGCTGGGGCTGACGTAGCTGGATGAGCAGGTTGACCAGGGCCTCGTAACGAGCGCCCAGCCGGAACAGCCCCTCGTCCACCGCGCGGCGATACTGGGCAGCG
>JAYEJW010000161.1:0-14328 GCA_034716535.1 Pseudomonadota bacterium
GATCATTAACTCTCTGCTCAAACTCTCCATGCTCACTGCATATGATAATAATCTTTTCACGACTATTTATATATACTGCTTGGGAGTAATCGTATGTGTTATTATGAACCTTATGCAAATCATCTTACGGTGGGGGTCGTCGACAGTAGCTTTCGGGTCCACGGAACCCGGGGACTGCGAATCGTCGATGCCTCGGTATTCCCGAAGATCCCCGGCTTTTTCATCGTGAGCTCCGTCTACACCATCGGGGAGAAGGCGGCGGACACCATCCTGCAGCAGGCATGAACCGGGCGGTGTCGTATCCCCGTTTGGCATCGCGCAGATGCCCCGGGACTTTTAACAAGAATTGACTGCTTTCACGGTCGCACAACGAAAGGATGAGAGGGAATGAAGAGGTCGGTATCCGTGGGCCTCTGGGGGGCGGCCGCCCTCGTCCCGATGGTCGGTTGCTCCGCCGAGTTGCCGGAGAACGATCCCGTCAAAGAAGCCAGATGGCTGGAGCAGAACTGGAATCCCGAAGAGCGCTTCTGGTTTCATCACGCATCCCAGGGTACCGCAAGCGTTCTGATCCCCTATGGTTGGTTCCTGGCACTGGAGCAGCCGACTCTCTGGTGGATGGGTGCCCCGCCCCTGTTCAGCGATACCGCGTACCTGACGCGCTATGTGCCTTTCCGTTTGAATCGCTTCGCCGAGCGGGTGCTGGGTTCGGACCACAGTGAAACCGAACACGCCAAGCTGAAGGATGAATTCAAGGCCTTCGTCTCGAAGGCCAAGGATTTGCTCAAAGGCTCGAAACTGCGTGAGAAGGCCATCAAGCGTAACGGCGGGCCGGTCGCGGTCAAGGAGGGTTTTGCTCGGTTCGACACCAGTATTCCCGGGAATCGTAACACCGGTCACGAGTTCCGCGACGGACCCAGCGGTAGCGGGGTCATAGGCCCGGTCCTTAGCGAGGCCGAGCGCTGGGACCTCATCGAGTACCTCAAGAGTCTGTAGGCAGGATATCTAAAAATCGGGGGAGTCTGGTCATGACCAGAATAAAAAAGACCGAGTCCGAACCGTCCCGACCGGGCTACATCCCCCCGGTGGGGGTCGCTCAGTTGCAGCAGGCCGCCGCAGAGGGGCACGCGGACCCGGGCTGGGAGCAAATCAAACCCTCTGAGCTTGTCTACGTCGGCAGGTGGCGCGCCTATCGCCAGCGCGTGGACTACACTGGCGAAGAGCCCGAGCAGCTAGCCGGTCTCTCCCTGTCCGGCGGCGGCATTCGCTCGGCGACCTTCTCCCTCGGGATCATGCAGGCCCTTGCGGCACGCGGTGTGCTGAAACGCATGGACTACATCTCCACGGTCTCCGGAGGAGGCTTCATCGGCTCTGCCGTCAGTTGGCTGGTCAGTGAGCAGGCGCGCCGGCCGCTCACCGATTGTGACGGCGAAACTGGGCAAGTCCCGTCCGAGACCGAGCTTTCAATGGAGGGGGACCACTTCCCGTTCGGCACCGATGACCCCGCCCCGGACGCCACGACCAGTGACAACCCTACGCAGCGCGGCCTGCTGAGGTATCTGCGCGAACATGGCTACTACCTGACCCCCGGCAACGGCATCACTGCCGTTTCCTTGCTCGCCACGGTCCTGCGCGGCACCCTGTTGAATCTGCTGGTCTGGATACCGGCGTTCGTGCTGTTCTTCGTGTTTGGGCTCATGGCCTTCCAGCAGGCTGCCAACCAGTTCCCCGCGGGCTCGGGTCTCGGCGGGGACTCGGCGCATCCCGGAGCGCCGCCCGCGTTCATGATCCTGCCTCGCCTCCTGTCGGTCCTGGAGCCGCGGGACGACTGCGGCACGGCGGAGTCATCGTCCGCTGCCATGGCTCCGCCGAGCGAGGACTGCGTAGGCGCCGAGCAGCGTGCCGTCTTTGCTGAACTCCGCGGGCGCCTCCCGCAACTCCTCGGTTTCGAGCTGTTCCTGGACATCTCGGTCCTGATCACGCTGGGTTTGGTGCTCGGCACCCTGGGCTATTCGCTGCTCACCTGGGCGCGGCGCGGGCGCACCAACACCAAGTTTTGCTTCTGGTACGATGCGCGGCGACGTGCCGAGCGGCTGGTGGCCATTCTGATTCCGGTTGCCCTTGCCACGTTTATCATCGGTACCCTGCCTGTGGTCGCCGCTTACCTGCATGGCTGGATGGCGAGCGCCGGCCCGCTGGCAATGCTGAGCGGCATCGTGCTGACCTTGCGCCAGTTCTTTACCGCCGGGCTCAGCAGCGATGGCAAGCTGAACGGTTTCCTGGTCTCCCTGGGGGCCGGGCTGTTCCTCTATGGCGTCTTCCTCGTCGCCTACCAGATCGCCTTTCTGGGCTATCCGACGTACCTGCAACCTGGATGGGCATGGGTGGCGCTTGTCGTCTGGGTCGGTGTCTTCGGCTGGTTCGTCAACCTGGACTACATCTCGGTCCACCGCTTCTATCGGGATCGCTTGATGGAGAGCTTCATGCCCGACATCCCACGGGCGCTGAGGAACGAGACCGGCAAGGCGGTGGGGGCCGATGCGGCGACCCTGCAACAGGTGGGCAACCCGGATGACCCGCGCGGCCCGAGCCTAATCGTCAACACCAACGTCATTCTGGTGGACTCCGAAGAGCCGGTCTACCGCCAACGGGGGGGCGATAACTTTATCCTCACCCCCTGTACTGCGGCAGCAACGCCACCGGCTGGCGGCGAACCGAGCAGTTCATGGGGGGCAAGATGACCCTGTCCACGGCGGTCGCCATCTCGGGGGCCGCGTTGAACCCGAATTCGGCTGTCGGCGGCGAGGGGTTGACCCGCAACCGGTTCCTCTCCCTGGTCATGTACCTGTTGAACCTGCGCCTCGGTTACTGGGCCTGTCATCCGGCCCCTCGCCGTCAGCCGGGGCACGCTCCCAACCACCTGATTCCAGGTCTATATACCTTCTTCAATGCGCTACGCTTGCCCCGGGTCGGATTTTGCGAAGACCGTTCGTTCCTGCAGCTCAGTGACGGCGGCCAGTTTGAGAACATGGCCGTCTACGAGTTGGTGCGCCGTCGGTTGGGTTTGATCATCGTGCGACGGCGGCGCGGATCCGGAGTTCACTTTCTCAGACTTCCAAACCACTGTGCGGCGCGTCGAGACCGACTTCGGGGCACGCATCAAGGTCCACAAAGAGGCTTCACCGGACCAGATGATCCCGGTGCCGGAGGAGGATGCTTACCCGAGGGGCGCCGGGTTCGCAAGACACGGATACATGGTTTGCACCATCTACTACGCTGGCGGAGGGACCGGCACCCTGTTGTTCCTCAAAAGTGCGCTCATCCATGACGTCAGCTTCCGGGTCAAGGGCTACGCCGCCCAGTACCCGGACTTCCCGGACCAGAGTACGGTCGACCAGTTCTTCGATGAGGTGCAGTTCGAATCCTATCGCGAGCTGGGATACCGCCTTGCCTGTCAGATGCTCGACGGTGAGATCCCCGATGAGGTCCGGCGGGACAACCTAACTCCGGAAAGCACCCTTGAGATCCTGATCAAGGACTATTGTGCCGATTGAAGCCCGACGCTGCGGCCGGGCCAGCGATGCATGCGTCTCAAGGAAGTCGTTCAAGGAATACTCGTGCTACCACGCAATGCCCGTCAAGGAATCCCTTTGCGTCTATCTGCGAGATCTTTACAGAATCGCCCTCTGGCGGCCGTCGCAGCTAGGTCGACTTATCCGCCAGGGCCTTCAGCCGATAAATCAGGTCCAGGGCGTCGCGAGGGCTGAGTCCGTCCGGGTCCAGCGCACGCAATGCGTCTAGGGCGGGGTTCGGCGTTTCCAGCGGGAACAGGGAAAGCTGGGTGCTTTCGCGTTCCGTATGGCGCTGGGCCTCCTCCTCCAGCTCCCGTAATCGCCCGCGGGCGCGCTCGATGACCGGTCTTGGCACCCCGGCGAGGCCAGCGACCTGCAGGCCGTAGCTCTGATTGGCAGGTCCCTCCCTCACCGCATGCATGAAGACGATGGAGTCCCCGTGCTCGACGGCATCGAGATGCACGTTGGCGATGTCCGGGTGCTCCTCGGGCAAGGTCGTCAGCTCGAAGTAGTGGGTCGCAAAGAGCGTGAAGGCGCGGATGCGGGCCGCGAGCTCTACGCCGCAGGACCAGGCTAGCGACAGGCCGTCGAAGGTGCTGGTGCCGCGCCCGATCTCGTCCATCAGCACCAGGCTTCGGGGGCTTGCATTGTGCAGGATGTTGGCGGTCTCCTCCATCTCCACCATAAAGGTAGAGCGCCCGCCGGCCAGGTCGTCGGCGGCACCAATGCGAGAGAAGATGCGGTCGACCGGCCCGAGCCGGATCGAGCGTGCGGGCACGAAGCTGCCGGCGTAGGCCATGAGCACGATCAGCGCCGTCTGGCGCATGAATGTGGATTTCCCTCCCATGTTGGGCCCCGTGACCACCAGCATGCGCCGTGCGTCGGAGAGGAGCACCCCGTTCGCGACGAAGGGGGCGTCAATCACCTGCTCGACGACGGGATGGCGCCCGTCCTCGATGTCGATGACGGCTTCGTCCGTGAGCTCCGGGTAGGTCCAATCCAGGGCCCTTGCACGCTCCGCAAGCGTGCTTAGCACGTCCAGGGAGGCGGTGCCGGCCGCCGTCTCTTGCAGTGGCGGCAGCCACTCCGCGAGCCGTTTTAAGAGCTCTTCGTAGAGGGCCTTCTCCCGGGAGAGTGCGCGCTCGCGGGCGCTCAGTACCTGGTCCTCGAAGCGCTTGAGCTCGGGTGTGATGTAGCGTTCTGCGCCCTTGAGGGTCTGGCGCCGCACGTAGTCCTCCGGGACGTGCTGGGATTGGGTGCGGCTCACTTCGATGTAGTATCCGTGGACCCGGTTGTAGCTGACCTTGAGGTTGGCGATGCCGGTACGCGCACGTTCCCGGCTCTCCAGGTCCAGCAGGAAGCGGTCGGCGTTTGTGGAGAGGTCGCGCAGGTCGTCCAGCTCCGGATCGTAGCCTGCGGCTATGACGCCGCCGTCGCGGATAAGGACCGGCGGGTTCTCGATGACCGCCCGACGCAGGACTTCCACGATTGCGGGGTGTGTCCCGATGGAGGAGGCCAGCTCGGCGAGCAGAGGGCTTTGCAGGGGTGCCAGGGCATCCTGAACGGCAGGCAGGCGCTCGAGTGAATCCCTGAGCACCGCCAGGTCCCGCGGCCGAGCGGAGCCCAGCGCCACCCGGGCCTGGATGCGTTCCAGGTCGCCGATGCCGGCGAGCTCCTCTCGCAGCGGTGTGTCGGTTCCTTGCTCCAAAAGCTCCGCCACCGCGGCATGGCGGCGGCGGACCCTCTCCCGGTCACGCAGAGGGCGGCCGAGCCAGCGCCGCAGCAGGCGGCTGCCCATGGCGGTGGCGGTGTGGTCCATGACCCCGGCGACGCTGTGCTCCGGTTTTCCGCTGAGGCTCTGGGTGATCTCCAGATTCCGTCTGGTGGCCGCATCGAGGATCACCGCGTCGTCCCTCTGTTCGGTGCTCAGGCTACGGAGGTGGGGAAGGCTGTTACGCTGGGTATCCTGCACGTACTGCAACAGGCCGCCCGCCGCGCCCACTGCCAGCGGCAAGTCCGCGCAGCCGAATCCCGACAGGTCCCGGCTGCCGAACTGCGCGCTGAGCAGGCGTGCCGCGCTGTCCGCATCGAAGTGCCAGACCGGCCGGCGGGTAACGCCACCGTCCAGGCTCAGCGCGGCGGGTAATCGGCTGTCCTCCGTGAACAGGGTCTCCGCCGGGTGCAGCCGCTCCAGCTCGCTGCGCAGCGCCTCGACGGTGGGCAACTCGAGCACCGAGAAGCGGCCGCTGCTCAGCTCCAGCCAGGCGAGACCGTAGCCCCGCTCTCCTTCGCAGACCGCGGCCAACAGGTTGTCCCGGCGATCGTCCAGCAGGGCCTCATCCGTGAGGGTCCCCGGCGTGACGATGCGCACCACCTGGCGCTCGACGGGCCCCTTCGACTTGGCCGGGTCACCCATCTGTTCGCAGATGGCAACGGACTCTCCCTGGCGCACCAGCTTCGCGAGATAGCCCTCGGCCGCGTGATAAGGTACACCCGCCATCGGGATCGGCTGCCCTCCCGATTGGCCGCGCTTGGTGAGGGTGATGTCCAACAGCCGCGCCGCTCGCTCCGCGTCCTCGTAGAAGAGCTCGTAGAAATCCCCCATGCGGTAGAACAACAGCATCTGCGGATGCTCCGCCTTTATGCGCAAATATTGCTGCATCACCGGGGTGTGTTTCGGTGCCGCAGTGTTCGAGCTCTGGGCCATTGCAATGAGGGTATCGATCGTCTGGTTGAGCGCCGGCGATTTCGGACGTGCCGCCCCCCACCGGGACGACCGGGTGTCGGTCGCTGTTCGCGATCAGGCAGGGGGAGTGCCGCCGTGGACGGAAGCGCAGAGTCTAGTGACAGCAGCGGCCGATTGCCAGATGGATGCCGTCTTCGGGCGCTGTTTCAATGCGCGCGGCTCCACCCGTCCAGGACGCGGGCCGACCCACGGTTCGGCAGTCAAGACCAGTCAAAGTGTGGATCGAGACCGCATCGTGCGTGCCGCCGCGCTGATGCTGCTGTCGATCCTGGTCAGCACTCCATTCGATTTCGCCCAGCCGTCACGCCCACACCGCAGGAGATCGGCGCCATCGCCCATCAGACGCGCCACCGGGTGCTGCGCTGGTTCGCCCGCAGCGGTCTGCTCGATGCCGATGACGCCCGCGACATGCTCGCGTGGGACAACGGCGGGTTCTCGCTCGATGCCGCGGTGCGTATCGGCGGGCGCGGCCGGGCAGGGCGGGAGCGGCTGCTGCGTTACTGCGCCCGCCCGCGGTTCGCCCTCGACCGGGTCGAGCAGGTCAACGAACACCAGATTATCTACCATTTGCCCAAGCCCCTGCGCGATGGTCACGCAACCCTGGCGCTCACCCCGCTGGAGCTCATCGACCACTTGGCCGCCCTGATCCCGCCACCGCGCCGCCACCGCTATCATGGCGTGCTTGCGCCGAACGCGCCCCTCCGAGCGGCGGTCACCGCCCACGGGCGTGCGCCTGACGAGGCTCAGCAGCCGCCGCCCGAGGCGGTTTCGCCACCGCCTGCCAATGGGCCGAGCTGCCGTTCATCGGCACGTTATCTCTGGGCGATGCTGCTCGCGCGTCTGTTCGAATCTCTCCCGCTGGTCTGCCCCCAGTGCGGTGCGGACATGCGGATCATCGCCTTCGTCTCTGAGGCCTCGCCAGTGCAGCGGATCCTCACCCACATCGGCGAGCCGGCCCGGGCCGCCCATGTGGGACGACGGACTCGATGCTCTTCCGGACTGGGAGGCGATGGCACAGCCGGAGCCCGAGTACGTTTTCAACCAAGAGATGCACTGGTAGCCCCCCGCCGCGAGCGCTCTGCAGGCGGCGCGCAAGTCCCCGCAAGCCCGCCCCTCCCGACACCGCGATCAAGGTCCGCCACAGGCCCGTCGATGGTCGGGACGAGCGATTATTCGCCGCCGTACCGCTCAGCCACCACCTCGCACCTGCATAAACGCGCTTGCGTGTCCCTTCCCTGGATGGTAGCGTCCCCTCATTCCGATCTTGATGGGACTGGACCTCCGATCCGTTACTCGATCGGCGCAATCCCAACAGCCGGTTCTACAAGTACATCCACGTCTCCTACCCCAACGCCCGGGACATCCGCTTCGCCCGCTTCGTGGGCCAGAGTCCGGGGGGGATGATCATGATCCACGGTCAGCCGGACCACATCCGTTCCGCAAAGATCAAGGCAGAGTACAAGCGGCGGGACTGGACCGACGGCTGCATCGCCGTACAGAACCACGAGATGGACGAGATCTGGAGAACGGTGCGCAACGGCACGCCCATCAAGATCCTACCCTAAGAGACGGCGTTGCCGGAAAACATCATGAAAACAATCCTGTCTGCTTCCCTCCTCTCCCTCTGGCTCGTCTCTTCTTTCGGACTGGCCGCGGAGTCAGAGGATGCGGAATCCGCGCCGGATACCGAGATCCGCGGGGCGGTGTCCGCTTTTCACACCCATATTGAGCCTGTATGGCACCATCACTACCCCGCGAAGGATGCCGCGGCGATCAAGGAAGAGATCCCCGCGTTGAAGGACGCGGCGGAAGCCGTGCTCAGCGCAACCAAGGCCGACGGCTCCCCGGCTTCCCAGGAAGCCGCCGAAAAGCTCGTAGAATCGGTCGACGCCCTGTCCGCCGCTTCGGCGGCCCAGGATGAGGGCGCCGTCATGGTTTCAGTCGAGCAAATGCACGACGAGTTCCACGAGCTGATTACGACCCTGAAGGTCAGCCAAAAGGAGCTGCATTGACGCCTTAGGTTGCCTCACAGGCCGCTTTCCTTGCGATGTATTAGTCGACATCTGATCTGACGGACGCTGTCAGACGTTCTCGAAAGCGGACGCTCAATTTCTGTGTGCGCCACAGGCCCGTCGATGGTCGGGACGAGCGATTATTCGCCGCCGTACCGCTCAGCCACCACCTCGCACCTACATAAACGCGCTTGCGTGTCCCCTTCCCTGAATGGTAGCGTCCGCTCATTCCAACCCTGATGGGGTTGGACCTCCTATCCGTCACACATTTGCGTCCTCGGTGTTGCCGCCGCGGCCGGGGTCCGAGACCGACTCAGCCCCGTTCGCCGCGTTCTGACAGCCGAACAGGCTCAGCGCCAGCAGGACCGACAGTGCGCCCGGAACGGGTCCGACGATTGCTGATGCTTGGTCCTTCGTCGGCTGCCTCTATCTAGTCGCTCGCACTTTCCGCACCCTTGACTGGTAGTATGGCGCAAGCCCCTGTTAGCACAACTGGAGAGTCGATTCGATATACTCCGGCGCACCGACCCCAGGTTGCTCCCTGGGCCCCACGAGCGCGCATCGACTCGATCCTGGATATGGCCGATGTAGGTCGTACTGGTAATTCGTAGAGAACAATTACTACGATCAGACCGTCGGAAGGCACTAGGACTGGATTACTTTGCGCCGTCTTGGCGATTGTGGCAACGTGCGACGCCGCCTAGTAATAGCTCGAGGCTGAGGGAATCGCCGGATCGGCGGGTAAGCCGATGACGCGAGCGGGCCCGAAATTGACCTGGAGGAGCTCGTGTACGAAGAGATCGAGCCCCGTGCGAGATCGAGCTACAGGTGTCGGGCGGGAAAACTGTACCCGAACTAGTGCCTGGGAAGCATTGGGCCGGCGCATGACATGCCTCAATGCATGACTTGACCCCGTTTGTGTGCGAGAACTGTTATGGAACTTCCGCCGAGCAACGACGTTCGCCACAACCACATGGGTACGCTATAGGTTAAGAAGTCGATATCTCAATACGGAAGAACAATTTGACCACACGGGAAGAAACTGCCGCGGTTACAGTCTGTTAGTAAATTGCAGTTGTGGTACAGTCAGTGATGTCTAACCACATGTTGCCTTGAGTAAATAGTCATGAACGATCAACGATCCTATATCGAATCTATCTACAGCCTTGCCGGAAAAAATTGCATTGTTACCGGTGCTGGCTCGGGTCTTGGTCAGCAGTGCGCGAAAACATTTGCCAAAGCGGGTGCCAATGTAGCGCTGGTCGATATGAATGAGAGCGGGCTATCGGAGACTGCCGGGGAGATTTCTGGACACGGTGTGACAGTCCTGAAACAACTAATAGACCTGAGAAAGCGCTCTGAGATTGAAAGCGGAGTAGCTAAAATCGCAGAAACCTTCCAAACCTTCGATGTCGTGGTAAATTGTGCCGGCATTCTTGTGTTGAAGACTATCTTTGAGCAAACCGAGGAAGATTGGGACAGTGTCCTTGACACCAATCTTAAAGGTATCTGGATGTTTTCCAAAGCAACGGCCGCCCATATGATTCGCACCAATGTTAAGGGTAGCATCATAAATATCTCTTCAGCAACATCTAGCCGGCCTATGGCTAACCTTCTACCCTACGGTGCATCTAAAGCAGGTGTAAACCATATGACCAGAAGCTTTGCGCAGGGTGTTGTATCCAATGGCATACGAGTTAATGCCATTGTGCCGGGCGCTATGCTCACGGAAATGCAGAAAGAATTTGGCAAGACGGAAGAAGGAAAAAAGACCGTCGCAGAAATACCCATGAAAAGAGCGGCTGCGCTAGATGAGCTGGACGGCTGCCTGTTGTTTGTGGCATCCAATAATGCCTCAAGCTATATGACAGGAGCCATAATAGAAATGGACGGTGGTTGGGCCACGATAAAATAAAAAAACCGGTCGTGGTCCAGGCCAGTACTCTCTGTCACTTTTCCCTGATACCTCAACGAGGAGATAGCTATTCAACTTCCTGGAACTTATAGCTTCGTTCTTGCCGTTCGCTGGTCACCCGTGTAGGTCAGGAGTTGGCCGACTGCGGTCCGTCAGGCGACTCGAGAGCCCTCGCGACGGCTCAGGGTCCGGACCCGACCCAAAGTAGAAATTTCGCTGTGTGACTAACATGAGGCAAACGGGAGGGAAAAATCTGAACTAAGAACTTATGTTGATCCTCTTGCCTTTTTTTCCGGTCTAAAAGGTATGCTGCAAAATCCTTGTGCAGGAAGGTCCAACGCACTATTAAATTTGCTCGATAAATTCTGAAATGCGATCAACGCCGTTAACTCTACAATACTGTCTTCATCGAAATACGAACGCAGCTCTTCCATAAGCTTTCCAGTTACCTGCTCGTCGGTAAAAGTAATTGCCTCTGCATACTCCAAGGAAACTTTCTCTCGCGCGCTAAAAATATCGCTCTCTCTCCAATTTTCCACGGCCTGCACCTTGTCTAATGAACCAGACCGCTCGGCTAACGTGGCGGAGTTTATGTCTACGCAGAAGCGACACCAGTTTATTTGAGAAACTCGGACAGTAATGAGAGACCGCATTTCCGGACTCAGTGGTGAGCTTCGCCGATCTAGTACGCCGTAAAGCGACGCCACGGCCACGAATAATTTCGGAACCCTCGCCCAAAGAAGAGCAGGTTTCAGCACTTGGCCGTACTTCCGCCGCTGATTCCAGAAAAACGGTTTAAGGTACCATGGGTAATCAGATAGTCCTCTCTCAGAAATCCGCATCGCTACGCCTCTCGTTTAGCCATGACGGTTAGTTTATGCGGCCGATGCCGCGAAGCACCACAAGAGCTCGAAGCGTAACCCGCCGCCGTTCGTGAACCATCTGGACTATGTCCTACAGCGTAGACCTACCGTTAACAGCCGATGGCCGGAGGTCCGAAGTTGGCCGGTTGCTGTCCTTCGCGGTCTACGACGAGGGGGGCAGAGAACTTTACAGTGGCTCTGCCACGGACGTCTAGCCGAAGGTCTGCCCATGGTCGACGGCGCCCGTTGTGTGCGGAATGTCGCGTCAATCACCGGGGACGGGTGATCGGTGTGCGAAATCGGGCCTTTTGCTCTCTGCTCTCGCAAAACGCCTCAAAAGGTCTCGCGGAATGTGCCCGGCATTCCTCACCTGCCGACTCACCGTCCTTAGCTGCCGTCTAAGCTCCCCGCCATCGAGTACCATTGTGGTCACGTTTTGCGCGCATCCTGCACAGACCCCTCACGAGGCGACGACGAGGCGGATTGAACCTGGACGATATGACGATGATCAACGGAGACCAACGTGATGAAAACGGCCATCCTGATCGCTCCCCTGCTCATCGGCGCCGTGGCCCTGACCGTACGGGCCGAGGACACCCGAAAGCAGGTCGAGTTGCCACCGCCGATGCAAGCCCACATGCTCGCGAACATGCGCGACCACCTGGTGGCGCTCGAAACCATCACCAGGCAACTCGCTGAGGGCCGTTACGAGGCCGCGGCCGAGACGGCGGAGGGCCGCCTGGGCATGAGCGCCATGCGGGCGCATGGCGCGGCGCACATGGCTCCCTTCATGCCCGAGCCGATGCGCGCGATCGGCTCCGCCATGCACCGCGCGGCAAGCCGCTTTGCAGTGGTCTCGCGCGACGCTGAGGTGACCGGCGACCTTGGCGCCGCATTCGATGCCTTGTCCCAGGTGATGCAGCAATGCGTGGCATGCCATGAGGGCTTTCGCGTCCATTGACGACAGCCGTTGCAGGACAAGAAGCGGATTGCTCCCGTCCCCACGCTCGACTGATCTGACGATAACGCCGTACGGAGACCAGCAACCATGATCACGGTACAGCCGATCGACGAGAACACGTTCCGCGTGACGGTAGAAGGACGGACAACGACGACGCACACGGTCACCCTGAGTTCCCCCTACTATGAGAAGCTCACGGACAAACGGGTCGCGCGGGAAGTGTTGGTTGAGAAGTCCTTTGAATTTCTTCTCGAACGCGAGAGCAACACGAGCATCCTGCGCTCGTTTGAGTTGCCGGTTATCGGCCAGTACTTTCCTGAATACGAAAAGACCATCGGCAAGATGTTGGCGGCCGACGGGTAGGCGGTCAATCGAATGCCGACCTCAGCGTCTGCTTTGGCACACGGTGCAGCCGGCGAGCCGTGGGCTGTAATAAGACGGGCCTAGGATTGCGACCCGCCTGCCCGAACCAGCGATCGGTGTCCGGAATCAGCTTTTTGCGGTCTCTCAGACCGGTAAGGCGTCGATACGCCGATCTCACTCCTCTGAGGATTACGCCCTTTGCACGGTTGCGCTGTCAGTGGTTCATCCGACTGTATTCCCACAAGCTCCCCGTGGCCGTGCGAGGGTCGGGGGAGCAGGGGAGGAGATGGGTCAGTCTGACGGTTGGTCGGCTTACGGAGACCGCACGCGGAAGTGGCCGCGACGAAGAAAGTGCAGCGTCTGCTCGATGACCTCCTCTGCGTTCATGATGAACGGGTGGGAATAGGGGAGCACCAGGAAATCGGCCATACCCTCGACCTTTGCTCGCTCGACTGACACCTTGCCGTCGTCCGTGCCGGGGATGACGTCGGCAAGCCAGGCATCGAAGAAGCTGTGTTGGTTTCCGGTGATGATACCGAGCGGAAAGTCTACCGGTCCGAGCTGCTCGGGAAGTCCCTCGGGGCCGGTAACAAGCTGTTGTCCCGCAGGGCCGTTGAACCACGCGTAAAGAGCCGAGTCTCGAAGGTGATCGGCCGCCTCGCTGCCGTGATTCGGCGGGCTCAGCATGACGACCCGGCCGAGATTCTCGGGCCGATGGCGGTTCAGGTAGTAGCGCACCAGAATCCCGCCCATGGAATGGGTGACGAAATGAATGGCGCGGGCCGGCATCTGGGCACAGCGGCTCAAGCCGCGCTCTATGGTCTCTGACGCCAGCTCCTGGATCGTCTTCTTGCGCGACGGGTAATCAAGATTCACTGCGCTGAAGCCAGCAGCCTGGACGGCGTCGGCCATGTTGTTCAGGGAACGGCTCGTCCTGCCGAGCCCGTGCAACAGGATCACGCATTCTAGACCTTTAGCCTCTGGCTCCTTTCCAGGGCCAGCGTCGATTGCGGGAGGCCCGAGCAACAGGAATCCGAGAATCAAAAGCGGGTAGATGGCTCTGCGCACTCCGCAGCGGACCGTCGGCTGACAGCGTTGGTTCACTCGATCTCACCGCTCGCGAGCGCCTCGAGCGTCTCGTCCATGAATGCACTCACTGCCTCCAGGCGCTCGGCCACGCCCTCGGGTACGTCCGCCTGCAGAAGGACGCTGCGCACGAGCAGGAGGGATCCCCTTGTGTCGGAGGTTGCGCACGGACTCCGAGCTCATGGCTTCGTCGATGTGGAAGAGCGCCCGCTCCCAGCCGTCGAAACCTGGGTTCTCGGCCACTTCTCGGCGAAGGCACTGCGAAGCGCCCTGCAGGTCTGACAGGATGGTCTTCTCATAGCCGGTGGGCTCGGTGTCAAACCGCAGGTTCACTTCTTTGCGCTGCTTGTCGTAACCGGGCTTGCAGGTTGGTCAGCCGTTTCACCGAACCCAGGCGCTTGACTGCCATCGCCAACGCCTTCGTCTGTCCGATGACGACCACCAGTTGCTTTCCGCGGGTGACGGCCGTGTACAGGAGGTTGCGTTCTAAAAGCATGTAGTGTGGCATTCCCAAGGGGATGACGACCGCGGGGTACTCCGACCCCTGGCTCTTGTGCACAGTCGTGGCGTAGGCCAGGGACACCTCATCGAGCTCGCTGGTTTCGTACTCGACGCGGCGGCCGTCGTAGTCGATGAAGATCAATCCCTCTTCCTCGTCGATCCGCACGACCCGACCGCTCCGGCATCTGGCCCCGGTGCCGTATTGGCGGACATGATCGCCTCCGGTGCGGTGCCCACCGTGCGGCTCGCCGAGATCTTTCGCCAGGCGGCCTCATCGAAGATCATCGTCAACGCCCACCGTATCAACCGCGG
>JAYEJW010000162.1:0-2943 GCA_034716535.1 Pseudomonadota bacterium
TGGTGAAGTAGTCCACTCCCTGTTCCGCCTGCTCGATCAGGGTGTCGCGGAACATCTCCCAAGTGAGCTCTTCGGGCTTGCCGTCCACCTTCTCCAGGGCCTGGTAGATGGGCACCGTCCCGATGGGCATGGGGGCGTTGCGCAGGATCCACTCCCGGGTCTCGTGGATGTTCTTGCCGGTGGAGAGATCCATCAGGGTGTCGCCGCCCCAGCGGGCGGACCAGACCATCTTCTCCACCTCTTCCTCGATGGAGGAGGTGACCGCCGAGTTGCCGATGTTGGTGTTGATCTTCACCCGGAAGTTGCGCCCGATGATCATGGGCTCGAGCTCCGGGTGGTTGATGTTGGCCGGGATGATGGCGCGACCGGCGGCCAGCTCGGCGCGCACGAACTCTGGGGTGATCGTATCGGGCAGGTTGGCCCCGAAGTGCTCGCCCTTGTGCTGACGCAGGACCTTCGCGTAGCGCGGATCGGCGCGAAGCTCATCCAGCTTCATGTTCTCGCGGATGGCGACATACTCCATCTCAGGCGTAACGATCCCCTGGCGCGCGTAGTGCATCTGGGAGACGTTGGCACCAGGCTTGGCCCGGCGCGGGGTACGGATGTGCTCGAAGCGCAGGTGGGCGAGCGCGGAGTCACTCTGGCGCGCCCGGCCGAACTCGGAGCTGGGGCCAGACAGGGTCTCGGTATCGCCGCGCTCGTCGATCCAGCCGGTGCGCAGGTCGGGCAACCCCTTGAGCAAATCGATACGGGCCTGCGGGTCCGTATAGGGCCCCGAGGTGTCGTAGACGTAGACGGGCGCATTCTCCTCCACCCCCTGGTTGGTGTGGGTGGTGGTCAGGGTCACCTCCCGCATGGGCACCCGGATGTCGGACCGCGAACCCCCTGCGTAGATCTTTCGGGAATTGGGGAAGGGCTTGGTGACCTCGTCCGATAGACGGGCGGTCTTGCGGACGAACTCTTCGGGGATGGCGCTCATGCTTCTACCTCGGGTTGCAGGAGGAAAGACGCACGAGCGGCCACGAACTTGTCGGCACGCCCTCGCTTCCCTCCGCCGGTACGATCCGGATCAGGTTCAAGGGGTATCTCTCAGCCCGACAGCCGTCGGGCACCCCCAGCTGGGACTTGGGAGCCAAACTATAGGAAGGGATTGGGTTTTTCAAGAAAATTGCGGAAGGTCCGGGGCGCGTGACGCCGCGCTCGCGCCCCCCCTCCGCCGGGGTTGATCGAGGAGCTCCCTGCCCGGCGGCATTGCGAACCTCGGTCCGTCGGTGTGACGCCGACGGAGCGCGAGGCCGGTATTTCAGATTCAGTTGATCCGCGCGACGATGCGCTTGACGTAGGCCTGGGTCTCGGCATAGGGGGGGATCCCCCCATGGCGCTCGACCGCCTTCTCGCCGGCGTTGTAGCCGGCCAGGGCCAGCTCGACGTCGCCATCGAAACGGTCCAGCAGCCAGCGCAAATAAGCCATGCCGCCCCGCAGATTCTGCTCCGGGTCCCACACATCCCGCACGCCGAAACGCTCCGCCGTCGCGGGAATGAGCTGCATCAGCCCCTGTGCGTTCTTCGGGGAGACTGCCTTGGCATTGAAGTTGGACTCGGTCTCGACGACCGCAAGAACCAAATTCGGGTCCAGTGCGTACCTCGGCGCCAGGCTCCGCACAAGCTTGGCGACCTCTCCCGAGGCGGGGTGCTGTCGCGTGGCGATGCGCGTTCCGCCCGTCCCGAGCGGACAGCTGGCGCGGCGTTTCGGTTTCCCCTTGACCTTGAGCAAATGGAGCAGGCTGCTCGCACGCCGGTCGTCGCCCTGAGCCGCCTTGTAGAGCCATGCGGCGGCGAGCTCGCGGTTGCGCTCGATACCGCGGCCGAAGGCATAGATCTGGCCGAGATTAAACTGCGCCTCTACGTCGCCCTTGCGAGCCGCCTTACAGTACAGGCGGACCGCCTTGCCGACATCCTGGCCGATGCCGACACCGTGCTCATAGCGACGTCCCCAGGCCGTCAGGTTGTGGACATCGTTGGACCGGTAGACCTGCTCGAACGACGGGACCTTCTCGGCCGCCGCCGGGAGCCAGACCAGGACTGCGAAAGTGGTCGCCAGGGCGGAAAGGATCTTCGTTTTTCGTGCCCGCATGATTCCCCCGTCAGCAAACGTGGCATCTGAACTGCCCGGTCAACCGGCGCGCACTGCCCAACCTCGCGGACCGTCAACGGGCCCCTGGAAATCGACGGATAGGATGATTTCTCAGGAGGCTCAAAACGTCGAGCTCATTTTATTAACTGCTTATTTTCCACAAAATCCGCTCCCCTGCCAACCGCGGCAGGGCGGCAGAAAGCGAAACATTCCAAGCGCATGCCTCCGCGACCCGAGCCGCGGCCCCCGCGCGCGGAGCCCGGCGGCGTCGGCTCGCGACTGTATGTCGATCGGTCCTCTCCAATGCCGTCTACTCACCGAACGGTAAAAAAACCCGTTGGCAGATCGACACAGGATCGCGGATGATCGACACCTTCCACCCGGAACCGTTGCTCATGGGACCCTTCGGCGGTCTTGCCCTGTTCTTGTTCGGCATGGAACAGCTGGCCAACGGACTCAAGGCGGCTGCGGGAGACAGTCTCAAGACCCTAATGGAGCGCCTGGTGCCGGAGCGTCCCGAGCCCGAGCCCGAGCGTATCATCGTGCGTCCGAAGTTCCTGGACAAGGAGCTGCTCAGTACGCCGTCGCTCGCCCTGGAAAGGACGCGGCTGGAAATCGGTCGCCTCGGCGGGATCTTCATCGGGATGCTCAAGGCGTTGCCGGAGGCGGTGGAGGTGCCCGCCTAACCTGAAGTTCCTGGCTGAAAACCGCCATTTGTAGCGTAACTCTTTGATAATTCGCATGTAATACAGGATTCTTCGCGCATATGTGTAGGCATGTAAATAGAAGTTCTTATATTGTGTTAAGCT
>JAYEJW010000163.1:0-2941 GCA_034716535.1 Pseudomonadota bacterium
ATGGCCCGGAGGGCAACGACGACGCCATCCGTCCGAACCAGATTCTGGCCGTCAGCCTACCCTTCTCCCCCCTCGACGCCGAGACGCAGGCCGCCGTCGTCTCCGAATGCGGGCGCCGACTGCTGTGCTCCTACGGTCTTCGCTCCCTCGATCCGGAGCACCCCGATTACCGCGCAGGCTACGGCGGCGACATATTCAGCCGAGACGGCGCCTATCATCAGGGAACGGTCTGGTCCTGGCTGCTCGGCCATTATGCCCTTGCACAGTACCGGGTGACCGGGGATGCCCAGGCGGCCCAGGCTCGCCTGGCTCCGATCGCGGAGCATCTCGCCGACGCCGGGCTGGGCACGGTCAGCGAGGTCTTCGACGGTGATCCGCCCCACCGACCCCGCGGCGCCCCCGCTCAGGCCTGGTCCGTCGCCTGCATCCTCGATGCCTGGTGGCGCCTTGAGAGCGCTATCGGCTCTCGGTGAGGATCTGCTCCCCGGTTCGGCGCACGCCAGTACGCAACCGCCGAAAGGGCAACCGCAAGGCCAGCAGCAGCGCAAGCACCGCCCCGTAGATTGCGGGCTCAGTGATACCTGCCTTCACAAGCCACAGGAAGTGCAGAACACCAAGCGCCGCGACGAGATAGACCAGCCGGTGCAGGATCTGCCAGCGGCGCCCGAGGCGCCGCACCATGCCCCGCGTCGAAGTGACCGCCAGGGGGACCATCAACAGGAAAGCGGCAAAGCCGACCGTGATGTAGGGACGCTCCAGGACGTCCTCCAGAATCGCACTCCACGCAAAGAATTGATCCAACCACAGGTAGGTCAGCAGGTGAAGGCAGGCGTAGAAGAAGGCGAATAGTCCGAGCATGCGCCGAAAGCGGATCAGCCAGGTCTGGCCGGTGAGCCTCCGCAAGGGTGTTACCGCCAGGGTGATCAAGAGAAAGCGCAGGGTCCAGTCCCCCGTGAAACGGGTCACAGCTTCCACCGGGTTCGGACCGATGTCGCCGCTGATCCCGTTCGCAACCAATACTCCGAGGGGGAGCAGGCCGAGAAGGAACAGGAGGGGTTTGCCCACCCGAACGATGTTCTTGGATGCCGATGCTGCCATGTAAAGCGCCTCAGTAGAATTTGCGCAGGTCCATGCCCGCGTAGAGGTGTGCAACCTGGTCGGCGTAACCGTTGAACATCTCGGTCGTGCGCCTGCGGGCAAACCAGCCATCTCCGACCATGCGGTGACTCCTCTGGTTCCAGCGCGGGTGGCTCACCTTCGGATTCACGTTGGAGTAAAACCCATACTCCTCCGGCTGCAGCCTGTTCCATGTGGTGGGCGGCTCCCGTTTCGTAAAGCTGATGCGCACGATGGACTTGATGCTCTTGTACCCGTACTTCCATGGCACCACCAGTCTCAGTGGCGCACCGTTCTGACCCGGAAGGCCCTCGCCGTACAGACCGGCCGCGAGAATGGTGAGCGGGTGCATGGCCTCGTCCATGCGCAACCCCTCCCGGTAGGGCCAGTCGTACAGACCGGAGATCTGCCCGGGCATCTGGTTGGGGTCGTACAGGGTCTCAAAGGCCACGTATTTCGCCTGCGACGTGGGTTTGAAGCGTTTCAGCATGTCGCCCAGCGGGAATCCGACCCAGGGCACCACCATGGCCCAGGCCTCCACGCAGCGCAGCCGGTAGATACGCTCCTCCTGGGGAAAGACCTTGAGGATCTCCTCGATGCCGATCTCCCCCGGGGCCTCGCATTCCCCCTCCACCTTCAGGATCCAGGGGCGGGTACGCAGGGAGTCACTCCGCAGGGCCGGCCTGCGTTTGCCGCTGCCGAGCTCGACGAAGTTGTTGTAGCTGGTGATAATTTCGTAGTCCGTCGGCTCTTCCTTTGTGCTGTATCGGCTCTCGCGGACATTCGGGATCTTCTCACCGCGGCGAACCGTCGGTGCACCGGAAAGGGGCAGCGCACGACCGGATGCCAGGAGACCGGCGCCAAGCGCGGCCGCCTTGATGAGCTCCCGCCTCCGGATCCAGATCTCGGGCTCCGTGATCTCGGATGGAGGGATGTCGTCCCGTTTTTTGATCAGCATGCATGGGCCTCCTGATGCCTGGCTCCGCCCTTGGACGGCGTGACTCCGCTTAGCGGTGGTCTCTTGTTGATAAGTGTGGTCGCTCGCGCGAGATTCGACGCCCGCGGCAGCCGCCGGTTCCGCGCTTAAAGGTTGAAGTACGAGCGTTCAACCCCAGCTTTCCTGGCCAATGCCGTTTGTCTGGGGATTTCCAAATGACCACCGAGTTTCAGCCGCGAAACGACCTCGAACGCCAACTGATCGCCGCCCAGGAGGGTCAGATCCCTCCCGAGGCCTTCATGCAGACCTTGCTGGGCTCCGAAGTCTTCATGCCCATCTACGAGAAATACCAGATCGGCGGCCTTGCAACCGACAAGACGGCACAGCCGCTGAAGCTCCAGACCGAGGACGGCGAGGAGGTCCTGGTCCTCTTCACCAGTCCCGAGCGCGCCAAGTCCTTCGTGAAGGACTACCCCGGTTACGGCGGCGGACTCGTCACCGAGTTCACCTGGATTCTGGAAAAGCTCGGGATCGGTTACAGCATCAGCCTCAATCCGGGCCTGGAGGTGGGCATCGACTTCGAGGCCCGGGATCTGGCCCAGATCGCCTCCACGGGCGATCCGTCCCACTGAGCGGCATCAATCAGCGTTTCCCCAAGTACTCCGACAGGGAGGGCTTGATGGACTCAGCGAGGCGAGAAGCGATCAGCTGCTAGGCGCGCGGGCGCAGGACTAGCCGTAGCTAATTCAAGCCCGCGCAACAACGCAGATGGCCGCTTCTCGCCTTGCCCGAAGGGAGCGCCCCAAACGCACCAATGCGGCGTTGCAGTCCTTGGAAAGGGAATAACCATTCCCGGCGGACTGCGCCTTGCCTTGGCGCGTTTGGGAC
>JAYEJW010000164.1:0-2939 GCA_034716535.1 Pseudomonadota bacterium
GCGAGCTCGATGCCATCCATGTCTCACAGGGAAAGCGTAAGGGACTGAAAATAAAGCTTCCAGACACCATTCAAGATCTTTTTGACGACCCTAAATCAGCCGGGGGGTAGTATGAACAGCGATCCAAATAGCTCTGCAGATCGGCGTCCACCACCCAGGTATAGCCGCCCTTCAGCGCCTGATCCACGATCCGCATAGCATCCTTGCAGCTTCGTCCCGGCCGGAAGCCGAAACTGACGGGCAGAAATTCCTTCTCGAAGATAGGCTCCAACACCAACTTCAAGGCCGCTTGGACCACGCGATCCTTGACTGTCGCGATCCCAAAGGGTCGGGTTTGTCCCTTCCCTTTGGGGATATACACGCGCCTGACCGGATCGGGTTGGAAGCTGCCTTCCTGCAGCGCCCGCGCCAGCTCGGCCAGGTAGCGCTCCGCATTGGCCTCAAAGCACTCAATACTCATCCGGTCTATGCCCGCCGCTCCCTGGTTCGCCGCCACCCGTTGCCAGGCCGCCCACAGTGTCTGTGGCGCATAGACCTTATCGATCAGACTATGCCATGTACCTCCTCGGACCCCGTTACCCAGGGCCGCCAACATACGTTCGGTCCACACCGACGCTTCCACCCATGACCACGCGCGTGGATCATCCGGGTCTGCCTCCGGTCTAGCGGTTGCCCGCACTATGGAGTCTGCAATCTCCGTTCTGTGCATCGATCTGTTCCTCTCGTATCTACCTTCCTGCCCCCCTTCCCTCGGCGCGGGTTTGCTCTCCGCGCTTTCCCGACCCTGTCTGTCACCGAACCTTAGGAGCCTGTTTGTGTTCTCTGTTTGCCGCCTGGTTTCCCGGCGGTGCCACCCTATCGGTTCCTTAGCTCGGGCATCGAGCGCCGTGCAGTACTGTGAGGGCTCTGACTCCTGGACGCCGTCACCTCGACGCCCAGGTCTCCCCACTTACGGTGCCTTACCTTCCGATCGTTCCACCTCCAACCACAGCATGCACCCGACCATCGCTTTGACCACCACGTCAGCGTGGCCGGTGGGTTTCAGGCTTCACCACTTAGTCGAAGGCTCGCCGTTACATGCTGCCGAATCGAGTTCGTCTCCTGCGGACCGACCGTTCGCCTCCGGTTGCTTCTCACCCCGTCTCACGACGACGCAATTACCTTCGGCTACGGAGCTGTGGCTTTCTCCGACACGGACTTGCACCGTGCTGATACGGCACCCTCGTGGGCGCACGACTAAACCGCTACCGCGGTAGGGGGAGGTAGGCTCCGGTAGCGTTGATGGATTAGCGGGATGGGTCTGTCCCGTCTAGAGGTTTGAGGTGCAGGTCACCTCAACCCAAGACAGGAGCAGACCCATGTCCAGTCACGATACCCCCATCAGCCCGTTGCGTCAGCGCATGATCGAGGATATGACGCTGCGCAAGCTCTCGCCCAAGACCCAGAGCGGGTATCTGCGCTGGGTCAAGCGCCTCAACGGTTTTCTCAAGCGTTCGCCCGCGACGGCCACGGCGGAGGATCTGCGCCGCTTCCAGCTCGATCTGGTCGAGCGCGGTGTTGGCCGCGGAAGCGTGAACGCGGCGGTCACGGCGCTGCAGTTCTTCTTCGATGTCACCCTCGGGCGCGGCGAGCTGATGGCCAAGATGAGCCATGTACACCAGCCGCGCAAGCTGCCGACGGTGCTCGCTCGCGAGGAGGCCGAGCGCTTTCTGGAAGCGGCCCCGGGGCTGAAGTACAAGGCCGCCCTGTCGGTGGCCTACGGCGCCGGACTGCGCGCCGCGGAGGTGGTCGCGCTGAAGGTCGACGCTATCGACAGCAAGCGGATGGTCATCCGCGTTGAGCAAGGCAAGGGGCGCAAGGACCGCTACGTGCTGCTCTCCCCGACCCTGCTCAATGTGCTGCGAGCGTGGTGGCGCGAGGGCAACGCGCGCGGCAAGATGCTGCCCCACGGCTGGCTGTTCCCGGGTCAGGACCCGATCAATCCGCTCTCCACGCGCCAGCTCAACCGCGCCTGTCTCACGCCGCCGCCGAGAAGGCCGGGATCGCCAAGCGGGTCTCCCCCCATACCCTGAGGCACAGCTTTGCCACCGAGCTGTTGGAGCACAGGGAGGACATCCGCGTCATCCAGGTGCTGCTCGGGCACAAGAAGCTGGAGACCACCGCACTGTACGCGCGAGTGGCCACCGCCACCCTACGCGAGGTCACCAGTCCGCTGGAGCGTTTGACCCTGACCGATCCGCCGCGCACCTGAGGCGGCGCGGCCATGCCGCGTCAGGCACTGGAGGTCGCCGATATCTTCCGCGACCATGGACCGGCGTGGCGCCGGGAGCAGGCCGGACACCTGAGTCTCGGCCAGCTCAAGGTGATGTCGGCGATCGAGCATTGTCGTACCGCGGCGCTCGGCGGGCACGTCGAGTGCTGCCAGGGCTGCGGCTACAGCCGGATCGCTTACAACTCCTGCAGGAATCGGCACTGCCCAAAATGTCAGGGGGCCGTGGCCAAGGCGTGGCTCGCCGCCCGCAAGGCCGACCTGCTGCCGGTGGAGTACTACCATGTGGTCTTCACCTTGCCGGCGCCGATCGGGCAGATCGCCTATCACAACAAGGCGGTGATCTATGGCTTGCTGTTCCAGGCCGCCGCGGAGACGCTGCTCACCATCGCCGCCGACCCCAAGCACCTGGGTGCCCGAATCGGGTTCACGATGGTGCAGCACACCTGGGGCTCGGCCTTGACCCATCATCCCCATGTGCACTGTATCGTGCCCGGCGGCGGGATCTCGCTGGACGGGCAGCGGTGGGTCGCCTGCCGGCGGGGGTAACTTCTCAATATCTCAGGGCATTACGCTCGCCGCTGCGGCGCGCTCGCGGATGATATCGGGCAATGGCGCGATGTTTCCGTTCTGTCCGATGCGGTCACCCAGATAGTCCCAGAAGGAGATG
>JAYEJW010000165.1:0-2934 GCA_034716535.1 Pseudomonadota bacterium
CGAGTCATAGTGTGCGCCCACGAGGATGATCTCCTCCGGAATCACATTTCCCGGTTTCTCGGCGATGATGTTGCGGACCGGCTTACCACCGCTCTCGTAGGTCTCGTTTCCCGGCCGATAGCCCAATTGGACAAAGGTGCCTTCAATGTAATCGGCAGCGGCCAAGAGTGCCGGATAGTGCCAAAGATTACGCTCTCCGATGCGACCGGCCAGCGTCTGGACATGGACCAGCAGACGGTCGCGGATGCGGACTTCCTCGGTGGAAAGCGGTGGCAGAGGTCCGGAGTAAGAAGCTCTTGGCATGTGGAAAATGTAGACGAAAGCCCCAAGCAGCAGCATCGAGAGCGCTCCCACGTACATGGCAACGCGAATCCGCCGCCCTGTCGGCACCAGGTGCATAGGCGATCCAGGAAAGTCGCAATCCGGCCAGTTCTGGACCTATACCCGTCCTCCACCCTCCGAGGTGAATAGCGCTATTCCTCAGCCGGAGCGATCAAGGTCCATCGAAGGCGTAGGTCGGGTTAGGCGCGTTCGCAAGGTACTGAATTGCGGTGATGAACCTCGGGCGCGCCGTAACCCGACTCCTCCCCGGCATGTCGGGTTACGCTTCGTTAACCCGACCTACGGTTCAGCTGAGTTACGACGCTAACCACGCCCCTCCGATACTACCCGGAGACCGGCTGCCGAGAAAACGTCGACGCTCCGAAGGTCGAAGCCGATATCCCGCGGTGCAGCGGTTGGGGGGTGCGCAAGTCTCGGCGTTGAGGCACCCTGACCTTATAATCCGCCGCCATTCTACCTGCTTCAAAGGGTTGTAGTCAGATGTCCGTCGCGAGCATTCAGAACCAGTTCATTCGCATCCGCAACAACAAGCTGTTCGAGACCTTTGTCATCCTGGTCATCGTGTTCAGCGCCCTCGTGATCGGGGCCAAGACCTATGAGGTCGATCCAACGCTGGGGCAGGTGTTCGAGATACTCGATGTCGGCATCACCCTGTTCTTTCTGGTAGAGATCATCATTCGCATGCTGGCGGAGCGCAGCCTCGTGGCCTTTTTCAGGAAGGGATGGAACGTATTCGATTTCCTCGTTGTCACGGCCAGCATGATGCCGGTGGACGAGAGCGAGATGGCCATTCTCGGGCGGTTGCTTCGCATCTTCAGGGTATTGCGTCTGATCTCCATTATCCCCGAGCTGCGTCTGCTGTTGAACGCCTTTCTCAGCGCCATCCCGCGCATGGGCTACGTCTCCCTGATGATGTTCATCATCTTCTACATCTATGCCGCTATGGGCAGCATCTTCTTCTCCCAGGTCAATGAGACGCTGTGGGGCAACATCGCCATTTCTCTACTCACCCTGTTCCGGGTCGCCACCTTCGAGGACTGGACCGATGTGATGTACGAGACCATGGCGGTTTATCCCCTGTCCTGGATCTACTACCTGAGCTTCATCTTCATCGTGGCATTCATCTTTCTGAACATGATGATCGGCATCGTGCTGGAGACATTGCAGCGAGAGCACGAGCAGTTCGACCGGGAGCAGGGCGAAGGCGAGGCCGGCGAGGTGCACTGGATACGCGAGCATGCCGAGGCCATGGAGCAGCGGTTGGAGCGCATCGAGCAGTTGCTGAGACAGCGCTGATCGGGTCAGGCCATCGTGCCCCAGAACGTTTCTCCTCCACCATTGCGAAAGAATCCGAAGAGTCGCTGTTTGAGGGCGCAGCTCGGTGCCCCGGTGCGATGTTCGGGACCTTTACAGGGCTCCTCTCTCTACCAGCAGGCGATGCAAGGCCATGGCCAACTCCTGATAGCCTGTCGCGTTCGGATGGATGGGATCGGACTTGAGCGCACTGTCGCCCAGGATGTCCTCCAGTGCATTCTCCTCCAGTGGAATCTCCATGGATGCGGCGATGCGTTCGTACATGGGATGGGTCCCGAGAAAGATCCCCGGCTTTGGGATACCGAGCAGGACCACGGACGCACCACGGTCGAGGACTAGTTGAACCATCTGCCGCAGGTTTGTCTCCGCGCCCGCCAGGTCCCGTTTGCGCAGCATGTCGTTTCCGCCATGGCCGAGGATCACCAGGTTCGGCTCGACTCCCTCCAGGAGCCCAGGCAGGCGGGTGAGCCCGGCATCGCTCTCCTCACCCGGGATCCCGGCGTTGACCACCTGTCGGCCGCTTAGCCGTTCGAGAACCGCCGGATAGCTCGCCTCGGGCTTAGCGCCGGTGCCACGGGTCAGGCTATCGCCGAAGGCCAGTATCCGCCCATCCATCGGGAGGGCGGGCAATGGCGCCTCGTTGCCGCAGCCGGAGAGCAGCAACAGGATCAGGGAAAACGCGATCCAAGGGGCCGGGAGGTGTCTTAAGCGTTTCACGGTAGTCGCGTCATGCGGTACGTGGATGTCTTCGGGCCGGTTGTAGTTCCACCCTACATCAAAATTCGTCCCGGAGTCCCCGAACTGAAAATCCGGTGCTCCCTCCCCTCCCTGCCGGGTCCGCACAACCATGAAGGCCCACTGGGTGCTTCGCGTGAACGACGTCCTACCGGGATTGCAAATGCGGACCGCATAATCCGTGGTGTCCTGTCTGCAATATACTGATTTATGGCAATTCCTTGACCCGCTGGGAGGGTTTGCTTTAGGGCGTTATGCGGACGATAATCCGAACTAAAGATTAGTGGGGCATAGTCGCCGCATATCGCACCTCTGTTTCACGTGAGTAAGCGCCTGTAACATGCTAAGTTTTTGGGACTTCTCGGTTGCCGGATGGGAAGTGTTCCCGGGATATGGGGCGGATGGTCCGCCTACTTCTAGTTAGTGCCTGAATCGAAAGTCACTTTTCCACGTCAAAACAACCTGTTACAATATGTCCCCATGATTAAAGATTTCATGGAAACTCGTTCAGTAGGGACAGGATATCTCGCAACTTGTTGATTT
>JAYEJW010000166.1:0-2924 GCA_034716535.1 Pseudomonadota bacterium
GGTCTCTTTCTCCAGCACATCCATTTTCTTGACCTGTACTGTTTGTCCCTCCTTGAGCGGCGGCAGGCCCTGGCGGCCATCTTTCCCTTTGCCCTCTTCGCCGGCGGCGATCCCCTCCCCTTTGGCGCCGTTTGTCTCCGCCTGCTTCCAGCCCGCCTCCAGCACCACGGTGCCCTTGGCCACGAAGGCAGGCCCGCCGATGTCGAGCGTCACCGCCGTCTCCTCCACCACCTGATCGGGTAGGAAGACACCCACGAAGCGGTCCACGACCAGGTCGTAGATCTTGCGCAGCGTGGGTGGAACGCCCGGGGACGGTGTCTTCCCGGTTGGCAGGATGGCGTGGTGGTCGGTCAGCTTGGTTTTGTCGACATAGGCCTTGCCCAGCCGGTGCCCGCCCCGGAGCCGTTCCAATGCCGCGGGTGCTTGGGGGTGATCGAGCTTCTCCAGGATGCCGGGTAGCTGCGGCACCATGTCCTCGCCGATGTGACGGCTCTCGGTGCGCGGGTAACTGATCAGCTTGTGGGTCTCGTAGAGGGCCTGGGCGTATTCCAGAACCTGGGCGGCGGTGAAGCCGAAGCGCCGGTTGGCATCGCGTTGAAGATTGGTCAGGTCGTAGAGGGGTGGCGGGCGGTTGCGGCGGATCTTCTTCTCGATCTTGCGCACCGTGCCGGTGCGGTGGGGGCTGAGCTCCCGGTGCAGGCGCTCGGCCTCGGCCTTGTCGCCGATGCGCGTCTGGCCCTTTTGGCTGTATTTGGCGGTCAAGCCTTCTTCCAGGGCCGCCACAAGCTCGTAGAAGAAGGCCTTGCGGAAGCTGGCGATCTGCGCGTCCCGTTGGACGATCATGGCCAGGGTCGGTGTCTGCACCCGGCCGATGGTGCAGAGCACCTGGTTGTGCACCGTGTAGGCACGGGTAAGGTTCATCCCCACGAGCCAGTCGGCCTGGGCCCGCGCCCGCGCGGCCTGACCCAAGTCGTCGTAGGCGCTTCCGGGGCGCAACCGGCGGAAACCCTCCCCGATCGCCTCGTCGGTCAGGCTGGAGACCCACAGCCGTTGGACCGGTTTCCTGCAGCGGGAGTGCTCGTAGATCAGGCGGAAGATGTTCTCGCCCTCCCGTCCGGCGTCGGTGGCGCAAACGATCCGCTCGCTGCCAGCGTCGTTGATCAGTCGCTTGACCACCTGAAACTGCTTGACGGTGGAGCGCTGCGTCTTGAGCTGCCACTGCTCGGGGATCATGGGCAGCTGGCCGCTCGCCCAGCGCCCGCTCCATTGCGGTCCGTACTCGTTCGGCTCGGCGAAGTGCACCAGATGCCCCAGCGCCCAGGTGATCACATAGCCGTTGCCTTCCAGGTAGCCCTGCGCCTTCCTGCGTGCCCCCAGCACGCGGGCGATGTCGCGCGCAACGCTCGGTTTCTCGGCGACGACGACGATGGTCACTGCGATTTCGGGTCAGTCATTCTCGAACCTGCTCCCCTTCATGACCTCCCGCCGTAACGGGACGCTCCGCTCCGCGTTCCGGTAACGGTCGAGCGGCCACTCCGTCAGGATGAGGTCGTTGAGTCTGCCTTTAGCGAACGAGATGACTTCGGTCATTTTCGGGCCTGTCGGTCTGGAAGGGGGCCATTATTCCAGGGGATCGGATGTCCGTCGACGGGACCCGGGAGGCGAACTGAGAGTCTCTCCTTGACTGCATGTCTGCTCTTGGCCGGTTTCTACCCATAGGGCTCCCACTCCTCCTGGCCATGGAAGTGCAAAGCGCGAGGCTGGTAGTGCTGGACGAGCAATTTACGCGCCTAACTCACGAAGGTAGAACTCGGCGAGACGGCGGTCTTCCGTCACGAAGTGGTCGAAGGAGCAGCGTTTGATCCACTCCAGCGACTCCTCACTTAGACACCTACTCCCCCTGTCGCTCAGGTGGCGGCGGAGGTCGATGAGTTCGGCCATCTGCATTCTGTGTTCGCTCTCGTGTAGCTCGAAGTCGGGATAGTCGAGCGACATCATGAGCGCTTCTTCGCGCCGAAAATGATCGCGCAGATGGCCCAAGAGGTTGCTGAAGTGTGCCAGTTGGCTGCTTCCCGCCGGAGCCGATTCACGGGGAGTTTCCAATTCTGCAAAGCTCTCAGCGCAACGGCCTTCTGCACAAAGGAGCAGATTCAGCAGCCGCACCAACTCCTTGTGGTCGGCATCGACTGCTTCGATCCCGAGCAACCAGCTGTCCCGCCAGGCCAGCGGGGTTAAGGCCGAATTATTCCTCTGTGATGTCATTGTCCAAGCGCGCCGACGAGGCGTGATGAGCCATGTGGCGCCGGGACCAACAGCCGATAAGCATGCCCGTTCATTAAGAGTCCCCCTTGGCCAGGTTCGCCTGATGCCAAATCTTGGACGCGACGATCAGGGATCAGGAGCGGCGCTCCGTTTATGGAACGGTAGATCGTAGCGGGCTGACGTCAACGGCATATCGGCCATGGTTATCGTGCCGATGGCGCGGTTGCAGGCTCGCCTTCGGCCAACGCTGGAGAATGTTGGTGAGCCAGTCCTCCCTGCGCGGACGACCAGCCGCAGCCAAAGCAAACGAGCACTATGCCTTGGAAGATTTCCGGTTCCATCGGTCTATCCTGTCAGGCAAGGGCTATCCCCTATGAGTTTGCGGAACTATTATCGGTGGTGGACGCCCTCGCAGGGATTCATGGAAGGTAGGCGCGCACAACGGACTCCTGATCGGGTCAGGGTCGGTCACGTTCCGTGGCTTGCATCTGTCCACTCCCACGTTTTAGGGCCAAGCATAAATAGTGCCTGAATCGAAAGTCACTTTTCCACGTCAAAACAACCTGTTACAATATGTCCCCATGATTAAAGATTTCATGGAAACTCGTTCAGTAGGGACAGGATATCTCGCAACTTGTTGATTTTTTGCAGTCGCGCCGGGC
>JAYEJW010000167.1:0-2922 GCA_034716535.1 Pseudomonadota bacterium
GCTGTGCCTCTTCTTCCCTGGCCTTGCGCTGCTCCTCTTCCTGCTCGGCCAGCCGCCTCGCCTCCTCTTCCGCGCGCCGGGCTTCGAGCTCCGTGCGACGCCGGACATCGGTCGTGGAAGTCTGTCCCCGATCCTGCGCCTCCGCCAACGGGCGATGTAGCTCCCTCTCGGCGGCGTCCTCCATCTCGGGCTCGGGGCCGGCCTCTGTGGTCGCGGCGGCGCGCTTGATATAGGTCCGCTTGCGTCGAACCTCAACGCTGACAGTCTTCGCCCGAGGTGCCGTTGCCGCCCTGATGCCGCCCCCGGTTCGTCCACTGGCAACCGGCTGGCGAAGCTCGCTGACGGATCTACGCTTGAGGGTGACCCGGCTCGGCGCCGTTCCTTCCTCGGCCTCTTGCTTGCCGTGGCTGCGCCTTAAGTAGCCGAGAAGCTGCAGCTTCTCCTGCTCTGTCAGTCTAGCTTCCTCGCCCGCGGCAGTGATGCCCGCCTCATGCAATTGAGCGAGGAGGCGCTCCACCGGGATTCCCACCGTACTGGCGAGATGCTTTACCGTTACGTCACTCATCGGCATGGCCTCCAACCCTAGTCGTTCTCCGCTTCGGCGAACCAGGGTTCGCGCGCCTTCATGATTAGTCGTGCCGCCCGCTCCTCATCCACGCCCGCCGTCTCGATGAGCTCGTCCACCGACTGTTCGGCGAGGTCCTCCACGGTCACCACGCCGTTGCGGGCGAGCACGTAAGCCAGCGTTTCGTCCATGCCCTCCATGGCGAGAAGATCCTCTGCGGGCTCCTGGTCCAGGTCCTCTTCGCTGGCAATGGCACGGGTTAGAAGCACGTCTTTGGCGCGTTCGCGAAGCTGCGTGACAATCTCCTCGTCGAACTCCTCGATGGCTACCATCTCCGCCAGGGGAACGTAGGCGACCTCGTCGACGCTCGAGAATCCCTCCTCCACCAGCACGCCCGCCACGTCCTCGCCGACGTTCAGCTGCTCCATGAAGCTCTCCACCAACCCGATTGCCTCCTGCTCGTTCTTGGCCGCCGCATCCTCTTCGGTCATCACGTTGAGCTCCCAGCCCGTGAGCTGGCTGGCGAGGCGCACATTCTGGCCGCCGCGGCCGATGGCTTGGGAGAGATTCTCTTCCTTGACCGCCACATCCATGCTGCGCGCTTCTTCGTCGATCACAATGGAGACCACGTCCGCCGGCGACATGGCATTGATGACGAATTGCGCCGGATTCTCGTTCCACAGGATGATATCCACCCGTTCGCCGTTGAGCTCGTTGGAGACCGCCTGGACACGCGAGCCGCGCATACCGACGCAGGCGCCGACCGGGTCGATGCGTGAATCCGAAGTACGCACCGCGATCTTGGCCCGGGAGCCAGGATCGCGGGCCGCGGCGAGGATCTCTATCAGCCCTTCGCCCACTTCCGGAACTTCCAGCTTGAACAGCTCGATAAGCAGCTCCGGTGCGGTGCGGCTGACAAAAAGCTGGGGCCCTTTAGGCTCCGAGCGCACGTCGAACAGGTACCCGCGCAGGCGGTCGCCAGGACGCACCGACTCGCGCGGGATCACGTGATCGCGGGGAACCAGCGCCTCGGCGTTACCACCAAGATCGAGCACAATGCTCCCGCGCTCGGCCTTCTTCACGACGCCGGTGACCAGCTCACCCCTGCGGTCGATATAGGCCTCAACCACCTTGGCGCGCTCCGCCTCGCGCACCTTTTGCACAATGACCTGCTTGGCCGTCTGCGCCGCAATGCGCCCGAAGAGCACGGACTCCATCGGTTCTTCCACGAAGTCCCCGGCCTCGAGGGAGGCATCCTTCTTGCGTGCCTCGGACAGGGAGATCTGGCGGTCCGGAGCCTCCAGGCCCTCTTCGCCCGGATCCTCCACCACCTCCCACCGCCGGAAGGTGTTGTATTCTCCCGTTTCGCGGTCGATCGCGACCCTCGCATCGATGTCGCCTTCGCCCTTCTTGCGAGTGGCCGACGCAAGCGCCGCCTCCATCGCCTCGAAGATGACCTCTTTGGGCACGTCCTTTTCGTTCGAAACGGCTTCAACCACCAACAGGATTTCTTTGCTCATTCCCACTTTCCCGAATTAGAATTCAGGTATCAACCGCGCGGACTCGATCACCGCGAACGGAATCTCGCGCGTTTCCCCGTCGACCTCTAGGAGCACCGTCTCCTCCTTCACACCTGCGAGAACGCCCTCCAGCTTACGCCTTCCGTCGAGCTTGGTGGCCAGCTTGATGCGAGCCTTCCGGCCGCAGAATCGCTCGTAGTGCTCGGCTTCGAACAACGGACGCTCCAGGCCCGGCGAGGAGACTTCCAGGTCGTAGTGGCCGGGCAGTGGGTCCTCAACGTCAAGCACCCCGCTCAGCTGATGGCTGACTGCACTACAGTCGTCGAGCGTGATGCCCTTCTCATGATCGATGTAGACCCTTAGCAGTGCCGCACCCTTGCCGCGCTGAAAGTATTCGACGCCGACAAGCTCATAGCCCATGGGCTCCACCACGGTCCTGACGAGTCGTGCCAATTTGCTGTCTTCGAGCCGCATCCGCACACCAAAAAACAAAAAATGGGCCTGAGGCCCACTCTCCAGAAGATTCGCGACGAACGTTCGATCGCAATCTCTGCCGACGAGAAACCAAAAAAAACCCCGATAACGGGGCCTTAGTGGCATTCAGGATCCATATTCAAATCCGCAGTTTCCTGATCCGCTCAAGTTTACCTGCCCCTCCCTGCTGAAGCAAGGCCGATAGCATTCGCCCTGCAGGGCAAATCTGTTCTAATCCCCCTCACCGCGCGGGAGAGGTGATCGCGGAACGGAATTGCCGGTCATGCGCAGATAGTCGAAGACACGCCGAACATTACGGGCGAGCTTGTCGATAGTGGCGGCGACGCTGTCGCGGCTCTTGGA
>JAYEJW010000168.1:0-2922 GCA_034716535.1 Pseudomonadota bacterium
GGCGCGAAGTGCCGAAGCTGTGGCCCCGGAGCGGGGCGAACCGGGGCATAAAGGCTGTCGCCGAGCGGAAGGCGAAAGGGGGACTGGGACGTCCCGTTTCGCATCCTGAGCACGGCGACACTCCGATTCTTATCGGCAGCCCGTAGGTCGGATTAGATGCGCCTCGTACACCGCTGGTCGACTGCGCTGACGCCGATGCGCGCCGTAACCCGACGTTTACCGCCGTACGCGTCGTATCACGCTCGCCGAACGCGACCTACAGACTGCCAATACCGTCTGGGCAAGCACGCCGAAGCGGGTATTCGCGGGTAAGCAGCTGGTCTGACTGCAAACAGCATCACGCTTGTCGTTAATAACGTATCGCGTTATGCTTTCGCTATGATCCTCTCGTTCAGGTGTGCCGACACCGAGGCTCTTGCGAGCGGCCAGCGAGTTCGACGATTCCATAACATTGAAACCGTCGCGCGGCGCAAGCTTCGACAGTTGCAGATCGCGCGCCGCCTTGCAGACCTCCGAGTGCCACCCGGGAACCGGCTCGAAGCGCTCAAGGGCGACCGCGCGGGGCAACATAGCATCCGCGTGAACGATCAGTTCCGGGTCTGTTTCCGGTGGACGACGGCAGGCGCCGAAGATGTCGAGATCGTGGACTACCACTAGGGGAAATTGACCATGCAAAAGCTCAAGCCTGTAACGCCCGGCGAGCTTCTACGCGAGGAGTTCTTAAAACCCATGGGAATCTCGCAGTACCGTCTCGCTAAAGAGATCGGAGTGCCAGCTCAGCGGATCGGTGAGATCGTGGCGGGCAAGCGCTCAATTACTGCTGACACTGACCTACGCCTATGCCGGTTTTTCGGCTTGTCCAACGGATACTGGCTGCGGGCGCAGGTGGCTCATGACACGGAGGTCGCCGAAGAGGCTCTTTCTGAAACCTTGAAGAGCATCAAGCCGTGGAAGGGGGACCCGCGTTCCAGCTCAGAGCACGCGGCCTAGACGGCGGTGAAACCAGTCTGTAGAGCGCCTTCTCGCCGACTTCCGGCAGAATTGCGCTCGATTGGCCGGCTGGAGGTAGGAATGAACCGAATCGAGATCAGCGTGCTTAAGCTTGACGCGGCGTTGAGCGCTTTCGCCGAGACCTGGCGCGCCGCTGAGGCCGGGTGCGCCACGTTGCCGCGCACGAGGGGCTGAACGTTCGGCCGCCCAAGCATGCGCACGGCAATCGTATCGGGCCTGCGATCGCGCAGCCAGAGCCGGTAGGTCTCTGGCGAGACGAAGCAGGCATCGGCGGCCTGTTGGACCGAGAAGCCGCAACGCAGCTGCAGCTCCGGAAGGGTGGTCAAATTGCCCAGGTACCCCAGGTGCAGGAAATCGTCCGGATCGCTCATGGCACAAGGGCTTCAGGCCAATCCGCACCCCTTGTCAATTGCGCATAATGTATATTATGTAAAGTACACGCCATCCTCATAGCCCTGTTGCTGTTCTGCGAACGCCGTCAAACACCCCCGATTTTCCGGCCCGGCTCCGTCTCTTATGCTTGGAGCTCCAAGAAGAACGACAATCAAGGAGCGAGCCATGTGGTTTCAAGGAGACTTCGAGAACCCGCACCCCTCTGGATCTGACCTGTACGACACAAGAAGAAACGCCCGCTTGTCTGTCGAGGACGCTGCTCGGCTCGTTGGCAGACATCGAACCAGCTACAAGAACCAAGAGACCGGACGAGCCCGCGTAGACCTGGCGGTTTACCGACTGATCGAAGCCTGTGCCGGCTGGCTCCCGGATCGGCCTTTACCGGTTGGGGCATCAGTCAAGGAAAGCTCTGGACGCCCGAGGATCAGAATTACACGCCTGGCGATATCCGGGCTATCCCGCTGCTCTATCAGTCGATCTCGGCGCTACGCGCAGAACTCTCCGCCGCCGAGCGACAACTGAAGAACGCATCCCCGGTATCTCACCCTTTACCGCCTTCCAGTAGTTCCTCACGCCATCCATGTTCTTCCAGGCTACGGACTTGTCCGCACAAGGCCCGACCGCCGGAACCTTATCCCGAATCCCAAAACCCAAGATAGTCTGATAACGATCAAGACTTCTGTGGTCAAACATCAAGTACAGCGGTTTCCACCCGAACCGTTGCCCAAGCACGTACGCCCCAATCGCGTTGCATAGCTCTGTCGCGTTGCCGTGAAAATTGCGGATGATCTGCGCGATTTCGATTTCATCTACCGATTGGCACGTACTTTCCATATTCGATTTTCTTCACTCTCTCTGACAGTTCAGTGCAAAAAACGAAGAATCGATTCTTTTGTTTCGCAACGCTTCGGCCTCTGATACGCCGCAACGCGCCCGCTGCAGGCTCCAGTTGGGCGCCGTTGCCCTCACGTTCTCATCTTTTCCTTTAACCATCTGTCTACAATGCGGCGAATCAACGCCCTTGCCTTTTCGATTTCCATCGGTACTGAAGGAGGTATCTTATTTGATTCCCCATGCCGCGCGTCATCTCCGCTGACCGCTGGGTGATTGGCGGTCGTCGAAAAAACCCTTAGAGACCCCCGCGTTGCCCACCCCTTTTTCGAGACGTCACGCACATCTTTCTTGATGACCTCGTAAATCCGATAGAGAGTCACCCAATCAAGACGCCTTGAACCAATGAGTCGGAGTACTTTCCATACCCTTTCATTGGAACTTGCAAGATCGAGCAGCCGATGAAAAGGGTGATCCTCCTTCTGAGTAGGAACATCACCCTCTTTCCGGATCGTCGGAATTCCGACACAGCTTTCCGAGGGTATCCCTTCCGGAAAGATGTACTGAGTCATCGGCTTTCCTTCATCGCCGGGTGTTACGTCTTTCCCTTCCGTAGGCATTCGCGGCTGATATATCCCGAGGTCCATCAGGGTCGATCCGGGAATATTCCCTCTTAGATTCCGACAC
>JAYEJW010000169.1:0-14195 GCA_034716535.1 Pseudomonadota bacterium
GTCCCAATAGCGGAAACTCAAGCTCTAGGGGAACAACTCCGTTTCACGGCCACGAGCGATTCGAAACCGTTCGCCGACGAGAGACAGCAAGCCGACCATCAGCGGACGTTCGGCGGAGCTCAGTACGAACCGCGGTGAGCGCTTGCAGCGTGAACCGATCCGATTCCCGCCACCTGTATATAGTCGCTATGGTGCCCGGAAGCCGGGTGGTGCTTCCAAAACGGATACGGTAGGACGCTTGTTGCGCTAGGCGGACTAGGCACGTCCCGCTCACAAGACTATGATCGCCGTTGATCCTTTTTGCGGCCAGAGGTGCTAGCAGCACCGAGATACCGACATGAAAGACCGGCTCCGTATCGTCATCATGGGAGCAGCAGGTCGCGACTTCCACAATTTCAATATGGTGTACCGTGGCGACCCGAATATCGAGGTAGTCGCCTTTACCGCTACCCAGATCCCCGCGATTGCAGGCCGGAGATATCCGCCGTCCCTCGCTGGTCCTCACTACCCTCGAGGCATTCCCATCGTTGATGAGGCCGAGCTGGAGGATCTGTGCCGGCGCGAACGAGTCAGTCTGGTGGTCTTTGCCTACAGCGACATCGGTCACACCAGTGTCATGCACACGGCTTCCATTGCGTTGGCTACCGGCGCCGACTTTCTGCTCTTGGGTCCCGGGCGCACTATGTTGTCCGCGAAGGTGCCCGCGATTGCCGTCTGCGCGGTTAGAACCGGATGCGGCAAGTCGCAGACCACGCGCTGGCTCTCCCGGCTTCTCAAGGGACACGGCCTCAAGGTGGCGGTGATTCGACATCCCATGCCTTACGGAGACCTGGAACGCCAGGCGGTGCAGCGTTTCTCGAGTATGGCCGATTTGGACGCCGCCCATTGCACCATCGAGGAGCGTGAAGAATACGAGCTGCACCTGGCGCTGGGAAACGTGGTGTATGCCGGTGTCGACTATGCCGAGATCGTCACGCTCGCCGAAGCCGAGGCAGATGTGATCCTTTGGGACGGCGGCAACAACGATTTCCCCTTCCTGCGGCCCGACCTCCACATCGTGCTGGTCGACCCCTTGCGGCCGGGCGGGGCGACGACTCACCACCCGGGAGAGGCGGTGCTGCGCATGGCGGACATCGTCCTCATTGCCAAGTCCAACTCCGCGTCCGATGCCGACATCCAGCAAGTGACAGAGAACGCACGCCGCATCAATCCCAAGGCCCAGATCGTACGCGGTGCTTCGCCGGTGCAGCTCGATGAACCCGGTCTCGTTGCCGGGAAGCGTGTGCTGGTGGTCGAGGATGGGCCAACGGTTACCCACGGCGGCATGCCCTACGGGGCAGGCTACGTCGCTGCGATCCAGGCCCAGGCTGCGGCGATCGTCGATCCGCGCGACGCTGCTGCCGATGAGATCGCCTCGGTCTATGCGCAGTATCCGCATATCGGCTCGGTGCTGCCCGCCGTGGGATACAACTCCTCGCAACTTAAGTCCTTGAGGGACACGATCAATGGCGTCTCGGCCGATGTCGTGGTCGCGGCAACTCCCTGTGACTTAAGCGCGCTCATCGCCATCGACAAGCCTGTGGTGCGCGCCCGCTATGAATTTGCAGAGGTTGGAGGGCCACGCCTCGGCGCCCTGATAGAAGCCTTCCTCCATGAGCGGGGTCTCGGCGAGGCGTCCCGGGACGGAGCGTCTGGTTCTTACAAGAGCGAGAGGTAAGCAAAGCGGGCGCCCTGAATACGTCCTTGTAGGCTCGACGCCAGCATCCGCATTGGCGACACCCCTCGAGTCGCTCTTACGTAGATCTCAACAACGCCTTACTCCCACCAAACAACAGCGTCCGCAGCCTGGGTGACCAAGGTCCCGGCCTCGCCTCTCAAGATGGCGGCCGCGTCTTCCAGCCGGCCGATGCCCGCGAAGCCGCCGGTGGTCTCCACGAACTCGACGGCCGCCTCGACCTTGGGCCGCATCGAGCCCGGAGCGAATCTTAGCGCACCGATGCCCCGGGGTGAAATTCGCCGTATAGGGCGCGCGTTGGCGTTGCCCCACTGATCGTAGACCGCCGCCACGTCGGTCAGCATCAGAAACCCGTCCGCCTTCAGCTCCCGCGCCAGGAGCGCGCTCGCCAGGTCCTTGTCGATCACCGCCTCCACACCCACCAGGCTACCGTCGGGGCGGCATACGGTGGGGATTCCACCGCCACCGGCGCAGATCACCAGGACGCCCTGACTCAACAGCAGCTCGATCACGCTGAGTTCGAAGATCCGCTTCGGTCGCGGCGATGCCACGACGCGACGAAACCGGTCACCCTCCGGCGCCATGACCCAGCCCCTCGCCGCGGCCAACTGTTGGGCCTCAGCCTCCTCGTAGACCGGACCGATGGGCTTGCTCGGGTTTTGGAAGGCGGAGTCCGTCGGATCCACCTCTATCTGCGTCAACAGGGTCGCGAAACGGCAACCGTCGGGGAGCGCATTAGCGAGCTCTTGCTCCACGAGATAGCCGATCATGCCCTCGGTCTCCGCGTCGAGGATGTCCAGGGGATAGGCCTCGTCGGAGCGGTATGCGGCGGCCTGCAACGCCAGCAGGCCAACCTGGGGCCCGTTGCCATGGGAGATCACCAGGTCATGCTCGCGGGCGATAGGTGCCAGCGCCTGGGCAGCGGCAGTGACGTGCCGCCGCTGGTTCTCTGCCGTCGGGGCCTCGCCGCGGCGCAGGAGCGCGTTGCCCCCCAGAGCGATCACCAGACGCATGGCTCAGCTGCCGAGGGTGGCCACCAGTACGGCCTTGATGGTGTGCATGCGGTTCTCGGCCTGCTGAAAGACGAGAGAGTCCTCGGATTCGAACACCTCTTCGGTGACCTCCATGCATTCCAGTCCGTGCTTCTGGTAGATCTCCTCACCGACACGAGTCTCCCGGTTATGAAATGCGGGCAGGCAGTGCATGAATCTGACACGGGGATTGGCCGTCAACTCCAGGACCTGTCTGTTCACCTGGTAGGGTCTCAGAAGCCTGATGCGCTCTTCCCAGACCGATTCCGGCTCACCCATGGACACCCAGACATCGGTGTAGAGAAAGTCCACGTGCCTCACGGCCTCGGCGACGTCTTCCGTCATCAGGATCCGGCCACCCGTCTCCGCGCTCAGGCCGCGACACCGGTCGACCAGGCGGCCATCGGGCTGGCAGGCGGGCGGCGCCGTCATGCGGAAGTCCATCCCCATCTTACTCGCGCCCACCAACAGTGAATCTCCCATGTTGCTGCGGCCGTTGCCGAGGTAGCACAACGAGACCTCGCGCAAAGGCCTGTCGGAGTGCTCGCTCATGGTGAGCAGGTCGGCCAGAATCTGGGTGGGGTGATACTCGTCGGTCAGCCCGTTCCACACCGGCACCCCGTGGCGCCCGAGTTCTTCGGCGGTGTCCTGGTCGAAGCCGCGATACTCGATCCCATCGTACATGCGCGCCAGCACGCGGGCGGTGTCCTTCATGGATTCCTTCACACCGATCTGCGTCCCGCTCGGCCCGAGATAGGTGACGTTCGCCCCCTGGTCGTAGGCGGCCACCTCGAAGGCGCACCGGGTTCGGGTCGACGTCTTCTCGAAGATCAGCGCGATGTTCTTGCCCTTCAGCCGCGGTTGCTCGGTGCCCGCATACTTTGCCGCCTTGAGGCCCTTCGCCAGCTCCAGCAGAAAGCGAATCTCTTCGGGCGTGAAATCCAGGAGCTTAAGGAAGTTACGGTTTCTCAGGTTGAATGGCATGTCGTCCTCCGATGCGCCCGGGTCACCCCTTCGGTCGCTGGTCATCCGCGGATACGGCATGCGCGGCGCCCGGCTCCAACTCGGCCACCACCACTCGGGGCACGCGATGGCCTATGCGCGTCACCACCTCGTAGTTGATGGTGTCCAGCTTCTGCGCCAACTCGTCCGCGGTGACCTCCTCCTCCCCCTGGCGGCCGATGATGACAGCCTCGTCACCCAGGGCGACCTGCCCGCCCAGCGCCGTCACGTCCACCAGGCTCATGTCCATGGTGATTCGGCCCACCTGGGGGCAGCGCGTGCCATGGATTAGCACTTCGAGCCTGCTCGATAGCCGCCGGCTCAGGCCATCGCCGTAGCCGGTGGGCAGCGTCGCGATACGTGACGGACCCAGCGTATGATAGGCGTGCCCGTAGCTCAGTCCGGTGCCGGCGGGAACCTCTTTGATAAAGACGATACGTGTTTTCAATTCCAGCACCGGCTTGAGTTCATGGACACGCGGGTTGGCGATCTCCCAGGAGGGTCGCAGACCATATATGGCGATCCCGGGACGCACCGCATCGAGATGCGAGCCCGGCAGGTCCAGTATGCCGGCGCTGTTGGCCATGTGCCGCACCTCGATGCCGAAGTCACCGGTCGCCTCGATGACCCGCCGGAAGCGCTCCATCTGCTCCAGAGAGTAGCCCTTGTCCGCCTCGTCCGCCCGGGGGAAATGGCTCATGATGCCCCTGATCCGCAGGCCCGGTTGGGCGCGGCAGTGCTCGAGAAACTCTACTACCCCGTCCGGGCGGATGCCGACACGCCCCATGCCGGTGTCGACCTTGACGTGTACGGAGACCCGTTTTCCCGCCCTGCCTGCGTCCCGTGCCAGGGCATCCACCATCTCGTAAGTGCACACGACCGGCTCGCAGTCGTAACCGATGATGGCCTCGCTGTGCTCGGGCAGAGTCGCGGAGAGGATGATGAATCTGGCATACACGCCGGCATCCGCGAGCACCGCGGCCTCACCGATGTCGGCGACGCCCAGGGTCTCGTAACCCGCGGCGAGCAGGTGGCGGGCGATGCCCACGGACCCGTGCCCGTAGGCATCGGCCTTGACCACCGGCCACAGCGGCCGCTCGCCGACTTCCGCTTGCAGCAGGCGAAGGTTGTGGCTGAGCCGGCTCAGGTGGATGCAGGCCTTGGTCAGGCGGCCGGTATCCTCCACCATGGACCTAGCTCCTTCCCAGCCACTGGCCGGAGAACGGGTGACCTTCAGCCTCCCCATCCCCGCCGATGTCCTCCTCGCGCCATCGGGAAGGACAGCCAAGGGGTCGATGCGGTGCCACAACGCAGCTCATGATGCCCCCACCGCAGCCCCCAAAGGACGTTTCTTCACGTACTCAGAGGTCATCGCCGCCACCAGCGCACTGTAGTTCGGCGAAAAGCCCAGCTCGTCGCCGACGCGCACGGCGCCACCGGCCTGGGTCACGTCCACAACCAGATAGCCGCTGGAGCCGCCTATCACTCTGAATCGACCGTCGTCGGGCATGATCCCCTCCACGTTGACGTCCTCGCGGCCCAAGTTGAGTAGGGCTCGGTCCCTGTCGCCGCGGTCCTCGAAGGCAGGCAGCTGGCCGAAGGCATCCTGGCCCCGCTCGCCGATGGGCCGCGACGGCTTGCGCCGGAGCTCCAGCACCTCTGCGTGCAGGGCGAAGGCATCCTGAAAGGTTCCCGGCCACGGACGACGATGAACGGTCTCTCGCCCGAGCAGGATCGCCTCACCGATCCGGGCGTGGTTGATTCGGCCTGGCATCCTCCCGGAAGCCATGAGCTCGAGCCCGCTGGAGTTGACGCCCGAGACCCAACGGAGGGTGATGCCGCAAGCCGCTTCGACCGCCTTCGCAAGCTCGACCAAGCGGCCCATGTTTGCCTGGGTGGGAACCACGCCGCCGAGACAAGCCAGATTCGCCCCCAGACCCCGGATCCGGACACCCGGCAAACGCAGTGCCTCCCTGACGAAGGGTACCAGCTCGTCTGGCCAGATCCCTTCGCGCAGGTCGCCGAGGTCTACCATGAGGATGACGTCGTGCACCCGGCCTCGCCCCCGTGCCGCAGCCGACAGGGCGGCCAATACGGACAACTCCGAGTTCAGGCTCAGGTCCACCGCCTCCACCACCTCGTCAGTGCCCGACAGAGGTGGGAGACGCAGCAGCATCTTGGGGCCGGCGACACCCGCGGCCGTGAGTCGATGGATATTCTCCAACCGCGAGTCGGCGATGGCGCTGACACCGCCAGCCAACATGGCCTTCGCCACGTCCGGGTTTCCGCAGGTCGCCTTGGTCACACCGGCCACCTCTATCCCGTGGCCCGCGCACAGCTCCACGATGGTACGGGTATTGTGCTCTATCTTATCCAGGTCGATGGTGAGATAAGGGGAAGCCATGGGTGTCTGAGTCTGTTGGTATTCTTTGCCCCGCAAGGCTGACTCCACGCGCCGTTCCCCCTCCTAGGGGAAAGGCTGGGATGGACGGACCGGTCTATCCAAGACGCGATGCTCTATCCCGTCTCTCTGTCGCGCAACGTACGAACCAGGAAGCTCGCTACATCGCGACCTGTTGTGCCTCGCCCAAACCCCGCGTCCATACCGCACTGCTGGGCCAACTCGTCGGTCACCTGGGGGCCGCCGGCCACCAGCAGGAGCCGTTCTCGCACGCCGCGCTCCCTAGCCAGCGCGTCGAGGCGCTGCATGTGCCCCTCGTGCACGCCGCCGTGGGTCACGATGGTGGAGATGAGCACGGCTCGCGCACCGGTTGCCTCGACCGAGTCCAGCAGTCGCTCCACGGGTACGGAGGTGCCGAGGTCGTGGCAGTGGAAGCCGTACTTCTCGATGCCGCCGTGCTTGATGTCGAGGATCTCGTGCAAGCCCACCGAGTGCTCGTCCTCGCCTACCGTGGCCGCCACCACTTGGATCGCGCGGGGACGCACCCACGTCTCGATCTCCGCATCCGGAAGCGGCACCTCCCGTGCGGTCAGAGGCAGCTGGTCGATGCGCAAGGCCATATCCAGCACCCCCTTGATCTCGAATGCGCTGCCCTCGGCGGGATGCATAAGCCGCCGGCTGATAACCTCGGGTTGCTGCAGGCCCATGTGCCCCGCCATCTCCAGCGCGGCCGCCTCCGCGACCGCCGCCGTCCCCGGCACGAACAGAGTGACGCACACGATGCCGTCGCCATGCTTCTCCACCTCCGGGCGCAACAGACCGGCCTCCCGTTCCGCCAGGGGGGTCTTGAGGCGCTTCTCCACCCGGTCCTCGGAGTCCAGCTCGTCGATGTACTGGATCTTGGCTGGGTCGCACAGGGTGCAGCCGCCGATGGCATCGCAGGGCTTGCCGTTTCCATCTGCATAGCGGTTGGTGCCGAAATGGCTGCACACGGGCGCGCCGTAATCGGCCTCCCGGGCCACCACGGAACCTGCGCCGTCGCCCTTGCCCGCGGCGCGCACGATCCCGTCGCCCTTGCGCTCCGGATAGTAGCCGGAGTCCACGAACTGGCCCGCCGCCACCGCCGCGTAGTAGCCACCCTTTTCCAGGATCTCTTCCAGGAAGAGCACGGCGCGCTCCTTGAGCTCGCGGACCTGTTCCCGCAGCACCCCGTCTCGCTTCAGCTCCACAAGCTCCGTGATGCCGTCCAGGCCCATCAGGGTCTGGCGGGCGGTGTTGACCCCCGCCACGTTGTTGTAGTGCCAGGGAATGTTGCGCCCCTCGTCGGGCGTGATGGTGCTTTGGATGTCGGCGGAAGTGAGGCGTGAGATCAGGGTGTCGAGCACATGGGTGATCGTAGCCTCCCGGGTATCGGCCTCCATGTAACGGGTGTTCTGCTGGGCGCGGAACCGGTAGCCCGCGAACACCTCCCGCAAGGCTACCGCATAGGGCAGGTCGAGACGAAGCTTGGGTGCCGGCGGCGCGGTGGGCGGCACCGTGGACAGGGCAATCAGATCCGCAGGCATGCCCGCCGCCCGAGAATAGGCGCAGTTGATCGCGTGCTGCACGAACAGCTCCGGCGTCACCTTCCAAGCCTCCTTGGCGGTGGCGTTGGCGTTGTGGGCGCCGTCTAGCTGGAGGAGCCCACCATCGGCCAGGACCCGCTTCGCCTCGGCGGCATCGACGAAGGAACGGTGCATATTGATGTCGCGATAGAGGACGTTGTACTGGGGATCCTGATGGCAGCCGTTGACCCCCTCCTCCACGAACAGGACGGCTATCTCCGGCCCGGCGAGGCCGCTGACGTAGGAGTGGAAATTGATGGGTCGCCCAACCTCGTCTTCGATGGCATCGAGGGCCTTTCGGGTCGCGCGGATCTGCTTGCGGGTGATCGGCACTCCGCCGACCCCCTCGGGCGTGCCCTCGATTAACCCATCGAAGTGGGACTGGCCGGTGGTGCGGATGACCATGATGTGGTCGGCGCCGTGCCAGGCGGCCATGCGCATGCGGCGCAAGTCGTCCTCGAAGTGCCCCGAGGCGATCTCGGTGGTGATCACGCGGTCGCATTGCGGGTCGATGTTGCCGAAGGCCGGAGCCGCCAGCAACGGCACCGACCGCTTCAGGTCGCGCGAGGTGTCCTTCAGGACAAAGGGCCCGACCTGGTGCTCGGGGATCTTTTCGCGCCAGCTCCAGCCCTTGCTCCGGGGGCGGTAGCGGTCGAGATCTCTGAGAACCTCGCGAAGGTCGAGGGTCTCCTCTAGCTTGAGTTTCATAGCGCGAGCTCCTCCCAGCCGCGTCCGGCAAGGAGCTCCAGGCCTGCCTCGCGCACCGTGACGCCTCTGCGCTGCGCGAGCTTCAGGACCAGGCTGCCCGGCCCGTGACCAAGCACGGAACGACCTTTCATCTGGTCCACCAGTGTCTTCGCCTCCACGCTGGAGAAGCCCATACGCAGCAGCACCGAGCGCTCGATGGAGGGCGATGTGTGCGTTCGGGCCTCCTCGACCAGGGGCTCCACTATTGCCTCCACGAGGGTCCAGAAGCGGGCATGAAGCTCCTCATCCGACAGCCCGCGCAGGTGCGCCCGGCGGACCTCGAAGTCATCCGGCCTTTCCAGGGAGCTCATGGATCACCTCCTCTATGTAGCTGCGGCTGCTGCGCGTCTCGGCAGCCAGGAACGCGAGATCCTCCGCACCGAGGCGCTCGCCTTGGGGAAGTGCCTCGAGCGCTCGGCGCAGATAGGATCGCCGGACGCGGTCGAGGTCCACATCGACCACCTCGATCTGGGACGGATGCGTCGGGATCACGATCCGTTGCCCGGGCCTGTTGTCGCGCGGGTCGCCCCGCTCCACCGCGATCCCCATCCGCTTGGCGAGATTGAGCTGGGCAAGCGGGTGCTTGCCCGCTCCCGTGTACTCGGTCTCCTGGACTACAACGACCTGCTCCTCGCGAAGCATCCGGGCAATGGCAAAGGCGGCGGCCAGGGACGTGTTGCCCGCCGGCCCGCGCTCCATGCCTTCCAGCTCCGCCAGCACCTGGGTCGCATAGAAGACCTCCCCCTGGGTGACGGTGACGAAGCGGTCCATGTAGCGCAGGGCCCGGGCGGCACTGCGCGGAACGTCTGAACGGTCTGGCCAAGTGGTGAAGGGCAGCGAGAAACCCGTATGCCCCGTAGTGAAAGACTTGCGGTTGAAGTCCCGGTCCGAGGCCATGTGCAGCCCGGAGAGGTCCACGCTGGCCGCCACCATCTGGGTGTCCGCCGCCCCCGCCTTCAAGAGTCCCCGGGCGGTGCCGGTGACGTTCCCGCCGCCGGCGTGGGTGGCGATCACCACGTCCGGGAAGCGGCCCGTTTGCTCGTCGCGCGTCTGCACTGCCAGCTCGTAGCCCAGCGTCTCGATGCCCAGCACCGAATACGGTGTATAGAGCGATGCGTTGAAGTAGCCGGTCTCCTTTAGGACCTGTAGGAACACGTAGAAGAGCTCGGGCCCGACGGAAAGCCGGATCACCTCCGCACCGTAGGACTCGCAGGCGCGAGTCTTCTCCTCGATCTCCGGCTGCGCGATCCCGCGGCTGTCGAAGGCCTCCTGGACCACGATGCAGCGCAGGCTGGCCTTGGCCCCCTGGGAGGCCACCGCGGCGCCGTAGTTGCCGCTGGATGCCGCCACCACCCCCTCGTAGCCACGCCGCCGGGCCTCGTGAATCGACAGAGAAGCGCGGCGGTCCTTGAACGAGCCGGAGGGATTAGCGGCCTCGTCCTTGACGAAGATACGCGCTCCCTTGCCGGGTTCGGCGAGGGAGCGGACCAGCTCTGTGATGTTCTTGAGCTCCACCAGGGGGGTGTCGCCAACGGCCGTGCGGCTCTGGACGGCTCGCGCCGTTTCCACGTCATAGCCCGTGTCCGCCAGCATGCGCTCGTAGTCGAACGCCAGCGCACCGGTGGCGTAGCGCCTATAGTCGATACCGACCGACTCGTGCATAACAGCGGCACGCTCGGCCATGACCGCCTCGTACCCCAGCGTCTTACTCATGGCTCTCGCGCTCGCGCAGGATTGCCCTAACCTCCGCCCCGATGGGGATGAGCTCTGGGATAGGTGGGCCGAAACCGTGGGTGTAGGCGGGGTTGCTTGCGACGAGGGTACCGCGCAGGCGGCGGCCGATCGGTGTCACGACCTCCACCTCGTCACCCAGGGCGCCGTCTTCGGCCAACACGCCCTTGACCCGCATCTCCAAGGGGACCTGCCGGGTGTCCTCGGGAACCTGAGGCGCCCTTTCCCCGGGGGAGAGGACGACCCGATGGATATCCACCCAGGTGCCCTTCGCGATCAGGTCCGTCATCGCAGTTCCTCCCTCGTCTTGCTACTGCTTGCCGTGGGCGAGCTCCCGGGAACCATCCGCCGCGCATCGCCCAGGATCGCCGCGGGAGCAGGGAGGTTCGTCAGCGTGTGCAGGCCCGGCGTCGCGCTCAACACCCTGGGGATCATGTTCACGGCCAAGGCGATGGTTCCTACACCGCCCGAGATCTCGGGGCTGCCTGCCAGGCGCACGCACGGTGTACCTAGGATCTCGATGAAGTCGCCGGTCTCTGTGCCCTCCAGCTCAGGCAAGACCTGCTGGGGGTGGACGAGGGTTATGACCGGCTCGCCGGCGCGATAGGCCACGGCAGTGTGCAGGCAGCCAGCTGCCTGCCCGGGCTCGACGGTCATCAGCGGCACCTCCCGCCTGACCCGAGCGATGATGGGCTCGCGGCGCTCCTCTATCCGCTCCAGCTGCCAGCCGACGGCGTCCGCGATGAGGTGGATCGATTCTGCGAAACCCACGTGGCCGGCGACGGTGCCGTCGTCCAGGCCTTCCCGGAAGGCCTCGGGGCCAAGCCCTACGCCTTGACTCGCGAGGACCGACGACCCATAGGGAGAGAGGTCGTTCACACGCCTGGCCGTGATGGAGCGGATATCCGCACAGACACCTGTGAGGGTGATAACGAGGCGGTCGAGGACGAAGCCGGGATTGATCCCGGCCCCCACGACCGCCACTCCTCGCGCTTTCGCCAACGCGTCCAGTTCCTTGGCAAGCGTCGGAGAGGCGTGGCGGGGATAGGCCATCTCCTCGGCGATGGAGATAACCGGCACTCCGTGGCGCAGGAGGGTGACGATCTCGCCGGCGGCATCTTCCAGCCGCGAGCAGGTCGCCTGTATTGCCACCTGGGGCTGGGTTCGATCGAGTGCCGCAGCCAGGTCGGAGCTTGTGGTCACGCCGAGATCGCGACCGAGACCGATGGCCCGGCCGAGATCGAGACCGTTGCGCTCGGCACGCCTGGCATAGGCACCGGCGAGTTCTAGCCCCAGCTTTTTAAGGACCAGCCGGGCGATCCCGGACCCCATTTGTCCCGTTCCGAGCACCAGGACTCGGATGGCGTCGCGCATGCGAGATAACCCCCGTCGCCTGCCCGTACCGACCATTCCTATCGGGGCGAGCGAGGCTTTGTCTCACCCTTCACCGGCACACCGTGCGGTCCGTGCATGCTGCGGGGGCGAGCCGCTCAAATAAACTAAATATAGACTCCTTATCTGCTGGCGACGAGTGGACCAGCATCGCGCGCCGCTTCTGGCGCGAGGCCGGGGTCGACGGGCGCATCGACCTGCGTCTGGCGCCGGCGTTGGAGACCCTCGACGCCCTGCTGGCACAGGGGAAGACCGGCCAGTTCGACATGGCGTTGATCGACGCCGACAAGCGCAACTATCTTGACAAACGTCGTTCGAGCGCTGTTTGACCCTGCAGCGGTCCGGCGGCCTGACCCTGCTCGACAACATGCTCTGGAGCGGCAGCGTGGACGACCCTGAAGATCAGGACGAGGACACGCGAGCCATCTGCGCCCTCAACGACAGCCTGCTGAGAGACGAGCGCGTCACCATCAGCTTGGTACCCATCGGCGACGGGCTGACCCTGGCGCGCAAGCGCCGATACCGCGGTGGCGGGATCGCCCCGGATACCGCTTGCGCCCCGTTCACGTTGCTTGCTCGGGCTTTCGGCGGGGTGACTGTCGCACGGGTGGGTGCGAGCGGTTGCCCTGCGAGAACTCCCGCCGGTCGGCATCGGGCCAGCCAGTGGCAGCAAACAGCGTGTGGCAGCCCCTGAAATCCCGTGCAGGGAGAAAATGACCGGGTTCTTTCAGGAGGATGCTTTAGCTACACAACCTTTGGCATGGAGGCAACCGGAATGAACTATTTTCTTGCTAGAAGACGGCGCTCGCGCCGGCAGGGTTAAGCGTATCCTCGGATGTCATAGAACGCTTGGGGGGAAGGAATCATGCGGGCAATGGTCATCAGCCGGATAGTGTCGCTGACTGACGTAGAGACTCCTTTACGCGCAATCGAGCTTCCGGATCCCTCCCCAGGGCCCGGTGAAGTCCGGATCAAGGTGTCAGCCTGCGGCGTTTGCCACACAGAGCTCGACGAGATCGAGGGACGGACCGCGCCGCCGCGGCTACCGGTCGTTCCCGGTCATGAGGTCGTGGGACGGGTCGATAAGGTCGGCGCGGGAGCGACCAGGTTCGCTGTCGGCGACCGCATCGGGGTCGGCTGGATCCACTCTTCCTCCGGATCAGCAGACGAGAACCTGAGCCCTCGTTTCGGCGCGACCGGCCGCGATATCGACGGCGGTTATGCGAATTCATGACGGTCCCGGAGACCTACGCATATCCCATTCCAGCAGTGTTCTCCGATGCAGAGGCGGCGCCCCTGCTGTGCGCCGGCGGGGTGGGTTTCCGGTCGCTACGGCTCGCCGGAATCGAGGACGGTCAGCGACTGGGTCTGACCTGATTTGGCGGCTCGGCCCACATCGTCCTGCAGCTCGCCCGCCACATCTACCCGAATTCCGAGGTCTTCGTATTTGCCCGCGATCCTCTGGCGCACGCCTTTGCACTGGAGTTGGGGGCGGTCTGGGCAGGCGATACAGCGGACCGCGCCCCCGAGCCTCTGCACGCCGTCATCGACACCACCCCGGCATGGAAGCCGGTCGTGGAAGCGCTCCCTAACCTAGAGCCCGGCGGCCGCCTTGTAATCAATGCGATCCGCAAGGAGGACCGCGATAGGGACTTCTTGCTGCGGCTGAACTACCGCGATCACCTCTGGCTTGAGAAGGAGATCAAGTCGGTTGCCAACGTGACCCGCCAGAACATCGCCGAGTTTCTGCCCATCGCTGCAGAGATCCCGCTTCGGCCGAGGGTTCAGACCTACGGGCTGGAAGAGGCGAACCGTGCTCTTCTGGAGCTTAAGCGCTGGTCTGTCCGCGGCGCCAAGGTCTTGGCGCCAAGGTCTTGATGGTTAACTGACGGCAGCATCATCCTCGGCGCGTCGCCGTCAGAACTTGGTAACAACCACGTTGATGCCGTCTTCCTCGCCCAGGTCGAAAGTATTACCGCTGAGGCGAGCGACGGTGCCGATCATTTCGACGACGAAGGCCGGGTCGGTGGCGGCATTAATGACCAACCCGTTGCCTTGCCCGTCCGCAACCACGAGGGTGGCCGCATCGGGCCGGGTGACGGAGATGCCCTCTGACGGAGAAACGACGGTCTGATCCGCGTTTAGAAACCGCACCGTCATCGACGACGGGTCGCGATTGGCCTCTACGAAGGCGTCCGCTGCGCTGACTGCACCCTCCCTCACTTTGTGTGCCAAGCTTGTCGCGGTAGCCCTTGCCTTTGCGGCGATTTCGCGGGCTTGCTCGCTCTCAGCCGCATCTTTGATGGCCGCGATGGCCTTGTCCAACTGGTCTTGCCAGCCCATGATTGACTCCTTCCGGCGAACGGAAAAGATGGAAATTCCCAAGTGCTTCACTTCCTACCAACAATTGTAGCGGTCCGCTGAAAACGACCGGCCCCTGGTGTGTCCGTTGTCGACTAGATTGCTGACGCTGCAATCGGTGACGCACAAAGTCCCTGGGGACCGGGGAAACCGTGTGTTTTCCGACCGAAGACTACGTCCGGTATCAGCGT
>JAYEJW010000170.1:0-2897 GCA_034716535.1 Pseudomonadota bacterium
ATCGTCCTGATCCTGAAAGTCGGACACAGACGCGAGGTGTATCGGTGACCGAGCGGCTGAAGAGATGCGGAACAAGGTCTCGGCCCAGGTCCACCTGGTGAAGAGGTTCAGACCGGGCGCTTCAACGGTGGTAGGCCCGAGAGCCCATTCACGCCGCTGCTAGTCTGAAGTTCCTGCCGCCTGTAGAGCTCTGATTTTGCGCAAGCACGTGAAATCAGGGCTCTTTTCACGCCAGGGAGGGAAGATTGGGGTGTTCTCCTGTTGGCATGTAATTGATCCACCCACTGTCGGGTCGTCCTTGACACTTGGTGGTAATGTCTCTATTATGGTAGGCATGTACATTGCCACCATCCCCAATCGCAGCTCACCCCCCGCCATCCTGCTCCGAGAGGGCTATCGCGAGGGGGGCAAGGTCAGGACCCGCACCCTGGCCAACCTGTCCAAGCTGCCCCCGGAAGCGATCGAGGTGCTGCGCCAGGTGCTCAAGGGCGACAAACTCATCCAGGCCGACGACGCCTTCGAGGCCATCACCTCGCTTCACCATGGACACGTGCAAGCGGTGCTGGACACCATGCGACGGCTCGGTTTTGCCCAGCTCATCGCCTCACGCCCGTCGCGACAGAGAAACCTCGTGGTGGCAATGGTGGCGGCTCGGATCCTGGAGCCCGACAGCAAGCTTGGCACCACCCGCTGGTGGAACCTCACCACCTTGCCCACCCTCCTCGGAGTCTCGGATGCCGACGAAGAGGACCTGTACGTCGCGATGGACTGGTTGCTCGAGCGCCAGCCGTTCATCGAGAAGAAGCTGGCGGCTCGGCATCTCCACCATGATGGCATGGCCCTGTATGACCTGAGCTCCAGCTACTTCGAGGGCCGGTGCTGTCCGCTGGCGGCGCTCGGTGAGAATCGCGATGGCAAGAAGGGAAAGCTCCAGGTCAACTACGGCTTGCTGACCGACCCGCGGGGCATCCCCGTCGCCGTGTCGGTCTTCAAGGGCAACACCGGCGACCCGACGACGCTGCTGCCCCAGGCCGACAAGGTCCGCAACGACTTCCACCTCGAGTCCTTTGTGCTGGTCGGCGACCGCGGGATGATCGCCCAGAAGCAGATCGACGCGCTGCGCCAGCTCGACGGCATCGACTGGATTGCGGCGCTTCGCCCCGCGGCGATTCGCAAGCTCTTGGACGGAGGTGCCCTGCAGCTCGGGCTCTTCGACAAGCGCAACCTGTTTGAGCTGACCCACCCGGACTTTCCCGACGAGCGACTGGTCGCCTGTCGCAACCTCGAGCTGGCCAAACGGCGGGTCCACAAGCGCACGAGCTTGCTCGAGGCGACCGCCAAGGAGCTGGAGAAGGTCCATCGGATGGTGCAACGGGGACGCCTGCGGGGCCAGGACGACATCGGCGTGCGAGTCGGCAAGGTGGTCAACAAGTACAAGGTCGCCAAGCACTTCAAGCTCACCATCGAAGACACCAGCTTCGACTTCGAAATCGACACGGACAAGGTCGCCGCCGAGGCCGCACTCGATGGGATCTACGTGCTGCACACCAGTCTCTCCGAGGAGCGGATGAGCGCCGAGGAAACGGTGCGCAGCTATAAGCGACTGACCCAGGTGGAGCGTGCGTTTCGCTCGTTCAAGACCATGGACCTCGAGATCCGGCCCATCCACCACCGGCTCGAGAGACGGGTCCGCGCCCACATCTTCTTGTGCATGCTCTCTTACTACGTCCTGTGGCACATGCTCCAGGCGTGGCGTCCCCTGTTGTTCTGCGATGAAGACCTGCAAGCCAAGGCCACACGTGACCCGGTCGCGCCGGCGAAACGGTCCGCGGCGGCGCTGCGCAAGACTCACTTCAAGACCCTCGATGATGGCAGCGAGGTGCACAGCTTCCACACTCTGCTCAAGCTCCTCAGCGGCATCGTACGCAACGTCTGTCGCGTCCCGGGCGCTCCCCCCGATGCTCCCACCTTTGACGTCGTCACGACACCTAGCGCCAAGCAACAGCACGCCTATCAGCTGCTCGAAACCATCAAGATGTAGGCAGAACCATACACCCCGATTCTTACCTTTCTCCTATAGATTGCAGCGGATCTCGTCTTTTCTGCCGGGGAACTTCAGCCTAGATCAACGAGTGTGACTGCCCGCCGTCCACGTTGAAGCACGAGCCCGTCACCAGACTGGCACGGGGTGAGGCCAAGAAGGTCACTACATCTGCCAGCTCTTCGGCCGAGCCGAATCGGCCGAGGGGCAGGTTCTGGCGGATGAACTCGGCCATCCCTTGCGGGTCCTCGACACAGCGCTTGTCCCAACTGCCGCCGGGAAAGCGGATCGATCCCGGCGCGATGCTGTTGACCCGGATTCCCTGGCCCGCCAATTCCAGAGACATGATCTTGGCCAGGCTGATGAGCGCGGTCTTGGTGGTGTTGTAGATCGCCAGCCCCTTGCCCCCCGCTTCGCGCCCGAAGATCGACGAGATAAAGAGAATGACGCCCTCCTCGCGTGCCAGCATCTGGGGCACAACGGCGCGGCTGAATCGCAGATGCGAGTTGAAATTCAGATCCATGATCTCCTCCCAATCCGCATCCGAAGTCTCATGGACCTGCCCGCGGCGATTGCCGCCAACGTTGTTGACCAGGATGTCGACCTGCCCCAAGGACTCGATCGTCGCATCCACCATCTCTTCGGCTGCGCCTTTGACGGTCACATCCAGGGCCCGAGCCTCGACTCGACGGCCCAAGGCCCGAATCTCCTCCGCCGTGTCGCCGAGGGTTGCCGCCGATCTGGCGCAGATCGCCAGGTCACAACCCTCCTCGGCCAGCTGCAACGCGATGTAGCGACCCAATCCCCGGCTCGCTCCCGTCACCATGGCGACCTTGCCTGTCAAACCCAGATCCAT
>JAYEJW010000171.1:0-2882 GCA_034716535.1 Pseudomonadota bacterium
CAGGCGGCCAGCCGCAACCGGTGGTCCAGATACTCGGGCAGTTCATCGCGTCCAAGACCACCGAGGTGGTAGCGTATGACGATGCGTTGCTCGAGCGATTCATGCACGGCCATCTGCAGACGGCGACGCAGTTCGGTCAGACCGACAAGCAACAGACACAATCGGTTCTCGGAGTCCATTTCGTAGTTGGTCAGCAGGCGCAGCTCTTCGAGGACATCGTTGCGCAGGTGGTGCGCCTCGTCGACGATCAGCACCGGGCGCTGTTTGCCTTCGAGCAACAACCGAGAGACCTCGGCGCGGATCTGGCGGAAGGCGCTGGCGCGATTGCGCTCGGTAGGCAGGCCGAGCTCCCAGGCGATGGACTTATAAATATCCATCACGTTGCCGGTGGTCAGGGGGACATAGACGGCGCGGTACAGTCCCGGATGCAGCGAGTCGGTCAGACGCCGGCACAGGGTGGTTTTGCCGCTGCCCGGTTCGCCGGTGAGCAGGCCAATGCCGCGCAGTTCGAGCAGGTGGCGGAGGCGAACTTCAGCCTCGGCCTGGGCATTGGCGGCGAACAGCGTGGTGGCCGCCAAGGTATGATCGAACGGGAAATGGGTCAGCGCAAAGTGCTTGAGATACATCAGCGCATCCCTCCCTGCGGTGTGTCGTTGTCATCGCGATCGAGCGCGGTCATCGACAGACCTGCGGGCGCCGGTTCGCACGCCTGATCGGGATCTAGGGCACCAGTGCGCCGGTGGCGTTTGACGAAGCAGTTGGCGTACAGGTCGACCCGCCGGGCCTGCTCGATGTACTGGCCGTTATGAACGACTTGTACTGACGCTTCGGGTTGGGCGGGATCGTAGCGCAGCGTCACCCGCTGACCGATCAGACTGGCATCGACTTCGTAGACCTGCCCGTGCAGGGAGACGGTGCGGTCGTTCTGGACCTTGCGCTGATCTTCGAACAGGAACAGGTCGTCCAGATCCATGCCCGGGTCCGGGTAGCGCAAGCTCTCGGCGGTTTGCGCCCAACGCTCCAGTGGGGTCTGCTGGTCGAGGCCGCGATGGGGCTGTTGGTGGTATTCGCCCTCGATCCACACGGCCAGGCGTCGGTTCAAGGCCGCGAGGCTGGCGGCGTCCTGGTCGGTGAGCTCGGCGATCAGCTGGGCGCGGCAGGTGCGGAAGAAGCGCTCGATCTTGCCTTTTCCCTGAGGCTGGAACGGCCGGGCGTGGATCAGCGCGACGCCGAGTTTGGCGCAGATCACGGCAAACTGGTGGGAACGATAGTTGGCACCGTTGTCAACGAACAACCGCTCGGGTAGCCCACGGCGCATGAGCGCCTGTTTGAACACGGGTAAGAAGGCGCGGGTGTTTTCGGCGAAGGCGAACGCGGCGTGGGAAATCACCCGGGTGGCATCGTCGAGGAAGGCGATCAGATAGGTTTTGCGTTTGCGCCGGGTGTCATCGGCGACAGCCGGTCCGTGCATCACATCACTCATCCACAGCTGCCCGGCACGGGCGAAGGCGAAGCGACGTCGGTCCTCGCCGGGCGCGGCCTCACCGGTACGGCTCATCAGACCGTGCTGCTTGAACAGCCGGTGCACGGTCGATATCGGCAGATGTTGGGCGCGAAGGAGCATGCCCTCCTTGCGCACGGTCTCTATGATCCGGCGTATCGAGCGATCCGGCTCGGCCTCTTTCACCTGTAGCAGGCGCTCGACCAGCGCAGGGTCCAGGGCGCGCGGGTGGCCGGCGTCGATGCGCCGTTTCGGCTTGAGGGCGTCGAAGCCGCCGCTGCGGTAGTCACGCAGCCAATCGCGCAACGTGGACTCGGCCACACGGGTACGTTGCGTGCCGGGGATCTGGTGATCGGCGGTGACGATGCGCTCGATGCTCTGCTGACGCTGTCGAGCGGTGAGGTCTTCGGGCAAAAGCTGAGCGATCAAGCGGTGGCGAAACAGCGCCACGCGCTCGCTGAGGTCATGTGGGTCGTCATTCATTGGGGCTCTCCGGATGTACCGGTCGGCGACCGGCATCATGCGAGAGCTTCCAGGATGGCGCATGGCGGGTCAGGCCCCGTTTGGTGTTGGCGCCGCCGATCGGCGGTGTCCAGGCTGCGCCGGCGCGGATCAAAGCCGAATGGGGTGGATAGTTGCGGCAGGTAACGAGCGAGCAACTCACGCAGGCGCATCAGCACCGATCCCGCACCGAGCACGGCGGCAAACGCCTGCAGGGTCGGCGCCACGTCGGCAAAACGCACCGGCTCCAGACCACGGATGGCGGACAACACGCCGTGGACCGAAGCGCACAACCGATCCAGGTATCGCAGTGCACCTGGCAGTTCGATCTCGGTGCGTAATTGCCCTGCCGCCGCCGCCCGGGATGGCGCCAGTTCGACCGCCACCACCATCGACTCCAGGTCGGCCAGGGTGCCGGAATAATGGGACGCCAGGCAGTCCGGCAAGGCACTGACGGTGCGCCGGGCCTTCGGACAATACCAGCGAGCGATCAAGGTGCCGGGCGGGCGGACCCGTTCGTAGGTCCCGTGGCGGCAGAAACCACAGCCGCCCGCAGGATGCCATGGGCAAGCGGTGAGGCTTGCCAACCGCCACAGCTTATCGGCAACATAGATCTCGCTGGTGATGGGCGTAGCCAAACGCACTTGCACACCAGCCACGGCCCGCGCGGGGCCAACCGCGGCGGGCCACCTTCTCCTTATTGTTCTTACCCAAAGTCCAGTCTGCCCGTTCTCGCGTAGGTCGCCAAGTCATCGGCGTTGTCGTCTCGCGGGAATGCGTCAGTGGGTGTACCGGAATCTGCTGGTTTCTCAACAACTCCGGAACGCGATAATCCGGGATGAATCGAACCGCGGTTTTCGGATTAAAGAGAGAGACAACA
>JAYEJW010000172.1:0-14026 GCA_034716535.1 Pseudomonadota bacterium
GGCGATACGCGGAACACCGTACTTATCGGCCTGGCGCCACACGGTCTCGGACTGGGGCTCGACACCCCCGACCGCGCAAAACACGGCGCAGGCGCCGTCCAGGACGCGCAGGGAGCGCTCGACCTCGATGGTGAAGTCCACGTGCCCGGGGGTATCGATGATGTTAATCCGGTGCTCCGGATGCTGCATGTCCATGCCTTTCCAGAAACAGGTGGTGGCAGCGGACGTGATGGTAATCCCCCGCTCCTGCTCCTGCTCCATCCAGTCCATGGTGGCGGCGCCATCGTGCACCTCGCCGATCTTGTGCGAGACCCCGGTATAAAACAGGATACGCTCGGTAGTAGTGGTCTTTCCGGCATCGATGTGCGCCATGATGCCGAGATTTCGGTACCGATCGATTGGTGTACTACGTGCCACGACTTTATCCGCCCTGAATAACTGGAGAACCGGTCAGAAATCTCACCAGCGATAGTGGGAGAAGGCCTTGTTGGCCTCCGCCATCCGGTGGGTATCTTCCTTCCTTTTCACCGCGGCACCGCGGGAGTCGGCCGCGTCCATCAGTTCGCCCCCGAGGCGCAGCGCCATGGACTTCTCAGAGCGTTTGCGCGCCGCATCGATGAGCCAGCGCATGGCAAGCGAGTTCCGCCGCGTCGGACGCACCTCTACGGGCACCTGATAGGTGGCGCCGCCGACTCGGCGGGACTTGACCTCCACCACCGGGCGCACATTCTCCATGGCCTGACCGAGCAGGTCCAACGGATCCCCGCCCTTCTTGTCCGCCACCTGATCCAACGCGCCGTAGATGATGCTTTCGGCGACCGACTTTTTGCCGTCTTCCATGAGCATGTTGATGAACTTGGCAAGCAGGTCGCTCCCGAATTTGGGATCTGGCAAGACTTGGCGACGGGCGACTACGCGTCTTCTCGGCATGACTGAAGGCTCCGAACCTTAGAACTTACTGATACTCAGCTTTTCGGCCGCTTGGCCCCGTATTTGGATCGTCCTTGGCGACGCTTCTCGACGCCTGAGGTATCCAGGGTGCCGCGGACCGTGTGATAGCGCACACCCGGCAGGTCTTTTACGCGCCCGCCGCGGATGAGGACCACGGAATGCTCCTGCAGATTGTGCCCCTCGCCACCGATGTAGGAGGAGACCTCGTAGCCGTTGGTCAAGCGTACGCGGGCAACCTTGCGCAAGGCCGAGTTGGGCTTTTTCGGCGTCGTGGTGTACACGCGCGTGCAGACACCCCGCTTCTGCGGACAGGCCTCCAGCGCCGGTACGTTGCTTTTCGCCACCTTGCGCTTACGCGGTTTGCGTACCAGTTGGTTGATTGTTGCCATGCAAACGCTCTCCAGCGGCGCCCCTGCGCCTTCCACGCGACAAAACCAAGAGTCAAACGCGCCGTCGCCGCCGAACCGCCTCAGCGGCGACGGTGTTACGCCTCTCGCGGTTGACCTAGACGGTGCCCGGGCAATGACTCACCCGGTCCGGGAAATAATCAAGCCGGCAATAATGCCGGCTGAACTAAGACGCGGCAGTATAAGGATGGGGGGATTCGGTGTCAACAGCGATCCATCGCAAGTCCGTGCGGCGCCCCCACCAAGGAAGGTACCCCTGCCTATCCTGCCTCTGAGGTGTTGAGGGCCTGCTTGAAGGCCTCTTCCAGCTCTTCGGCAGCCATCTCCACCTTGCCTTGGGTCTCGGCCTCCAGCTCCTGCTCCGCCTGGCGCTTGCGGCGACGCTCGTTGTGGTACGCAAGCCCAGTCCCCGCCGGGATGAGCCGGCCCACGATGACGTTTTCCTTGAGCCCGTTGAGGTGGTCCGTGGATCCCCGCACCGCCGCCTCCGTGAGAACCCTTGTGGTCTCCTGGAACGAGGCCGCGGAGATGAAGGACTCGGTCGCGAGCGACGCCTTCGTGATGCCCAACAGCAGCGGCTGGAACAGTGCGGGATGCTTGCCGTCGGCCGTCACCCGCGCGTTCTCGGCGAGAACCGCGGCGTGATCGGCCTGCTCCCCGCGCAGCAGCCTCGTGTCTCCGGAGCTGGTGATCTCGACCTTGCGCAGCATCTGACGCACGATCACCTCGATATGCTTGTCGTTGATCTTCACGCCTTGCAGGCGGTAGACGTCCTGGATCTCCTTGACCAGATACTCCGCCAGGGCCGTCACACCCTTGAGACGCAGAATGTCGTGGGAATTGAGCTCGCCGTCGGCAATCATCTCCCCCCGCTCCACTCGCTCCCCCTCGAACACATTGACGTGACGCCATTTGGGGATGAGCTCTTCCACCGCCTCACCGTCGTCCATCGTAATGACGAGCCGCTGCTTGCCCTTGGTATCCTTGCCGAAGCTCACGGTACCGGAGGCCTCCGCCAACAACGCGGGCTCCTTCGGCTTACGGGCCTCGAAGAGGTCGGCCACGCGCGGCAGACCGCCCGTGATGTCGCGGGTCTTGCTCGACTCCTGGGGAATGCGCGCCAGCACGTCGCCGACGCCGACCTCCGCCCCGTCGGCCACACTCACGATGGCACCCGCCGGCAGAAAGTAACGCGCGGCCATGTCCGTGCCTGCGATGTTGAGCTCCTGCTCGTTCTCGTCGAGCAGCTTCACCATGGGCCGCAGGTCTTTGCCCTGCGCCGGGCGCTGCTTTGGATCTATGACCTCCAAAGAGGTCAGTCCCGTGACCTCGTCGGTCTTGCTTTCGACGGTCACGCCCTGGATGAAGTCATCGAAGCGCAGCCGACCGGCCACCTCGGTGATGACCGGGTGGGTGTGGGGATCCCAGGTGGCCACGACCAGACCGCCCTTGACCTCGTCGCCATCGCCGACGCGCAGCGTGGCGCCGTAGGGCACCTTGTAACGCTCCTTCTCCAGGCCCATTTCGTCCACCACGGTGAGCTCGCCGGAGCGGGAGACCGCCACCAGATTGCCGCTCGCGTGCCGGACCGTCTTGATGTTGTGCAGCCGTACCGAGCCGGCGGACTTGATCTCGATACTGTTGACCGCCGCCGCCCGCGACGCGGCGCCGCCGATGTGGAAGGTCCGCATGGTGAGCTGGGTTCCCGGCTCGCCGATGGACTGAGCAGCGATAACGCCGACCGCTTCGCCCATGCCGACCCGGTGCCCGCGTGCCAGGTCGCGGCCGTAACACTGGGCGCAGACGCCATGGCCAGCCTCGCAGGTGATCGGGGAGCGCACCCGCAGCTGATCGATGCCGACACCCTCGAAGTTGCTGACCCAACCCTCGTCGAGCAAGGTGCCGGCGGCGCAGACGATTTCGTCCGTGCCGGGACGGTAAACGTCAACCGCCGTTACACGGCCGAGGATGCGCTCGCGCAGGGGCTCGACCACGTCGCCACCCTCGATGATGGGCGTCATCAGCAGGCCTTCCTCCGTGCCGCAATCTTCCTCCAACACCACCATGTCCTGGGCGACGTCCACCAGGCGCCGGGTCAGATATCCCGAGTTGGCGGTCTTCAGTGCCGTATCGGCAAGGCCCTTGCGCGCACCGTGGGTGGAGATGAAGTACTGGATGACGTTCAGACCCTCACGGAAGTTCGCGGTGATCGGCGTCTCGATGATGGAGCCGTCGGGCTTGGCCATCAGGCCGCGCATGCCCGCGAGCTGCCGAATCTGGGCTGCAGAACCGCGGGCACCCGAGTCGGCCATCATGTAGATGGAGTTGAAGGAGTCCTGCTTGACCTCGTTGCCGTCTCGGTCGATGACGGTCTCCTTGCCGAGCTTGCCCATCATGGCCTTGGCCACCTGGTCGTTGGTATGGGACCAGATGTCCACGACCTTGTTGTAGCGCTCGCCGTTGGTAACCAGACCCGAGGCATATTGTTCCTCGATCTCTTTTACCTCCGCCTCGGCGCGAGCCAGGATCTCCGCCTTCTGCTCGGGCACTGCCATGTCCTCGAGCCCGATGGAGGCACCGGCTCGGGTGGCCATGCGGAAGCCCAGATACATGATCTGGTCCGCGAAGACCACGGTTGCCTTGAGTCCGAGCACGCGGTAACTGATGTTGATCAGACGCGAGATCTGCTTCTTGCCCATCGCCTGATTCACGAGATCGAAGGGCAGTCCATCCGGCACGATCGCAAAGACAAGCGCGCGACCGAGGGTGGTGTCCTTAATGCTGACGCGCTCCTCGCGCTCGCCATCCTCCTTGGCCACGACTTCGCGGATGCGCACCTTGACACGGGCATGCAGATCCGCCTTGCCCGACTCGTAGGCGCGGCGCGCCTCGTCGATACCCGAATAGGCGCTGCCCTCCCCGCGGGCGCCGACCCGCTCGCGCGTCATATAGTACAAACCCAGAACTACGTCCTGGGACGGCACGATGATGGGCTCGCCGTTGGCCGGGGAGAGAATGTTGTTGGACGCCATCATGAGCGCCCGCGCCTCGAGCTGCGCCTCCAGCGAAAGCGGCACGTGGACGGCCATCTGGTCGCCGTCGAAATCGGCGTTGAAGGCGGTACAGACCAGAGGGTGAAGCTGGATCGCCTTGCCTTCGATGAGCACCGGCTCGAAGCTCTGAATACCCAACCGATGCAGGGTTGGCGCCCGGTTGAGCATCACCGGGTGCTCGCGGATGACCTCCTCGAGGATGTCCCAAACCTCGGCCGTGCCGCGCTCCACCATCTTCTTGGCCGCCTTAATGGTGGTCGCGAGTCCCCGAAGCTGCAGCTTGCTGAAGATGAACGGCTTGAACAGCTCGAGCGCCATGCGCTTGGGCAGACCGCATTGGTGAAGCTTCAGGGTCGGGCCGACCACGATGACGGACCGGCCCGAGTAATCCACCCGCTTGCCGAGCAGGTTCTGTCGAAAACGCCCCTGCTTGCCCTTGATCATGTCGGCGAGGGACTTGAGCGGACGCTTGTTGGTGCCGGTGATGGCGCGACCGCGACGGCCGTTGTCCAGCAGGGCGTCCACAGACTCCTGGAGCATGCGCTTCTCGTTGCGCACGATGATGTCCGGGGCGACGAGATCCAGCAGCCGCTTGAGACGGTTGTTGCGGTTGATCACGCGCCGGTAGAGGTCGTTCAGGTCCGAGGTGGCGAAGCGCCCGCCGTCCAGGGGCACAAGCGGACGCAGCTCCGGCGGCAGCACCGGCAGCACGGTGAGGATCATCCATTCCGGACGATTGCCCGACTCCTGGAGGGACTCCGCCAGCTTCAGCCGCTTGGTGAGCTTCTTGATCTTCGTCTCTGAGTTCGTACCTTCGATATCCTCACGCATGCGCCGGACCTCCGCCGGCAAGTCCATGGTGCGCAGTAGCTCGTAGACCGCCTCCGCGCCCATGCGGGCGTCGAACTCATCGCCGTTCTCCTCCAGGGCCTCCAGGTACTGCTCGTCGGTGAGCAATTGCCCGCGCTCGAGCGGGGTCATGCCGGGGTCGACGACCACGAAGGACTCGAAATAGAGGATGCGCTCGATGTCGCGCAACGTCATATCCAGCAGCAGCCCGATGCGCGAAGGCAACGATTTCAGGAACCAGATGTGGGCCACGGGGCTGGCGAGATCGATATGGCCCATACGCTCGCGGCGAACCTTGGCCAGGGTCACTTCCACGCCGCACTTCTCGCACACCACACCGCGGTGCTTGAGGCGTTTGTATTTACCGCACAGGCACTCGTAGTCGTTGATAGGCCCGAAGATCTTGGCGCAGAACAGACCGTCGCGCTCGGGCTTGAAGGTCCGGTAATTGATGGTCTCCGGCTTCTTGACCTCACCGTACGACCAGGAACGGATAACGGCCGGCGACGCCAAGCCGATCTTGATGGCGTCGAACTCCAGCGCCTGGCCCTGCTGCTTGAGAATCTTGAGAAGATCTTTCAACTCGATATCTCCTGTCTTGCCGTAGGAGGCCCGCCCCCGGGCCGATCAACAACTGAGGATCGCGGCGGGGGCGCCGCTCCTACCTAGATCAGTCCTGTTCCAGCTCGATGTTGATGCCCAGCGAGCGGATCTCCTTCACGAGCACATTGAAGGACTCGGGCATTCCGGCCTCCATGCGGTGATCGCCGTCCACGATGTTCTTGTACATGCGGGTACGACCGTTGACGTCGTCGGACTTGACGGTGAGCATCTCCTGGAGGGTGTAGGACGCACCGTAGGCCTCCAATGCCCACACCTCCATCTCACCGAATCGTTGGCCGCCGAATTGGGCCTTGCCGCCCAAGGGCTGCTGGGTAACCAGGCTATAGGGACCGGTGGAGCGGGCGTGCATCTTGTCGTCCACCAGGTGGTTGAGCTTGAGCATGTACATGTAGCCCACGGTCACGGGCCGCTCGAACGGATCACCCGTGCGGCCGTCGTAGAGAATCGTCTGACCGCTGGGGATGCCTTGGTCGCTCTTGTCTCGATCCGCCAACCGCAGCATGGCGCGTATCTCATCTTCCGAAGCGCCGTCGAACACCGGCGTGGCCAGAGGCACCCCCTTGGTCAGGTTTCTCCCAAGCTCGACGATCTCTTCGTCGCTCAGGCTTGCCAGGTCCTCGGGTTTACCGCTGGAGTTGTAGACCTGCTCCAGGAATCCGCGTAAACCCTCCACCGCGTCCTTGGCACGCAGCATTTCGCCGATCTTGATTCCCAGACCGTTTGCGGCCCAGCCCAGGTGGGTCTCCAGAACCTGGCCGACGTTCATGCGCGAAGGCACGCCCAGGGGATTGAGGACGATGTCCACGGGCTCGCCGTCGGCGGAGAAAGGCATGTCCTCCGCCGGTACGATCATGGAAATCACGCCTTTGTTCCCGTGACGGCCCGCCATCTTGTCGCCGGGTTGGACACGGCGCTTGACGGCCACGTAGACCTTGACCATCTTGAGCACGCCGGGTGCCAGATCGTCGCCGCTTGTGATCTTGCGTTTCTTCACCTCGAAGCGCTCGCGGAACTCCTCGCGCTGCTGGCTGATCTGGTTGGCAACCGCCTCCAATCGGCTTGCGGCCTCCTCGCTCCGCAAGCGGATCTCCAGCCATTTGTCCTTGCCGCCCTGCGCGGCCAGCTCATGCAGATAGGTCTTGGTGATCTTGGCCCCAGCCTTGAGTCCCTGGGGACCGCCATCCGCCACCTTGCCCACCAGCATCTTCTCCACGCGCTGGAAGGTGTCGTTCTCCATGATGCGCGCCTGATCGGCCAGATCCTTGCGCACGCGCTCAAGCTCCTGTTCCTCGATCTGCAGCGCCCGCTTGTCCTTTTCCACGCCGTCGCGGGTGAATACCTGCACGTCCACCACAGTACCGGCCATACCGGAGGGCAGGCGCAACGAGGTATCCTTAACATCCGACGCCTTTTCCCCGAAGATCGCCCGCAGGAGCTTTTCTTCGGGCGTGAGCTGGGTCTCGCCCTTGGGCGTCACCTTGCCCACCAGGATGTCGCCGTCACGCACCTCCGCGCCGACGTAGACGATGCCGGACTCATCGAGCTTGGACAGCGCCGACTCACCCACGTTGGGGATATCGCCTGAGATCTCCTCGGGACCCAGCTTGGTGTCGCGAGCCAGGCAGGTGAGCTCCTCGATATGGATGCTCGTGAAGCGGTCCTCCTGCACCACGCGCTCTGAGATGAGGATGGAATCCTCGAAGTTGTAGCCGTTCCAGGGCATGAAGGCCACACGCAGATTCTGACCCAGCGCCAGCTCACCCGTGTCCGTGGACGGGCCGTCGGCCAGGACGTCGCCGCGCTCGATGGCGTCGTCGGGCGACACCAGGGGACGCTGGTTGATGCAGGTATTCTGGTTCGAGCGGGTGTACTTGGTGAGGTTGTAGATATCCACGCCCGGCACGCCCGGTACGGCCTCGTCGTCGTTGACCCGTACCACGATGCGGGCGGCGTCTACCGACTCCACGACGCCACCGCGTCGGGCCACCACGGTGACGCCCGAGTCAACGGCCACCACGCGCTCCATCCCGGTCCCGACCAGAGGCTTCTCGGCGCGCAGGGTAGGCACCGCCTGGCGCTGCATGTTGGAGCCCATCAAGGCCCGGTTCGCATCGTCATGCTCCAGGAAGGGAATGAGCGAGGCCGCAACCGAGACGATCTGACGTGGCGAGACGTCCATGTACTGGACCTCGTCCGGCGCCTTGAGCGTGAACTCGTTTTGGTGCCGACAGGAAACCAGCGCGTCCACCAGACGCCCCGCTTCATCGAGCGATGCGTTCGCCTGAGCGATGACGTAATTGCCCTCCTCGATCGCGGAGAGGTAGTCGATCTGGTCGGTGACACACCCCTGCTCGACCTTCCTATAGGGGGTCTCGAGGAACCCGTACTTGTTGGTACGCGAATAGACCGCCAAGGAATTGATCAGGCCGATGTTGGGGCCCTCCGGGGTCTCGATGGGGCAGACACGACCGTAATGGGTGGGGTGCACGTCGCGGACCTCGAAGCCCGCCCGCTCCCGCGCCAACCCCCCCGGCCCGAGGGCAGAGACGCGGCGCTTGTGGGTAACCTCCGACAACGGATTGTTCTGGTCCATGAACTGGGACAACTGGCTGGAGCCGAAGAACTCCTTGATCGCCGCCGATACCGGTTTGGCGTTGATGAGCTCCTGGGGCATGAGGCCTTCGGACTCGGCCAGCGAGAGCCGCTCCTTCACGGCACGTTCCACCCGGACCAAGCCGACGCGGAACTGGTTCTCGGCCATCTCGCCCACGCACCGGATACGGCGGTTTCCGAGGTGATCGATGTCATCCACCGTCCCACGCCCGTTACGCAGCTCCACAAGCACATTGAGTGCGTCGATAATATCGGAGCTGTCTCCTACCTCCTCGTAGAGCTTCTTGGACACCTCATCACCGCGGGCACCGAAGTAGCAGCCGTCGTACAGGATGCCGGGGCCGTCCTCCGAGTCTCGGGCAAGGCGGCGGTTGAACTTCATGCGGCCGACCGCAGACAGGTCGTAGCGGTCCGCGGCGAAGAACAGGTTATGAAATAGGTTTTGTGCGGCCTCCTTGGTGGGCGGCTCCCCGGGGCGCATCATGCGGTAGATCTCGACCTGCGCCTCCAGCGCATTGGTGGTGCCGTCGATGCGCAGGGTCTCCGACATGTACGGACCCTGATCGAGATCGTTCACGAACAGTGTCTCGAAGCGCGCGACCTGCTTCTCGCGCATGAGATCGAGCAGCTCTTCGGTGATCTCCGCGTTCGCCTCTGCCAGGACCTCCCCGCTGTCCGTATCGACCAGGGTGCGCGCAAGGGTGCGCCCGGCGAGGAATTCAGGCGGTACGGCGAGGCGTTCGACACCGGCCTTCTGCAGCTCGCGAATATGGCGCGCCGTCACCCGGCGGCCGGATTCCAGCAGGACCTCGTCGCCGACGGTGACGTCGAAGCCCACGGTCTCGCCGCGCAGCCGCTCCGGCACGAGCTCAAGCTCGATACCGTCCGTTCCGAGGTGGAAGGTGTCGGTGTCGAAAAAACGTTCCAGGATCTGCTCGGACGTATAACCCAGGGCACGCAGCAGAACCGTCGCAGGCAGCTTGCGCCGGCGGTCGATTCGCACGAAGACGTTGTCCTTGGGATCGAACTCGAAATCCAGCCAGGATCCACGGTAGGGAATGACGCGCGCGGAGAACAGCAGCTTTCCCGAGGAGTGGGTCTTGCCCTTGTCGTGATCGAAAAAGACGCCCGGCGAACGGTGCAACTGGGAGACGATAACCCGCTCTGTGCCGTTGATGATGAAGGTTCCGGTCTCGGTCATGAGCGGAAGCTCGCCCATGTAGACCTCCTGCTCCTTGATGTCCTTGACCACCTTCGAGCCGGCCGGCGCCTCCTTGTCGTAAATCACCAGACGCAAGAGCACGCGCAGTGGCGCCGCGTAGGTAGCGCCCCGCAGATGGCACTCGCGCACGTCGAACGGCGGCTCCCCGAGACGATAGCTCACGTATTCCAGGACCGCGTTACCCGAATAGCTCGCGATGGGAAACACCGTCTTGAATGCCGCGTGCAGACCGACCTCGCCACGCTCGACGGGTCTCGCATCCTCTTGCAGGAAATCCCGGTAGGAATCGATCTGGGTTGCGAGCAGGAAGGGTACGTCCAGGATGCTGGGACGCTTTCCGAAGTCTTTGCGAATGCGCTTTTTCTCGGTGAACGAATAGGCCATACTGCCTTCCCTCAAAATGCTTGGAGATTTCCCTGGGCGTCGCGTACGCTACGCCCGGAGCGCCCCGGCGATGCCCTCAACGCGCCGCGTTGCTGCCTGGGCCACGACCGGCTTGGGGAGCTCGGACCGCTATACAAATGGGAAAAGGCCGGCGGCCGGAAACCGCCAGCCTCTTCTCTGCGCTGAAAGCAGAGCGACGCAACGGCGCCCTATTTGACTTCCACCGTCGCGCCAGCCTCTTCCAGCTTCTTTTTCGCCTCTTCGGCTTCATCCTTCGAGACCCCTTCCTTGATGGTGTTGGGAGCGCCTTCCACGGCCTCCTTCGCCTCCTTCAAGCCCAGGCCCGTCAGTGCGCGCACCGTCTTGATCACGGACACCTTGTTGGCGCCGAACGAGGCAAGCACCACGTCGAACTCGGTCTTTTCTTCCGCCTCGGCAGCCTCGCCGGCAGCGCCGGCCACCGGAGCAGCGGCTACTGCTGCCGCAGCCGTCACCCCGAACTTCTCTTCCATCGCACTGATCAGCTCCACGACCTCCATTACGGTCATGTTGGCGATGGCTTCCAGGATTTCGTCTTTCGATACGGCCATTGGTTTCTCCTAAATCGAAAATCTTTTGGGTAAATGCCTTGCCGGCTACGCCGCCTCTTTGGCATCGCGGACCGCGGCGACGGTGCGCACGAGCTTGCTCGGCACCTCATTGAGCGTGCTCGCGAGCTTTTGCACCGGCGCCTTCATCACGGCCATCAACTGGCTGATCGCCTCATCATAGGTCGGCATCTTCGCCAACACGCCAAGCTCCGAGCTATCGAGCAATTTGCCTCCGATAGAGACCAGCTTGACCTGGAACTTGTCGTGCGTCTTCGCGAATGCCTCGGCGACGCGCGCTGCAGAGCCCGGATCCTCCTGCGAGAAGGCGAGGACCAAGGGGCCCTTGAGTCCTTCCTGCATGCAGGCGAAATCCGTGTTCTCGATCGCACGTTTCGCCAAGGTGTTCTTGACCACTCGGACATAGACGCCCGCCTTACGCGCTTCCACGCGCAGGGCGCCCATCTCCTCCACGGTCAAGCCCCGGTATTCGGCACCAATGGCCGAATAGGCGCTCTTGGCGACCTCCGCGACCTCGGCGACGATCGCTTCTTTTTGGGCAAAACTGAGAGCCAAAGTCGTCACCTCCTGATTACGGTTGTCCGGGACACCATGCCCGGCCAGCCGACTACCACCCGAAGACTCGCGTGTTCCGACGCGAGTTTCAGGCACTTGCCTCGTGCACCGTCACCAGGGCTAGACCCGATTCGGGAGCACCGTCTGCGCAGGCCCTTGCGAATTAAGCCCCGGAACCGCCCACCCTGGGCGGTGCCTGGACGCCTGCGGTCTTTGACGGCCTCCGACAAGACTTGCCGGCGCCCCAAAGATTCTATGAGAGTACAGCCGCCGCCAACGACGGCACCTGTACCAAAATGTTTCCCTAGAAAGACAGCGCGGAATGATCGATCGCAAGCCCGGGTCCCATCGTGGTCGAGACCGTAACCTTGCACATATAGATGCCCTTTGCGGCGCTCGGCTTCGCCTTCATCAGGTTTCCGAGCAGCGCCTCCAGATTCTCGCGCAGGGCGACCGGCTCGAAATCCGCCTTCCCGAGCGGGCAATGGATAATGCCCCCCTTGTCCGTGCGATAGCGTACCTGTCCTGCCTTGGCGTTGGTCACCGCGGCGGCCACGTTCGGCGTTACGGTCCCTACCTTGGGGTTGGGCATCAGACCGCGCGGTCCGAGGATCTTGCCCAGCTGTCCGACCACGCGCATGGCATCGGGGGAGGCGATCACAACGTCGAAATCCAGCTTCCCCGCCTTGACCTCTTCGGCGAGGTCCTCCATGCCGACCCGATCTGCACCAGCCTCGGTAGCGGCCTCGGCATTGGCGCCCTGAGCGAATACCGCGACGCGGACCTGCTTTCCGATGCCGTGGGGCAACACCGTTGCACCGCGCACCACCTGATCGGACTTACGCGGATCGACACCGAGATTGACGGCGACATCCACGTTCTCCGTAAATTTCACCGCGGACAGCTCTTTGAGCAGAACGAAGGCCTCCTCCGCACCGTAGAGCTTGCCCGTCTCGACTTTCTCACGGATCATCCGTGTCCTTTTCGATAGCTTCGCCATTATTCGACACCCTCCACGTTAAGCCCCATGGCACGTGCACTGCCGGCGATGGTGCGTACCGCCGCATCCATATCCGCCGCAGACAGATCGGGCATCTTCGTATTCGCAATCTCTTCGAGCTGGGCACGCGTGACCGTACCGACCTTGCTTGTATTCGGAGTGCTGCTGCCTTTCGGAATACCGGCCGCCTTCTTCAGCAACACGGAGGCCGGTGGCGTCTTGGTAATGAAGGTAAAGCTGCGATCCGCGTACACCGTGATAACCACGGGGATCGGTAGTCCTTTCTCGACGCTCTGCGTCTTGGCGTTGAACGCCTTGCAGAACTCCATGATGTTGACGCCGTGTTGGCCGAGCGCGGGGCCGACCGGCGGACTCGGATTCGCCTCGCCGGCCTTGACTTGCAGCTTGATGTAAGCTGAGATCTTCTTTGCCATATCGCTTTCTCCTGTGGGTGCAAGCGCCAGGCTCTTAGGCCGGCTCCCCTGCTCCGAGCGCTTCGCGCCCGGAGTATTCGTTAAACCTATCTCTTCCTCAGCCCTTTTCGATCTGACCGAACTCGAGATCGACAGGCGTCGAACGGCCGAAGATGAGCACGGACACCTTCAGGCGGCTCTTCTCGTAGTCCACCTCTTCGACGACACCGTTGAAGTCGGTGAAGGGGCCATCCACGACCCGCACCACCTCACCAGGCTCATAGAGGACCTTGGGACGCGGTTTCTCGACGCCTTCCTGGACCCTTTGCAGAATCGCATCGGCCTGTTTGTCCGGAATCGGCGCGGGCTTGTCACCTGTACCACCGATGAAGCCCATCACCTTGGGTACACTCTTGACCAGGTGCCATGTGTCGTCGGTCATCTCCATGTTGACCAGCACGTAGCCGGGGAAAAACTTGCGCTCGCTCTTGCGCTGCTGGCCGCCCCGCATCTCTACCACTTCTTCCGTGGGAACGAGGACGGGACCAAACAGGTCTTCCATGCCTGCCCGCGTGATCCGGTCTTCCAGCGAACGCTTTACCTGCGCCTCGAAGCCCGAGTAGGCATGGATCACGTACCAGCGCATGGCCATCCTCAGCCACCCTGTCCGGTCAGAAAACGCAGGACTCCCATGAGGACCGTATCGAACAGCCACAGAACAATGCCGAGAATGAGCACCATCACGATAACCACGAGCGTGGTTTGGAGCGTCTCCTGACGGGTCGGCCAGACGACCTTGCGAACCTCGTTGCGGGAATCACCGGCGAACTGCCACAAGCGCCTGCCCTGCTCGGTCTGCAGCGCGACGGCCGCGGCAACACCACCGATCGCCAACAAGCCAATGACCCGCAGCAGAGTCGAATAGGCGTCGAAGTGATAGAAGCCGTAGATACCGGCAATCAGCAAAATGGCCGCCGCCACCAGTTTGACCGTATCCAAACCGGTGCCGCCGGCCTCAGCTTGTGCATTCATGAGTTAACGCGAAGCGTGCGTAAATGGACTAATGGCAGGCCAGGAGGGAATCGAACCCCCAACCTGCGGTTTTGGAGACCGCTGCTCTGCCAATTGAGCTACTGGCCTAAACAATCGATGAGGTACCGGGGCCAAGGACCGATTTGGCGTTCATCGACCCGAAACCCGGCCCCTCGTCACTCGATGACCTTGGCGACCACGCCGGCACCGACGGTACGCCCACCTTCGCGCACCGCAAAACGCAGCCCCTCTTCCATGGCGATGGGCGCAATCAGCTGCACGGTCATCTTTACGTTGTCCCCGGGCATGACCATC
>JAYEJW010000173.1:0-13996 GCA_034716535.1 Pseudomonadota bacterium
GACCGCTTCCGCAAGGTCGGTGCGCAGGGCGTTGCGCCTTGAAGCCGGTGAGCCGTCGGCGGACGATCCATCGGGTAAGATAGGGCGGCGGCCGGTCCGCGAGCGGTTGGCGCCCCGGGGGAGTTCTTGATGTTCGAGCGATTGCGAGAAGATATCGAGTGCGTGTTCGCGCGCGACCCGGCGGCCCGCAACGGATTCGAGGTCTTCACCACCTATCCCGGTTTCCACGCAGTGATGATGCACCGGCTGTCGCATGCCCTGTGGAACGGCGGGTATCGATGGCTCGCGCGGTTTCTGTCCAACATCGCGCGCCTGTTTACCGGGATTGAGATCCATCCGGGGGCACAGATCGGGCGGCGCTTCTTCATCGACCACGGCATGGGGGTGGTCATCGGTGAGACCGCGATCATCGGAGACGACTGCACTCTCTATCACGGCGTTACGCTGGGCGGAACAAGCTGGGATAAGGGGAAGCGGCACCCAACCCTGGGGCGGGACGTGGTTGTGGGCGCGGGCGCCAAAGTACTCGGGCCCATCGAAATCGGAGACGGGGCGCGTATCGGTTCCAACGCTGTCGTCGTGAAGTCCGTGGCGGAGGCCGCCACCGTAGTCGGCGTTCCCGGCCGTGTCATCCAGCGTGCTGCATCTGACGCGGAGCAGAAGCGACGCGCCGTTACCGCGGAGCGCATCGGTTTCGACGCCTACGGTGCCACGCGAGACGCCCCCGATCCCGTCGCCCACGCCATCAACTGCATGCTGGATCATATCCATCTCATGGACCAGCGCATGGAGGCCGTGTCGAAGGCCCTGGAGCAGCAGGGGATCAGCGGCCATTTCAACCACCTGCCGGATCTGGAAGCCTGCGAGATCCACTCCGCGGCGGAGAACGATGAGCCGACCGACGTGGGCGGACCATCGCCACCCGAAGGCCGCGACACAGACACAGCGCGCAGCCCTTGATCAATCATCAGGTGGAATTGTGTTGCGGTCTGCGGCATAATATTTAGCCCCACGAAGACCGAATATCCTTTCGGCGCATGACCTTCCCGTTTCCGAGACAGGCTAATAGTTGACAAAATTAGTCTGGTTTCATAAAATCGCTTAAATTCGTCGAGGCAGGAGCGATTCTTCAGTGAGATTAACAACCAAAGGCCGTTACGCCGTTACGGCAATGCTCGATCTCGCCCTTCATCATGGTGGCGGCCCCATCGCCTTGGCGGACATCGCGCAACGACAGGGTATTTCCTTGTCCTATTTGGAACAGCTGTTCTCCAGGCTGCGTAAACGCTCCCTGGTCACGAGCGTGCGCGGCCCCGGCGGCGGCTACAATCTGGCTCGGAACGCCTCGGATATCCACATTGCGGAGGTCATCTCCGCCGTGGATGAAAACGTGGATACCACGCGCTGCGGTGGCGCCCACAACTGTCAGAACAATAGCCCCTGCCTGACCCACGACCTCTGGCATGATCTGAGCGAACGCATCTACGAGTACCTCAACCGGATCAGTCTCCAGGACCTCGTAGACCGCAAGGGCGTGCGTGAGGTATCGGACCGTCAAGAGCATCCCTCCCCGGAAGTTAGGGTGGCCGCCCCGCAGGAAGGCCGCGTCTCGGTGCGTGCCTGAGCCGTTGCAGTACCGCTCGCGCAGTGTCGGAGGTTGAGATGAAGTTACCGATCTACATGGACTATTCGGCGACCACGCCTGTCGATCCGAGGGTCGCCGACAAGATGTGCAGCTATCTCACCCAAGAGGGACGGTTCGGGAATCCCGCCTCGCGTTCCCATCGCTTCGGATGGGAGGCTGAAGAGGCGGTGTCCGAGGCCCGCCGTCAGGTTGCGGTGCTCGTCAACGCCGATCCCAAGGAGATCGTCTGGACCTCAGGCGCGACCGAGTCCGACAACCTCGCCATCAAGGGCGTTGCCCACTTCTACAAGAAAAAGGGCAAGCACATCGTCACCTGCAAGACCGAGCACAAGGCGGTGCTCGACACCTGTCGTCATCTTGAGCGCGAAGGTTTCGAGATCACCTATCTCGCCCCCGAGCCCAACGGCCTGATCGATCTCGGTAAGCTCTCGGCCAGTCTGCGCGATGACACCATCCTGGTGTCCATCATGCACGTCAACAACGAGATCGGTGTGATCCAGGACATCGAATCGATCGGCGAGATGACGCGGGCGCGCAAGATCCTGTTCCATGTCGACGGAGCCCAGAGCGCCGGTAAGGTGCCCATTGATCTGGAGCGGCAGAAGGTGGACCTGATGTCCTTCTCGGCGCACAAGACATACGGCCCCAAGGGCATAGGCGCCCTCTACGTGCGACGCAAGCCACGGGTGCGTTTGGAGGCCCAGATGCACGGCGGCGGGCACGAGCGCGGCATGCGCTCGGGTACGCTGCCGACCCACCAGATTGTGGGCATGGGCGAGGCCTTCCGTATCGCCCGCGAGGAGATGGCGGCGGAGAACGAGCGCGTTCTGGCCCTTCGTCAGCGCCTGTGGGAGGGAATCAAGGGCATGGAGCAGGTATTCCTGAACGGTGACGAGGAGCATCGCGTGGCCGGCAACCTGAACGTGAGCTTCGCCTTCGTCGAGGGTGAGTCCCTGATCATGGCCCTCAAGGATCTGGCCGTGTCCTCCGGCTCCGCCTGCACCTCCGCAAGCCTCGAGCCCAGCTACGTGCTGCGGGCCCTCGGCCGCGAGGATGAGTTGGCCCACAGCTCCATCCGCTTCTCGCTCGGCCGCTTCTCCACCCGGGACGACGTGGACTATGCTGTCGATAAGATCCGTGACCAGGTCGGTCGTCTGCGTCAGCTCTCACCGCTGTGGGACATGTACAAGGACGGCATCGATCTCAAGTCCGTGCAATGGGTGGCACATTGAATTCAACGCCCGGGAAAGTCGGCGATGTCCCCATACAGGATCTTCCGTATGGGGCTGATTACCCCCGAATGAGGTAAAAGATCATGGCGTACAGCGATAAGGTACTGGACCACTACGAGAACCCGCGTAACGTGGGAACCATGGACAACAGCGACCCCAGCGTCGGTACCGGCATGGTGGGGGCGCCCGCCTGCGGCGACGTCATGCGGCTGCAGATCAAGGTCAATGATGAAGGTGTCATCGAGGATGCTCGATTCAAGACCTACGGTTGTGGTTCTGCCATCGCGTCCAGCAGCCTGCTGACCGAGTGGGTCAAGGGCAAGACCCTGGATGAGGCCCAGCAGATCAAGAACCAGGAGATCGCCGATGAGCTGGCCTTGCCGCCTGTGAAGGTCCACTGCTCGGTGCTGGCGGAGGACGCCATCAAGGCCGCAATCCAGGATTTCGAGAAGAAGCGGATCGGCTGAGACGCGGTCCCGTCGTCAGGCAAGGAGTCGACTCATGAGTATTTTGCTGACGCAGGCGGCAGCCGATCACGTCCGCTCGTATCTTGAGAACCGCGGCAAGGGCGTTGGCATCCGTTTGGGGGTGCGCACCTCCGGGTGCTCCGGTATGGCCTACGTTCTCGAATTCGCGGACGAAGTCGAAGCGGAGGACCAGGTGTTCGAGGACCACGGCGTCAAGGTGATCGTGGACCCCAAGAGCCTGCTTTATCTCGATGGGACGGAGCTGGACTACACCAAGGAAGGCATCAACGAAGGCTTCAAGTTCAATAACCCGAATGTCAAGGACAGCTGCGGTTGCGGCGAGAGCTTCAACGTCTGAAGACTCGGGGGCGCTGCATTATCCCTTCTTCGTGCTCGAATTTTCAAAGAACTTCTTCGAGCTGTTCGGCCTTCCCGTCGCATACGGCGTAGACGCCGGACTGCTTTCCGAGCGCTACCGGGCCTTACAGCGTGCGCTACACCCCGACCGCTTCGCCGCCGCCGGCGCGCGCGAGAAGCGGCTTTCCATGCAGGCATCCACCCGTATCAACGAGGCCTTCCATACGTTGAAGGACCCCCTGTCCCGGGCACGCTACCTGTTATCGCTGCACACTGGAGTGGCGGGCGTGGAGAGCGAGACGACGAAAGACGCGGCATTCCTCATGGAGCAGATGGAGCTGCGCGAGGCGTTGGCCCAGGCCAAGGGTCGGCCGGATCCCTACGCGGCCGTGGGCGGGGTTTTGGACCAGCTCGCCGTTCAGGAGCGAGGGCTGCTCGAGCGGCTCGAGGTGCATCTCGATTCCCCGTCCGCCGAGGACCTCGAAGAGGTCCGCGAGCTGGTGCGCAAGCTGCAGTTTGTCTACAAGTGCCGGGCGGAAGCCGAGCAGATCGAGGCGGATCTGGACGACGCCCTCTGATGCTCGATTCTTCGTATGCGAGCCGTCCTGTCGATTGAGTTTGAGCATGTATAGGTCGGCACCGGGGAGTACGCTCCCTGCTCCCGTCCCGGAGGACCCATGGCATTAATACAGATCGCGGAACCCGGCCGGTCGGCGGCTCCGCATCAGCACCGGCTGGCCGCGGGCATCGACCTGGGGACGACCAATTCCCTGGTCGCCACGGTTCGTAGCGGCAAGGCCGAGACCTTGCCGGACGGCCAGGGACGGCACCTTCTGCCTTCCGTCGTACGTTTCGCCGCAGCGGGCGTCGTTGTGGGCGAGGAGGCGAGGTCCGCTGCGACGGAGGATCCCCTGAACAGCATCGCGTCCTCCAAGCGCCTGATCGGCCGTGGGCTCGAGGACGTCAAGCGCCTCGGCTCCCGCCTGCCTTACGAGTTCGTCCGGACCGACACCGCCGTGCCGCGTATCCGTACCTGCCGCGGGGACGTCAGCCCGGTTGAGGTTTCTGCGGAGATCCTGAAGGTGCTGGCCAAGCGGGCGGAGTCCGCCCTGGACGGGGAGCTGACCGGTGTGGTCATCACTGTGCCGGCCTACTTCGACGACGCGCAGCGCCAAGCCACCAAGGATGCCGCGCGGTTGGCTGGACTGAAGGTCTTCAGGCTCCTGAGCGAGCCCACTGCGGCGGCGGTCGCCTACGGGCTGGACAAGGACGTGGACGGCATCCACGCGGTCTATGACCTGGGCGGCGGGACCTTCGACATCTCCATTCTGCGGCTGCGACGCGGGGTGTTCGAGGTGCTTGCCACCGGCGGTGATTCCGCACTCGGGGGCGACGATCTGGACCGCACAGTCGCCCATTGGATCATGGCGCAGGCGGGCATCGAAGACGACGCCGACCACGTCGTCCTGCGCCGTCTCATGCACGATGCCTGTGCCGCCAAGGAGGCATTGACCACGGCAAACAGCGTCCCGCTCCGTATCGGGACATCGAGCGGCGCCACCTGGGAGGGTGAGCTCTCTCGGGGCACCTTCGACGAGCTCGTGGACCCGCTCATCTCCAGGACCATCGCCGCTTGTCGGCGCAGCTTGCGTGATGCCGGCCTGCGCGCCGAGGAGGTCAAGGACGTGGTCATGGTCGGGGGCTCGACACGGGTGCCCCGGGTGCGCGAGCAGGTGGCGGGATTCTTTGGAACCGAGCCTTTGGTGGACATAGATCCGGACCGGGTCGTCGCGATCGGGGCGGCACTGCAGGCGGACCTGCTCGCGGGCAACAAGAGTGCCGATGAGATGCTTCTGCTCGATGTGATCCCCCTCTCCCTCGGACTGGAGACCATGGGCGGGCTGGTGGAGAAGATCATTCCGCGCAACACGACGATCCCGGTGGCGCGGGCCCAGGAGTTCACCACGTTCAAGGACGGCCAGACGGCCATGGCGCTGCACGTGCTGCAGGGAGAACGGGAGCTGGTCCAGGACAGTCGTTCCCTAGCTCGCTTCGAGCTGCGTGGCATCCCGCCCATGGTCGCCGGTGCGGCGCGCATCCTGGTCGCCTTCGAAGTGGACGCGGACGGGCTGCTCAGCGTGACCGCCGTTGAGCAGAGCAGCGGTATCAAGGCGCAGGTGGAGGTGAAGCCCTCCTACGGTCTTACCGACGGAGAGATCGAGAACATGCTGCGCGATTCCATGGCACATGCAGGCGAAGACATGGAGGCCCGCCGTCTGCGCGAGCAGCAGGTTGAGGCGCGACGCGCGATCGAGGCGCTGCGGGCGGCGCTCGCGAGCGATGGCGAGCAGTTGCTGGATGCCGACGAGCGCCGTCGGGTGGACAGCGCCCTCGAGCTACTGGAGCAAACGGCCGCCGGCGAGGATCCGGGGGCGATCAAGACCGCCACGGAGGACCTGGAGGCGACCTGCGGGTTTTACGTGGAGCGGCGCATGAACAAGAGCGTCCAGGACGCCATGGCCGGGCACCGGGTCGAGGAGTTCGAATGATATGACCAAGCTCATCTTTCTACCGCACGAGGAGATCTGTCCTGACGGCGCCGTGATCGAGGCGGAGCCGGGCATCAGCATCTGCGATGCTGCCTTGAAGAACGGCATCGAGATCGAGCACGCCTGCGAGAAGTCCTGTGCCTGCACCACCTGTCATGTCATCCTTCGTGAGGGTTTCGATTCCTTGGACGAGGCGGACGAGACCGAAGAGGATATGCTCGACAAGGCGTGGGGTCTTGAGCCCGACTCTCGATTGAGCTGTCAGGCCATCGTGGGGGAGGAAGACCTTGTCATCGAGATTCCCAAGTACACCATCAACATGGTGTCGGAACATCATTGAGCGGTCAGCGGTCAGCCCAACTTAAGCAGCTGATCGCCGGAAAGATTCCCCCGGGATAGAGAGCATTCGCATGAGTCTAAAATGGACCGACACACTGGACATCGTCATTGCCTTGGACGAGGCCCATCCGGACGTGGACCCGCGCTATATCAACTTCGTGGACCTGCGTGCTTGGGTGATGGCGCTTGACGAGTTCGACGACGATCCGGGGCACTCGGGCGAGAAAATCCTCGAGGCGATCCAGATGACCTGGATCGAGGAGCGGGAGTAGCCTTCGCTTCGCTCGACGGTCAGCTAGGCGTAAAGGGCTCCTCAACATTGCTCCCAGGGCAGTCCGCGAAAGCGCCAGCCGCCTTGTGTGCTCCGGTGGTGGCGCTCGTCCAGCTCACCTTCGAAGCCTTCGTCGACGTGAAACACGTTCTGCAGCCCGCCCTGCAGCAGCGCCTTTCCGGCCTCCAGGGAACGTTTCCCGCTGCGGCAGATCAAGACCACTGGAGAACAGGGGTTTTCGGCCGTGCACACGGCGCCGCCCAGGAGCAGCTTGCGGATCTCGGTTTCGAAGTGGGCATTGATCGTCCAATTCGGCTCGTCGATCCAGGGTACGTGGACGGATCCGCTGGGGTGGCCGACGAACAGGTATTCCATGGTAGAGCGGATATCCACAAGGATCGCCTGGGGATCGTCCTGGAGCAACTGCCAAGCCTGTTGCGGGGAGAGGTTCTTTGGAATCGGCTCGCTCATGACCCTTGTCCCTCGCTGGTTGGTGTCGTTGTTCTGTTGTCCGATGATCGGATACTAACCGGTGGCGAGGGCGCTTGGAAGCTCGGTGTGGGTCGGCGATGTTCCCGGCCCGCCAGAGGCCGCGCCCCGGGGGCCGACCAGGGTATGGGGAGGCATTGAGGGGCAAGGCGATGGCGGGAAGTCCTGAAGCAGTTCGAAAATCCACGGGGAGCACACTGAAGGAGCGTTTCCTGATCGGCCTCATGCGTGCCGTTTCCCGCCTCCCTTTGTCGACGAGTCAAAATATCGGGCGGCTCTTCAGCTATGGGATACTCAAGATCCCCAACAAGCAGCGGCGCAACGCCCTGATCAACATTCGGCTCTGCTTGCCCGGGCTGACGACCGAAGAAGCGTTGAGCTTCCGGGCGCGCTCGCTTCGTGAAAACGGAAAGACCTACTTCGAGATCGCGCGCTTGTTGCTGCGCCCGGCCGACGAGGTCCTGTCTCTGGTACGGCGTGTCTCGGGCGGTGAGCTGCTGCAGAGGGAGGACGGGCGGGGTGTGATCGTCCTCTCTCCGCATCTCGGTGCCTGGGAGCTCGCCGGCCTCTATCTTTCCTCTCTGGGGCCGACGACGACGCTCTACAAACCGCAGCCGGTCTTGGATTCGGTCATCCTTCAGTCCAGGGCGCGCAAAGGTGCATCGCTGGTTCCCACCAATGCACTCGGTATCCGCCGCCTGATGGAGGCGCTCAAGCGGGGGGAGTACGTCGGGATTCTTCCGGATCAAGAGCCGAAGGGGGATCGAGGGGCCGTCTTCGCGCCGTTCTTCGGCTTTCCGGCCTTTACGATGCTGTTGGTCTCTCGCCTTGCGCGCAAGACCGGCGCGCGGGTGGTGTTCATGTTCGCGGAGCGATTGCCCGGGGGAAAGGGTTTCGATATCCACTGTCTTCCGGCGCCTGCGGGGATCGATTCCGATGACGACCTGGAGGCGGCGACGGCACTCAACGCAGGCGTGGAGCAGTGCGTCAGGATCTGCGCCGAGCAGTATATCTGGCCCTACAAGCGCTTCCGGAACCGGCCTGACGGGCAGCCGAAGGTGTATCTGGGGCCGCTCTGAGAAGATCCTGGAGGATCGTGCCGGCAGGTTGGTGAAGAGACAAGAAAGCCCCGCCCAAGGCGGGGCCCTCATCCTTACTTGATCTCGACGGTGGCGGTCTCGCTTTCGCCCTTGTTGTCTGTCCAGGCAAGATCCAGGGTATCGCCCTTGGCGCCGCCCTTGAACTTGAAGGAGAGGTAAGGGTTTTTCGACACGCCGCCGCTCCACAGGGCGGTCATCACGGTCGCGTCCTTCCACTTGCAGACCACTTCCTGAATGAAGTGGGCGGGGATAACCTCCCCCGTCTTCTTGTCCTTGCGCAGACCCGTCTCCATCGGGTGGCTCATCAGCGCCTTCACGGTGGTCACGTCGCCTTTCGCCTTGGCTCGTACTTTGATGGATTTTGCCATTCTCTGCTACCTTTAAACCGAATTCGCGATGGAAGAGGATCAGCCGCCGCAGCCGCCGATGGTCACCTTCACTTCTTTGGCCGAGCTGTAGATCTTATCGCCCGCCTTAACGACTGCGACGACCTCCGCGGTCTTGGCCATCTTGATGCGGGTGGAGACGAAGCCCAGCGCGCCTTCCCCGAGGTCGAAGGATGCGATCAACGGGGTCTGGTTTCCCGCGGCAATGATCGAGATGGACTCGATGCCTTCCGCATCGGACTCCACGGTCACCGGGACCACGGCGCCGTTCTCGGCGATGTCCGGGGCCTTGATCTTGATGGTATCGCTGGTTTCGTGGGTGTTGGTGCCGAGCAAAGCGTTGAGGGCGGCATCCACGTTGTCCGCCGTAAAGGCCGCTTCCGGCCAGGCGGCCAATACTGCACGCGGTGTCAGCAGGCCGGCGCCGACCGCCACACCGACCGCTCCGGCGGCCAGCGAGCCTTTGAGCAGGATTCTGCGTTTTGCGTCGATCATGAACTATCTCCTGTCGAGCAACAATTTGAGGTTAGGGGTTGGGATTACGACAAACGGCCTTGTTGTCGATGACCTCGACGAGATCCCGATCTCGCCGAAGGGAGGCATCCGTATTAGGGTCCGGCCAGAAAGACTCGTCCGTTCTCGCAGCGCGATCCGGCGCACTCGCCTGGTTCTTCGCAACCGAGATCGCTCGCATCGGGGCGCCAATCGCTGCCTGGGCGAAAACGAAAACGACAGCCGCTCAGCCCGGCGGCTTACCTCCTGGTGCATGTCAGTTCTTTCTTTACTCGCCGCCAGCCTCTTGTGCTGGCAGTCGCCGGTACCGATCCAAAGCGTGCACCGATAGGCGATCTGCGGGGTCGTTCCGCCTCCCCCGTCCGCGCGCGCAGCCGCGTTCCGGCCCCAATGGACCCATGTGGCACAGAATGCAAGCTTAACCTACCCTGTGCTCCCTGCAAACAATTTTCAATTCTTCAAGAGACGCTTATGCGCTCGTCTCGGCACTGCTTCCCGGCTCCTGCATCAGCGTGCGCGCTTGATCTCCTCTTGTTCTTCCCTGAAGGCGTCGAGCCTGACCTGAACCTTTGACGCTTCGTGAAAGCTCAGCCCCGGCTTCTTCAGGGCGATCTCGAGTTGACGGATCGCCGGCTCGAGATCGCCCTGCGCATAATGGTATTCCGCGCGGTAGCGGTGGGTCGTCGCCTTCCGCCCCGACTTGCCCGCGGCGTCCGACATGAGCTTGTACACAAAGGCATTTCCCGGGCTTCGGCGCACCACCTCCTCCAAGGTCGCCAGCGCCTGCGAAGGCTGTCCCGCCGCCATGAGTGCCTCGGCGTAGGCGACACGGAGCGGCACATTAGACGGCCGCAGACCGATGTTGGTTCTGAGCTTTCGTGCCGCATCTGCGCCCTTGCCGCTCTTGACGTCAAGCTGGGCGTCGAGAATCAGGAACTCGGGCTGGTTCGGATGCTCGGCGAGCAGCCCGTTCGTCTGCTCTCTCGCCGAACCGATCTGCCCGTCGCGGGCCAGGGCCAGCGCGTAGCCGTAGTGCTCGGCGCTCTCGTCGCGATAACGCTTGCCCTGCAGGGTCGAGCGAAAGTGAGCGATTGCCTTTTCGGGGCGGCTGTAGGAGATCTCGCGCAGTCTGGCGCGGACCAGGTGGAAGCGCAGGTCGTCCGGACGCTGCTTGTGGCCGTAGCCGTTCGCGCGGCCCAGGGCGTCGGCGATGCGATTGGTTGTTACGGGGTGCGTGCGCAGGAACTCCGGCGCGTTGTTCTCATAGGTCCGGCTGGCCTTCGACAGTCGCTCGAAGAAGCCGGGCATGGCGTAGGGGTCGAAATCCGCTGCGGCCAGGGTGGAGATGCCGACCCGGTCGGCCTCCTTCTCGTTCTCGCGGGTGAAGTTGATCTGGCGTTGGGTGGCGGCTGCCTGGATGCCGGCGAGGGCGGCGGCTCCCAGGTTCGAATCCACTTGAGCACCGAGGATCGCGGCGGCGATGAGTGCTGCGGTTGCCGGAAGGCTCATGCGCTGCTGGTCCTCGAACGAGCGCATCAGATGCCGTTGCGTCACGTGTGCGATTTCGTGAGCCATCACCGCGGCCAGCTCACTCTCGCTCTGGCTCGCAAGCACGAGACCCGAGAAAACGCCGATGTATCCGTCAGGGCCGGCGAAGGCGTTGATCGTGGACTCGTCGATAAAGAAGAATGTGTATCTGCCCGATCCCGTGCCGCTCGCGGCGACAAGCCGGTTACCCAGGGTTTCCAGGTAGTCCGTGAGTAACGGGTCGTCGATGACGGGCAGCGACGCGCGCACGCTTTGCATGAACGCCTTGCCCAGGCGACGCTCCTCGGTAGCGGACATGACCAGATCGGCAGAGCTTCCGAAATCGGGAAGCGTGAACTGCTGGCCGTTGACCTGCGGTACAGGTGCGGAAACGCACACAACGACGGCGCTCAGGATCAGCGCCAAGCGGCGAATCCACCACAGAGACTTCGTGGTTTTCATGTGGGAGTGAGAGTGCCTCCAGCGTCCAGAGTTCCGCAGGTTAGGTCAGAGTGTAGCAAGGGCTGGAACGGGTTCACCAGCGCGCTCTGACGCGCTGTCTCGACATCCGGTCAATTCAGCTGAATGCGTTGTCCCCAGGGGACCTTCCGCTTGCCCTTGATCAGCCAGATGACCGGGTAGACGGGCTCCTTGGCGGGGAAAGCGCCTTCCGCGTCCGTGAAGTAGACCAGCAGGTCTGGGAAGACGCCCGCGCCCTCGATCCAGCCGAACACCGGCAGGAAGCTGGTGCCTCCGCCCCCGCGGATTTCCTCCGGCCGCTTGAATTCCTCCCATGGCTCGAAGACCCAGGGGGCACCCTCGCACAGCTTGGCGTCGCAGGGCAGCAGGGTGACCCGGGCCCGTACCTGGCCCTTGAGGGCATCGATTTCGGCAATGAACTCCTCCATCTCACTCCGCTTGATGGACCCCGAGGTGTCCACCGCCACCACCAAGTCGAGCTGGTGGCTGCGCAGGGTGGGGAGGATGAAGTCCCCTTCGCGGCGGGACGGGCGCATGTAGCTGTAGTCGTCCCGTGCCGCGGCGGTCATGTAACGGGCCAGCAGCATGCGCCAGGGAAGCTGTGGCTGGAGCAGGTGATCGATCATCCGCGCCAGCTCCCCGCCGAGCTTGCCCGCCTGCATGGCCTGCTGCGCCGCGCCGGCCATACGCTGCTGCCACTGGACGCTCAGGGTTTCCTGCTCGTCGGGGGTGAGGGGCGGTGGCTGGTTGCCCATCCCTGCCTCGTTCGGGTCCTGCGCCGCCTTCGCCGGTGCAGCGTCGCCCTGTTCGCCCTTTTCCGGCTTTTCCGACGGCGGTCTGTCGTTCAGGTTGCTCTCGCGAAGACCGCTGCCGGTTCCCTGGCTCTCGTTCTCGCGATCGTAGGCGTGCTTGTCCAGCGTCTCGCTGTCGTCGTTTTCGTCGATCAGCGGGTAGATCTCTTCCGCCGTCATTCCCTTGTACAAGGGCATGTAAAGGGCGTTGGGCGGGGGTTTCAGTCCGTCGTCCATGAGCAGGGGATTGATGGCGTAGTCGCAGGCCAAGTCCCACTTGTGTCGGACGCGGTGCTGGCGGCGCGCGAAGTGGGACAGGGCGCAATGCAGGGCCTCGTGAGCGAGCATGAACTGGGTCTCATCCATGCTCAAGGCGTCGATGTAGTCCGCGTTGTAATAGAAGGCGCGGGCGTCCGTGGCCGTCGTCGGGCACCAGTCAGGCTGTGCGGCGTGCATGGGCAGGCGCAGTACCAGGGCGCCGAGGAAGGGTTTATCGAGGATCAGCCGGGTACGTGCCGCCGCGAGCTTGGTCTCGATAGCCTCGATACTCACCGCCATGGCTTCCGGCAACCTCGTCATTCGTAGAGCATGATGTCCGAAATGGCCTGAGCCCAGTCGGCGAAGGCAGGCACCTCGAACAGCTCGTTACCGATGGCCCGGTGCAGGTCGGAGACCAGCATGACCCCCATCTCCCGCTGGGGGAAACGGCGCGCATAGTTCAGGATATTCCCGATCACCAGGGTGGAGTTGTCGTCGTCCCGCGCCCTTATCGCTTTTCCCACCAGGGCCGCGGCAACGGCATACTGAAGGTCGATCTCCTTTGGGACCGGAACGTCCGCGCCTGCGACGACGGCGTCCAGATCGGGCATCTGGTCCAGGCTGTTGACGAAGGCGTGGAGCTCGATTCCGGCGGCCGGTCCCACGCAGGCCTGGAGTGTACCCTGCAGCAACTGCGGATGGTCTTCGAACTTGCGCAGGCCACGGTGGGCAAACTCCCAGGAGCGGGGGGAGGGGAAGGCCACCGGGTTGTGGGCGGGATCGAAGTCGAACAAGAGCTCGGGGCGGAAGCGCAGAAAGGCTATAACGCGCTCGTCGATGCCGTTCGTGTAGGCCCAGGCGACCCAGTCGTCCAGGTGAGTCTCCACCTCGAAGTGAGAGAAGCGGTTGGCGAGCGGCGCGGGCATGGTGTAGGTGACGCCGCGGTCTCCCTGGCGATTGCCGGCGGCGAAGATCGCCCAATGGTCCGGCACTTGGTACTCGCCCAGCCGACGGTCGAGAATGAGCTGGTAGGCGGCGGCAGAGACCGCGGGTGGCGCCGAGGTGATCTCGTCCAGAAACAGGATCCCTTGGGGCCCGTGGCGCCGCGCGTCGGGCAGGATGGCCGGTATCGCCCACTCCACCCGCTCCTCGACGCGGAAGGGGATGCCGCGAAGGTCACTGGGCTCCATCTGGGACAATCGGATGTCGATGACCGGTGCGCCGTGTTTCGCGGCGATCTGAGCCACCATCTGCGATTTTCCTACCCCGGGCGGGCCCCATAGCATCACCGGCGTGTGATGACCCTCCGAGGTGCTGAGGAACTCCCTGTCCAGAACGCGAAAGAGCTGTGCGGGGCGCATACTTGTCGGACTACCTTACCCGTGATCGTCTGGTGTGAAGGGAAACCGCGGACGTTCTTGGCACCGGCTCGAGGCCGCGTACGCCAGGGGATGTTTCCCGTCTGCATGAAAGGTAGGTCTCCGCTCTGCGATTCACAAGTCCCGCGCCCGTAAGCGGATTCAATGCCCGGATAATGCACTGGCACGCATTAGAAAAACGGGGTATTCTTATCCCTCTTAGCGTCCCTTGCG
>JAYEJW010000174.1:0-2871 GCA_034716535.1 Pseudomonadota bacterium
CCAAACCGGCCTTGCTGGTCTTCAGGCTCGATTGTACCAGTTCAAGCTCTTTATATGCTTTTTCGCGCTCTATTACTTCATCCTGAAGTTGTTGGTTGGCGTTTTCCAAACTGGTCTTGCTGGTTTTCAGGCTCGATTGCGCCTTTTCGAGTTCTTTATATGCTTTTTCGCGCTCTATTACTTCACGCTGAAGTTGTCGATTGGCGTCGAAGAGAGAGTTTGTGAAGGCGAATGCTCCAAAGAAAATCACAGCAATCACCCCGTAAATCAGACGCCTGAAATTCCTCGCCTTGACGGATTCGCTGATGAACTGCTCATCATCCGAGGTGAGCTGGTCCGGTTCGAGCTTTCGCCAGCGGATTGCCCGCTTGACCTCACCGCCTCGCAACAGAAATCGCTTCTTGTCTTGCTCGTCAACATGTTTCCAGAACTCGAGGTCTTCGATGCTGTAGGGAAAGGGGAGCCCGTCTTCCGTCAGCCACTCCCGGTTGTTGGTGAGAATAGGCTCGACCAAGCCATTATGCGCTATTTCCACGAACCAGCCATCATGGCGCGGTTCCCTGGTCAACAGGCGTGCATGTACAAGGCCGTCGATCACGCTCGTCGGCAGTCCCTGGACCGCCTCCTGTGTGCCATCCACATAGAATGGACGGCGGGAATGCCGCCCGCCGCTTGCAAGCTCGAACGCCGCGCCTGGTCCACCGATCAGGTGCTCTTGGATCCATAGACGTAGGGCCCGCTCGCCGACGGTTGGTGCATCGTCGGCGCACTTTTTGACCCGCTGCGCATAGAAACGGCCAAGGGCGCCTTCGACTCCCTTGATACGATCCAGATCCACGGCATTGATGTTCTGGGATTTTTCGTTCCGCGCTTCCCAGATCGCGGTGCAGACGACCTGGAGGTACAGTGGCGGTACATCCCGGGCTGACGTGCTTGCCGTAAGGCGGGCGGACGCGAGCATCCCGGTCAACGACCGTGCAGCGCTATCCTCGAATTCGACTTCGAAGATTCTCGGTGGTCCCTGGATGGCCTGCAGGGCATGTTTTTCATCCAGGAGGTCGATTCGGAAGATATGGGCCAGCTGGGTAGGAATGTGCTTGCGGTAAGGGTCGAGCCCGGCAATGAGCTCCTCCTGCACGACGAAGAGCGCCCATCGCCTGCGGTTTTTCAGCAGGGACCCCAAGGTTTGGAAAAAGTGCTCCTTGGTCTTCTTATCCTCGGGGTCGATGGTCAGGATCTCCTCGAACTGATCGAAGATCAGTAGCGAAGGCTTGCGCGCGTCTTCGTCCGGAAGGGCGTCAATGAGGTCCGTGAAAGCGGATACGGCATCGACCTTGAGCGGTATTTCATGCGAGGCGGGTTTTCCCTGCGAGTCCTTCATTAGGGACCGGATAACGCTCCAGCAAAAGCGGTTGGGCGGACTATCGGCCGTCAAGATGTCCTTGGGTGGCTGTTCATTGACGCGGATGGTTGGAGATACGTGAAAGCCCGCATCCTTCATCCGCGGAATCAATCCCGCCTCCACGAGCGATGTCTTGCCGGCTCCGGACACCGCGCAAAGCACCAATATCCGGTTGGCGATCAAGCGATGGAAAACGTCTTCGGTTTCCTGCTCCCGGCCGAAGAACAATTCCGGTACATTGATCGGCCAGGATCCGAAATAGGGGCTTTTTTGCGCGTCGTCAACAGTTTTCAGCGAGTCGGAAGAGGCGCCCTCGGCACCGAATTCGGGTTTCTCTGATACACGTTCGCGCTTATGCATGGTCGCTCTCCTGCACAGGATATGAGCTTCCGTGTCTCCAGCGCGGAGACACTAAAAGACGGGACCAAACGGTTCTAAAACCGGAAACCGGATCGGTCTTCAACTCATGACACCTTGGTGGAGTCCCGTCATTGTGTGCTACTCGGCAGGTCACAACGCCTTTCCCGGTCAACGCCGCTCTTGCAAAGTGCGCAAAAAGTCCACAGGCGTGCCCCAAAAGATACTCATTTGGAGATTTGGCTTCCTTGGTTTCGGCTTCTCATCCGTGCCGTCTTCATCGAAATAGCATTCGAGATAGCGCCTGGCCCGCTCCGGGTCCACGATGTAATCGTCATCGGGATCGATCTGCACGGCGACATGTGGGCGTCCCTGCAACAGGGCGCTTCCGCCAATTTCTTTGATGAACTGGAAAAGTACACGGAAATCCCAATGGTAGAGGCGGAAACCGAGAAAGAGCAGGCTGCTTCTGCTGAGCGTCGATTGGATACGATACGGAACCCGCCCGCCTTCGCGAAAGGCGGACATCAGGAACTCGAAATAATCGTCCTCGGTCAGAACGATATCCTGGATGTGGTCCATGTCCCCGAATACATGGTGAACCCGGTTACGGACTTGCGTCGGGTAAAAGAATGGTTGCTCGCGGTCTTGCCCGAGCCGCTCCCAGACCTCGTTCAGTTCCGGGCCATGGCGGCAGAGTGCGTCCTCGAGCAGGAGGTTCTGGTTCGCGGTAACGTAAAGGGGCAGTTCCAGGTCTGCCAGGATCCGGTGAGGCTCTTGATCGTTGGACTCGATCTCCTCGCGACCGGCCCAGGAAAAGACCCTACTCAAAGGCCAGTCTTTGGTGTTCCTGGGCATGCGGTTGCGGTAGCGTGTTCGGATGTAGGAACGAAGATTTCTGGACAATTCAGCACAAAGGGTGCGCATTTGCGGGTGCACGTCCTTGCATTCGGGCGGTAAATCGGTCGGGCTTCGGTCACATCGGTTGACCATCAGGTACTGGGCGACTTGGGGCAGATTGATCCTGTCGTGATACGACATTGGGAAGAAATGGTCGTCCGCCCAGGATTGCGCCATTTCCCGGCGGGAGCCTACGAGGTGCTGAACAAGAC
>JAYEJW010000175.1:0-2869 GCA_034716535.1 Pseudomonadota bacterium
CGTTCCAGTCGTCCTTTACACGGGTTACAGCGAGCAGGTCACCGAAGAGCGCGTGTCTGCCGCCGGTATCCGCGCCCTCATCAGGAAGCCCCTCGATATCCCCGCCTTGCGCTCGTTGGTGGAAGACCTCCTGTCGGTTCCGGAAGCGGGGTAGGACGCCGGCTGCGGCCGCGTCGTATTCTTACCTTTCCGAAACAATCCGAAAACAGAGCCCATCTGTTCGGAAATCCTTCCGATAAGGCTCAGCGCAAGCTTCGGAACCGCTTTCGGCCTTTGTAGGCGGCAATCTGCTGGATGATGGTTTGGAACGGGAGCTTTTCGAGATCTTCGAAGCGCTCCCGTGCAGCTTCGATGATCGCGGAGATATCCTTGATCTTGGTGGGAACGGGCTCCTCCGGCGAGAGGGCCGCGTGAAGGCCGCGCAGGCCGCCGACCTGGATGCGCATGGCCTTGGCGTGGGACAGGGAGGTGCCCTCGTCGGTGGCCTTGAGGGCGAAACGCGACTGCTGGCGCATGATCTCAAGGAGCTGCAGGCATTGGGTCTGGGCGGCGTCGGAGTTGCAGTGGACCCCCTCGCGCTCGGCGATGCAGAAGCGCTTCGCCCGAGAGCAGTCGCAGTTGTTGGTCAGGATACTTTTTTCGTACGGGCAGAACCGCTCGTTGATGGAGCGGTAGGTCCTGCGGAACATGTCGTTGTCCATAGATCGCGCTCCAGCTCAGCTGTCCGAGCCGCGGATGAATCGCTGGATCATTCTGCGGTCCCGCTTGGTTGGCTTGCCTTTCGTTGGTTGGGGGTGAACGCCGCTTTCCCGGCGCTGTTGCACCAGTTCCTGGCGTCGCAGGCGGCTCTCTTCGGTTTCTTCGTAGAGAAGCGCAGCCTCCGGCGCCGGGCGTCGCTGCTTGGACACGTCCTTAACCTCGAGCTGCCATTGCAGCGAGCCCTTGTGGATGGTCAGGTGCGTCCCCGCCCGGACCGTCTTGCCCGGCTTTGCCCGTTGACCGTTGATGTGAACCTTGCCACCGTTGATGGCCTCGATGGCAAGCTGCCGGGTCTTGAAGAAGCGTGCGGCCCAGAGCCACTTGTCGAGGCGGATTTCATCCCGTCGATCGTTGTCCTGCTTCGTCATCGGCCGAGAAGCGGGTCGAGCTCGCCTCTGGACTCGAGGGCCGCTAGATCGTCGTAGCCGCCGACATGATAGTCGTCGATGAAGATCTGTGGCACCGTGTGACGTCGGCTGCGCTGCGTCATGATACGCATCTGCTCGTGATCGCCGTCGATGCGGATCTCTTCGTAATCGACGCCTTTGCGTTGCAGCAGGTGCTTGGCGCGCACGCAGTAGGGGCAGATCATGGTGGTGTACATCAAGACTTTCGGCATGCGCGTGTCCTGTTCTCCGTCTCGGCTGTGGATGGTAGGGTCGGAACGGGCGCGAACACCGACGCCCGCGTCAAGCCCTTGAAAAACGGCGCTTCAGCCCGGAATAAGACCCCGAAGATCCGTTCACTGCAACAGTGCCCCGGACAGGACTCGCGCCAACCCGAAGCATCACATCGCGTTTGTTGGATGACGGCGGGTCCGGCGATAGGGCGCTTGGAGGCTGAATCCGGGTGTGTGTTGTCCCAGTCGCGGAATTCTCATTGTACTTCAACAAAGTCTCTCTGCATCCGGTCCGCGCCTGAGCCTGTCTTCCGAGGAGCTTCATGTACCCCAATACCCCCACCGCCGTCCACCTGAAAGACTACCGCCCCCCGGAGTTCCTCGTCGATCGCGTCGATCTGCGCTTCGATCTCGATGCGGACACAACCAGGGTCGAGGCGGCATTGGAGCTGCGTCGAAACCCGGCGGCGGTTCGCGGCGACGGGGACTTGCGGTTGAGCGGGGAACGCCTGGAGCTGGAGTACGTTGCCATCGACGGTCGCGACCTCGCCCCCGGCGAGTATCGGGTCGACCGGGAATCCTTGACCTTGCACCGGGTCCCGGACCGTTTCCGCCTCGGGAGCCGGGTCTGCGTCAAGCCCGCGCAGAACACGGCCCTCGAGGGACTCTACCTGTCCGGCGACATGCTATGCACCCAGTGCGAGGCCGAGGGATTCAGGCGCATCACCTACTTTCTGGACCGCCCGGACATCATGGCACGCTACAGAACCACCATGGTGGCGGACAAGGCGCGTTATTCCGTGCTGCTGTCCAACGGGAATCCGGTAGAGAGCCGGGATCTCGCCGATGGCCGCCACCTGGCCCGCTGGGAGGACCCGTTCCCCAAGCCCAGCTATCTGTTCGCGCTCGTGGCAGGGAACCTGCGTGCAGTCCAGGATCGCTTCGTCACCGCATCAGGGCGGGAGATAGACCTGCGTATTTACGTGGAACCCGAGAACCTCGACAAGTGCGATCACGCCATGCGCTCACTCAAGAAGGCCATGCGCTGGGACGAAGGGCGCTATGGCCGCGAGTACGATCTGGACGTGTACATGATCGTGGCGGTGAGCCATTTCAACATGGGCGCCATGGAGAACAAGGGGCTCAACGTCTTCAACGCCAAGTACGTGCTGGCGCTTCCGGACACCGCGACGGATCAGGATTTCCAGGGTATCGAGGGGGTGATCGCCCACGAGTACTTCCACAACTGGACCGGCAACCGGATCACCTGCCGCGATTGGTTTCAATTGAGCCTCAAAGAGGGCTTCACCGTGTTTCGTGATCAGGAATTCTCCGCCGACATGGGCTCACCTGGGGTCAAGCGTATCGCCGACGTGCGCGCCCTGCGCAGTCGCCAATTCGCCGAGGATGCGGGCCCCCTGGCCCATCCGGTTCGGCCCCAGTCCTATATCGAGATCAACAACTTTTACACGTCCACCGTCTACGAGAAGG
>JAYEJW010000176.1:0-2866 GCA_034716535.1 Pseudomonadota bacterium
CGAATGGGAGGCGGTATCCGTCGGCGCAGACCAGCAGCAACTCCGCTGCATCGCCCAGCCCGATGTGACTCAAGAGCGGCTCTAAGGCGAAGCCGACGAAGACCCGATCCGGTCCAAAGTGAGGATTTTTCGCTACCCGCAGTTCCGTGAGTCCGATGGCGGTGACAAGCTCCGGAACCTTATATTCGCGCACCGTGGCACCATCGTGGACGAGTAGCACACGATCATCGGCGATGGGCTGTTCGGCCCGCGATAGCGACGGTAGCAGGCCGACCACCAGGATCAGCGGCAACACTGTTCGTATCAAAACAAGAGGGATAGTGGAGATCATGTAACCGATTTACATTCGCTGTGTTTTCAATTGGAGAGCGTAAATTATTCCTGTACCGACACACAACCCAGAAAGCTTCGCGGACCGGTTGAGTCGCGTGATCCTCCCCCCTTGAAAAGGTCAAGAAGCGCGTGCTCCTTGTATGTTAATTGATAAAAAAGCTTTCAATATGCTGATTTGATGCAGGTGTTTGGCACCAAATGGTCGGCGAGGACCGTATTGGTGATCTATTTTAATATATGGTTTGCGAATAATGTCCGGTTCGCACCAGCGTAGGTGCCCGTCAAGGTATTGAATCAGATTGGTTCGCCAAAGTAAGGAGGACGAAACATGAAACGTAGAGACTTTGTCAAAGGGGTGGCATTGGTGCCGGCGTCAGGGGCACTGCTTTCCATTCCCCGTCTTGCCGACGCGGCGACACCCGGCCAGTCAGCGCCCGCTGGCAAGGTGCCGGCCGGGAAGGGCGCCACCTCAAAAGCCGTCCCTGATTTTGCGGACAAGATGGTTACCAGCGACATGGAGGGCCTGGGGCCGGACGGCAAGCCGACCGGTATGAAAGCAACCTTCACCGGTGCATCCAAGGCGGACTCCAAGGCCGAGCAGGCTACGCGACACAAAATGAAGCTCACCAGGGAAGAGCAGGCCATCCTGGATGGCAAGGAAGGTAAGGAGAAGGCCAAGCTCATGAAAATCCTGGTCGATTTCGGCAACGCCTTCGGCGCCGAAGAGCTCGTGGACCTCGGCGGCGCGCCGCATAGCAACATGTTCATCGGTGCGGAATACATGCGGGCCATGATCGACATGCTGGAAGAGTGCGTCGACGTGGGCCTGAAGTCCTACGCCACCTACACCGTCAACCCGCGGCCCTATGACGTGTACAACGTCCAGAACAATCCGCAGGAGATGAAGCTTATCTATCAAGGCTATCCGCTGCAGACAAGGCTGGACTACATCCACTCGCAACTCGGCGCCCCAGACCTCAATTACCGCTCCTGCGCCTGCTACATCGACGAGGTCGGTAACGCCCCGGAGCCGGGCACCTATGTTGCGTGGGCGGAGTCCTCGGCTGTCAACTACGGGAACTCGGTCCTCGGTATCCGCACCAACCGCAACGGCGCCGGCATGGACCTGATCCAGGCCATGCTCGGAAAGGCGCCCAAGTTTGGTCTGATGACCGACGAGGGCCGCCAGGCCAAGTGGCTGATCGATGTGAAAACCTCGAAGGAGCCGGACTGGGGCACGCTTGGCACGGCGATCGGCCGGAAGTGCGTGGAGGACGTTCCCTACGTTGCCGGCATCAACAAGTACTTCGAGGGTGGCAAGGTGACGCCCGACAACCTTCACAAGCTGAAAGCGATGGGCAGTGCCACCGCGTCATCCGGTGCGGTCGGGCTCTACCATGTCGAGGGCGTCACGCCAGAGCCCAAGGAGAAGGGGCGCGACCTGCTGGCGAAGGACTTCCAGACCTACGTTTACGACGACAAAGAGCAGCAGGCCATCATCGACACCTTCGAGAACCTCTGGGAGGACAAGGGTGGTGCCCCGACGGCTGCCTTCATCGGCTGCCCCCACAACACCTACCACGAGATCAAGCATTGGGGTGAGATGATCCTCGAGGCGCTCGACAAAGCGGGTCAGGAGAAGACGGCCATCCCGGTCTATTTTTTCTGCGTGAATAAGGTGCGCGACCGCCTCCTCGCGGAAGAGACGGAACTCGCGGGTAACATGTTCCGGGCCGGGATGAACGCCACCAACATGTGTGCCGTGGTCTACTCAGGCATGAAGGGCTTTTCGGAGCGGGTGCGCGGGATCACGAACTCCGCCAAGACGCGGTCCTACTCGAACATCCGATACTTCCCGGACCAGATTCTCGTCAACGCGATCGTGACCGGCAAGATCAAGGCTTGAGACCATCGACGGGTGATCCGTTCCTGACGATCCGCTCGCCTACACATCAAAGCAACTGGAGATTGAGACATGGCAAAAACATTCAAGGGACGTCCCCTGATACCGGGAGAGCTGGAAGGCGAGGCGCTCGTCTCGAAGCAGCCCTTTAACACGACCGCGTCCTATTTCGAGAACATGTTCGCAGGCAACACGGAAACTGCGCCCTGCACGGATGCGAACAACGCTGAGTTGAAGGGCAAGGATCTGGCCGGCGCAATCATGTGTACGCCCCAGACAGTCGGTTCCACGATGGGAGCCGGTGCGATCATGGGCATGAACCAGCTCGGCGTGGGCTTCCAGGCCATGCTGTTCTCGTCGCATATCGATAGTATCGCTGCGGGCGGTCTGATCATGGATGCTGTCTGGAATGACCGCAAGGTCGTGACCATCGATCTGCTCGGCGACGAGTTTATGGAGGCCGTCAAGACCGGCGACAAGATCAAGATCAGCGAGGACGGCACGGTCGAGGTCGGCTGAGCAATCCACGCTGAAGGTCGCTCCGGGTGTACTGGGCTGCGGAAGGCTGGGAGCTGTTTGGCGTTGATGTACTGCCGAAGGCGGCTGGAGAACTGAAATGATAACTTATTG
>JAYEJW010000177.1:0-2865 GCA_034716535.1 Pseudomonadota bacterium
GTACATCGCCGAGACCTTACGTGAGCGCCGCAGGGGTAATCCCGCTCCGGTTCTGCCAGCTACCGCCGGATAAAAGTGCACTATGTCTTTGGGGGCAGATCGACACCGGGGTCTGAACGCTTACGCTTTGTCAGCCGCGATTCATTTATTCTTGGAACGTGGGGAAGAAACATGAATCGCCTAACTAGTGGCTTAGCGCCGACCCAATACCGCGCGGTCAGCTCCGTGCAAGTAGTGACGGCCGTGCCAGCGCGGTATTGGGCCGGCTAGCCAAAACGTTAGCTATACCATAGTCCCTCACACGAGGAGCGCCGTATGCCACAAGAGAGACCGAACTGCGCTGTAGCCAAGAAGCTCTACGAAGCATTCCTCGCCGGCGATCTCGAGGCGATATACGCCCTACTAGACCCTCGAGTTGAGTGGGAGCTCGTCGGCTCCGAAGAGGTCCCACATTTCGGCCTCTATCGTGGTCTCGATGAGGTGAAGCGCTTCTTCTCCATCATCGGTGGGATTAACCGGGTGGAGTCTTTCGAGGTTCTCTCCTGCACAGAAACGGAGAACGGCGCCTATGTCGAGTGCCGGGAGCGCGGCCACTTCGAGGGACACCCAAAGCATTTCGAGTTGCGCTCCTGTCAGATCTTGGAGATCGCGGACGGGCGCATAATCCGTTTCCGGATCTACCAGGACACCGCGCAGATGGTCGATGCTTGGCGTTCCTGAGCGCCAGTGCACATACCGCTCAAGGTGCTGTGCGCCCTCATCGGCTCCAGGAATGCATCGATGAATTCGTCTATCGTTTCAACCGACGCTTCTGGGAGTCGCAGATCCCGAACCGACTTCTGCGCCTGTGCGTCGAGCACGTGCCGGTCGCCCTGAGTGGAACATGAGCCAGATACAGACCCATGATCCCGGTTTTTCGCTTCCAAGGGGAAATCCTCGATGCTGAAATCCATGAGCAAGACCTTTCTTACCGGCCTCATCACCATCCTGCCGGTCGTACTCACGCTTTATCTCCTCTACTGGCTGGTGGTCTCGGCGGAGACTGCGCTGGGTAGCGCAATTCGACTGGTGCTTCCGGAAGACCTGTACTGGCCAGGTATGGGCACGATTGCAGGTCTACTGGTGGTGTTTCTGGTCGGCGTGCTGATGCACGCTTACGTGGTGCAGCGGCTGTTTGCCTGGGGAGAACAGGTGCTTTACCACGTGCCCGTGATCAAAACGGTGTATCGGTCCATTCGCGACTTCTTCGACTATTTTTCCCCGGCCAGAAAAGATGAGTTCCAGCAGGTCGTGGCGGTATCGATTGGAGAGACCGGCATGCAGATGATCGGCTTCGTTACACAGGCGGGACCGGAACGCCTGCCGGAGGATTATCGGGGAGACGACAGCGTGCTGGTATACATGCCCATGAGCTACATGATTGGCGGGTATGCGGTATTGATGCCGCGCAGCGCGGTACGTCCCATGGATATGAGCATGGAGGAGGCCATGCGCTTCACGCTGACCGCCGGGGTCACCGGCGCACAGTAATGTCATTTTCGCCCAAACGCCCGAAAAGGTGCTGTAGGGTTTCGAGCATTCGCCCCCAAAGATCAGCCGGTATGAGGACCGATTTCGTTGGGGGTCGGTATGGCGGACACGCATGATGAGCATGTCCCTACTAGAAACCTGCTGCTGACAAGCTGCACAGTGAGCGTCCTCCGCAGCAAAGTTGCTCCTCAACGACCCGACCGCGGGCGGCCAAAAACGGACATCACATATGCTAAGAGTGGTTCGATGGTCGATATTTCCTTGAGTCTCTCCGGGATGGTCGGACCGGCAGCGGACACCGGCCAAGAATCGATATCGGTCGAACGACGACAACTATTCTCGAATGCCGTGCGCTTCGGCGTTTGCTAACCGGCGGACGTATAGTTTTTACGCCTGTGTTTTGTAACATATTTGATCTCCCAGAACGTCCAGCCACCACATTTTGCGAACGAGTGCTTGCCGAAACGCATTGCTAAGGAAGATCCATGGATAACCGGAAGCATCCCGATCCCAATATGTCACAAGGAACTGGTAGCAATTCGGCGAGACGATGGCGCATAGTTGGACGGTGGACGGTGGCGCTTTTTACGTTCGGCTTTGTCGTCTTCCTAGAGTATTGGTTTGTTATGCGCAATGCGACAGACTCACCTCCACCGCATGATCGAATAAGTGTACCTTCTGAAGAGTTCGTCAAAAACGGAATGGACGGCGAACCAGAAGAGATACCCGACGACGTATTGGAGGCATCTAGACGCGCCGAAATGCTGTTAGAAATCGCACGGGTAGCGCGAGAGCGAGAAAAGTTGGACGAAGCCTTAATGATTGCTGAGCAAGGCTTAGCATTGGTTCCAGATGCGGAGGAACTTCTGCTGTTGAGGGCGCGAATACGCGAGCAGTTGGAGGAAAAGCAAGCGCGCGTAGATAACGAGCCTTCAGAAATAGCGCAGCTGTCTGCAATAGATCGTACCCTAAGAGAGATGACGTATGGGAATATTGCGTTCAACGCTCCAAGCCCAATGAACCTACAGGATACGGAGGTTATCCAGCTTGCTTTAAGCGCAAGAGAAACTATTGACGAACTGAAGTCAGAAATTATCGAAAAAGGGGAGAAGATAGGTGCCAAGGTCCGTATCTCGGACAGGATGGAAGCGCGTCTTACTGGACAGAACTTTCAGCTCACTGCAATAAGTCCTGAATTACAGGCGGTATCTAGTGCCTGAATCGAAAGTCACTTTTCCACGTCAAAACAACCTGTTACAATATGTCCCCATGATTAAAGATTTCATGGAAACTCGTTCAATAGGGACAGGATATCTCGCAACTTGTTGATTTTTT
>JAYEJW010000178.1:0-2865 GCA_034716535.1 Pseudomonadota bacterium
GCGCTCCCTTGAATTAGCTTCGGCTAGTCCTGCGGTCGCGCGCCTAGCATCTGGCCGCTTCTCGCCTTGCTGAAACCGCAAAATAAGGTGAAACGAGGTACCAGGACATCGCTGTGCTTTCCAAACCTGGGCCTCGCAGGTAACAATGATCGACTATGCGCATCGTGGAAGTGATTGCAGACACCGCTCACACGGACACCCTCGCAGGTATGGCGGAGCAGTATGGGGCGACCGATATCTGGTGGGGCGTCGAAAATGAGGACGGCCGGCGTAGCTTCCGCATGCTGGTCGCCGACGACGCGCGTCAGGCGCTGGTCGATGCCCTGCAGAGCCTGCTCGGCGCTGCGGATACCGCACGCATCATCATCCTTCCCGTGGACGCAGCCCTGCCGCGGCCCAAACAGGATGGCGACGAAGAGGGAAAGAAACGCAAGACGGTGGCCGCCACCCGTGAGGAGCTCTACAGCGAGATTGCAAAGGGGGCGCGGCTGGACAGCAATTTCCTGCTGCTGACGTTACTCTCAACGATTGTGGCCGCCATCGGGCTGGCCGAGGACAACGTCGCGGTTGTCGTCGGGGCCATGGTCATCGCCCCCCTGCTGGGTCCCAACATCGCCCTTGCCTTCGGCACCTCCCTCGGGGATCGGGAGCTCATGTGGCAGGCGTTGAAGACGAATCTCGCCGGCCTGGGGCTGGCTCTCGCGCTCTCGCTGATCATCGGTTTGATTTGGCCCGTCAACCTGGCCAGCCAGGAGATCATGGCCCGCACCGACGTGGGCATGGACAGCGTTGCCCTGGCACTCGCCTCCGGTGCTGCGGCAGTGCTTTCACTCACCACCGGGCTATCGACGACCCTGGTCGGGGTGATGGTGGCCGTCGCCCTGCTGCCGCCCACCGCGACCCTCGGCATGCTGCTCGGCGGCGGTCAGCCGGGACTGGCAATCGGCGCCGCCCTGCTTCTTGCCGTGAACCTTGTGTGCGTCTTGCTCGCAGCGAAGGCGGTCTTTCTGTTTAAGGGCGTCAAGCCCCGCACCTGGCTGGAAAGGACCCGGGCCAAGCAGTCCACTGCGATCTCTCTTGCACTCTGGGCGGCCCTGCTGCTAATGCTCATTGCGGTCATCCTCGTACGCAGCTCAATTGCCGAGTGAGGCCGCAGTTCGGCGATCGGCAGGACGGGAATGCTTCGGCTGTGTCAGCCCCCGACGCCGTCCCGGCCGGTGATTAACCGAAATCCGGCGCCGGGGGAGTGCGCGGCGCTAGACCCCCAAGGGTCCACGCGCGCATCCGGGGGGCTGGACACCGGCGGGCAGGCAGAGGAAACCAACACTTCGGTGACGGAGCCTGCAGTCACGCGGCCTGCTTGTCTCCGTCTTCGAGCTTGCGGATGAGGGGGTACAGATGCTCGGTCTCGCGCTGTATGCGATCCAACACCAGTGAAAACATCTCTTCCGTGTCCTTGACGAACGCGCCGTGATTCCGGATGGTCAATTCCTTCCTCTTTTCCGAGCACCAGTCCTTCAGATAGTCGGAAAAGATGTGCTTGATCTCCGCAGACCCTGAAAGAAACCGATCGGCCGTGTTCTTCACCGCCTGGTCCGGGTAAGCAATCAGTTTCCCGCACAATTGCTTGTCAACCAGCTCGATATGCTCCTTCACTTTCTTCGAGTAGGTGAAAAACAGATCGCAAGCAACCTGCGTGTCACACATGGATCGATCCCGGATCAGATAAAGAAACACGTTCGATAGCTCCGTGACCTCGTGAATCTGCTCGTGAAGTTCTTCAAAGGTAACCATGGCTGTTCATTCTCCAAAAAGATCCAGATAAGGTAAGACGATGCCCCAGGGCTGAGGCCCCCTTCAGTTCATTAGAACACGCTAATCTTCTGATTTTATGAGCAATTCTTATACTGATAGGTCGAGCGGAAATTACGACGATCCGAGGAACTTTGCAAGTCCGTCCCCCTGCAGCTTTGCCTATACCCCGATAAACGCGGAGACGGAATGATTCATAAGGGAACACTGAAGTTCGCGGCACCCGAGAGGTACTGCTCCTTGCCGCCCTTTCGGCCGCGCGCATGGTCGAGGTGGGCGTCCTCGATGATAATCTGGTCCAGCGTTCGGGTAGGATAGCCGTCTGTCCGCAGTACCCGGCTCTAAGACTTGCTTCGGAGGTGTATCCCGATGGAAACCGGCCCGCGTGAGATCCTGACGCCCTTCCGCCCCATCCCGCTGGAAGTCCCGGAGGGCATGAAGCCCAACGAGTTCTTCAACAGCACAGAGAACCTCAACGATCTGATGCACAACAACGGGCTGTTGATGAACCCGGAAAACCTGCTGCTCTACCGCAAGGCGCTGGGACACAGCGGCGAGCTCGACTGCTCCATCATCTACAACACCTCGAAGGTGATCCTCAATCCCCTCGGCCGGCCCGTGCGCCGCACGCAGGTGCCGGACGATGTAAAGCATGTCTGGAACCGGATGAACCAGATCATCATCGAGTACATGATCGAGCGGTATCCCGACCCGGCCGAGGCCCTGGTGCTGGCGGGCGAGGCAAGCCTGGACGCCACATGGCCACTGACCTCTCCCGGGGTCCCCAGCATCCGCATGCTGCACAACCACTTCATCGTCTTTCCCATGGACGAGCTGCGGGAGGCGGCACCGGCCGATCCCCGCAATCCGAATCTCACCGACGGCGGGCAGCACAGCCTGTTCCAGGCCTATATGCGCGACGTCTACCGGGAGTTCTTCGACAGAGCCCTGGATCTGAGGATCCTCAAACCAGCCGGGTCGGCCGAATCACGCATCGAGCTGACCGGCTATCCCCAAGGACTGCCCTGAATCTCCCAGCAGGGCAGTCCTTGG
>JAYEJW010000179.1:0-2856 GCA_034716535.1 Pseudomonadota bacterium
TAGATTGCGGTAGACCTCGGGGACGGCGGCGAACAGCGACTCGCGGAAAAAGTAGAGGCCCTGGCGGACCTCGTCAGTGACCTGGGGCTTGTGGACCCTGACCTCGTCCGTCTTCCACAGGATCTGGATCTGGGTGACGATGGCCTGGAGCTTCTCCTCGAGCTCCTCGTCGTTGAGCTTGCGTTTGTGCAGATCCTGGGCCAGGAGGAAGATGCGCCTGAAGGTCTCCAGGATGGTTCGTCGCTTGGCCTCCGTCGGGTGCGCCGTGAACACCGGCAAATAGACCAGGTGCTCTAACAGACTCCGAAAGTTCTCGGGGCTGACCCCGTCCCCTTTGAACTGACGCACCGTGTGGTCAAAGGAGCCGACCCAGAGCGGTCCGCCGGCGCTGATGCGATCTATACGCTCCAGGTAGGCGTGTACCTCCTCCGCCGTGCTCAACAGGCCGAAGTAGATGGTGAAGGCGCGGATGACCTCCCCAAGGGTCTGGGGATCGAGCCCGTCGATGCGCTTGATGAGCTTGGCCCGCAGCTTCGGGTCGTCCCGCTCCCGCAGGGTCACGAAACCGTCGCGCAGCCGCTCCACGAGCACCAGGACGCGCTTTCGGCTGTGCTCGCGCAGAACCTCGCCGAGCAGGGCGGTGTACAACTGGATGTCGCGCTGGAGCTCTTGATCGGCAGAGGTGTCGTTCATGGGGATGGACTGCTGCGCCGGTGCCGGCGGGAAGGATGTGACGGGAGCTGTGGGGGGGAATACTACCCCGCGTCGGAGCGCTAGAAAAGCTTGCCGGGACGCCGGCGCGTTCCAGCCTCCCGACACAGCGACAGCGAATGCACGCGGCCGTCGGGGAAACGCCGACCAATGCCATCCCGGCGTTGTCAGCGTAGGCGATGCATCGAATCTCGGAAAAACCCTACATTGTGGTGGGCGCACATTACTGTTTCATTCCCGCGCCCGACTATACTCTCTCCCAACGAGGCATCTCCCTCGCCCCCGTCAGAGGTGACCGAATGAGAGTGGCCGCAGTTTCCATCTTCCTGCTACTTGGCTGGTGTGGATGCGTGCACGCTCAGCAACATCAGGCCTGCGACAGCCCATTCTTCTCCTTCGACGACCCCTCCCCCGCCGCCCTGCGGGAGATCGCCGCATCCTGCGAGCACCGGCCCGTCGCCATGCTGTTCTACAACCGCGCCTATCACAAAGAGGTCCTGGGGGACCTGCGCCTGCTGACGGGCCTGCACACCTATGGGACATCCGAGGACCAGATCCGGTACGAGCAGAGCCGGATCTTCATCGCCCTGGCGGAAGAGCTCGCGCGCCGCGCCTGGGAATCCGGGAGCTGCAGCGGCATCGCATCGTTGAATGCGGCCTACGATCAGGCCATCGAGACCGTTGAGTACACAATCAAGGGCTACAATTTGTTGATCGGGGGCGTGGCGGGAGAGGAGTAGAGGCCCCTTGTCATTGACCGCGGAAGCGCAGGCAATGGACGCTGAACAGGCCATCCTCATCGGTCCACAGCCGCTCGGGCTCGAATCCTGCGTCCCCGGCCAGCGCGTGGAAGCCGTCGACACTGTATTTGTATGAGTTTTCCGTGTGAATGGATTCCCCTTCACCGAACTGGAACCCCTCCCCCGCGACCTGGACCCTCTGCTCCCCGCGGCTGACGAGGTGCATCTCGACCCGGCTCTCAGTGTCGTTGTAGTAAGCCCAATGGCGGAAGGCATCCAGGTCGAAGTCTGCTCCCAGCTCCCGATTGATGCGCTTGAGCAGGTTCAGGTTGAAGTCCGCGGTAACCCCTTGGGCATCGTTGTAGGCCGCATTCAGGAGCGCCGCGTCCTTGATCAGGTCTACGCCCACCAGCAGCTTCCCGCCGGGACCGAGCAGGGTTCCAATGCGCTCGAGGAAACGTCGCGCCTCCCCTGGATCGAAGTTGCCGATACTCGACCCGGGAAAAAAGGCCGCCCGCTCGGCTCCGTTGACGTCCACGGGCAGGTCGAAGGGTGACGAGTAATCTGCACAGGCCGCATGGACCTCCAATCCCGGGAAGCTACTGGCCAGGGCGCGGGCGGATTCGAGCAGATGGTTGCGGGAGATATCAACCGGCATGTAAACCGCCGGCTTCAGGGCCTCCAGGAGCACGCGGATCTTGAGGCTGCTGCCGCTGCCGAGCTCCACAAGGAGGGCTTCCCGGCCGACCAGCTCCGCCATCTCGGCGCCGTGGCGCTCGAGAATGCGAATCTCGGTGCGCGTGGGGTAATACTCCGGCAGCTCCGTGATGGCGTCGAAGAGGCGGGAGCCCTGCTGGTCATAGAAAAACTTCGGCGAAATACGCTTCTGGGGCCGGGACAGGCCGTCGAGAACCTCGGCGCGCATGTCCGCCGGCTCGGGGTGCAGGTCGTAGAAGTGGATCTGGGCGGTCATGCCGCGTCCTCCGCGAGTCGGAATCCCTTGAACTGCCAGCGCTCGTGGGGGTAGAAGAAGTTGCGGTAGCTGGCGCGCACATGGTCCCTCGACGTGGCGCAGGACCCGCCGCGCAGGACCATCTGGCTGCACATGAACTTACCGTTGTACTCCCCGAGCGCCCCCTCCGGCGCCCGGTAACCCGGGTACGGCAGATAGGCGGAGCGGGTCCACTCCCAGAGGTCACCGAAGAGCTGCTTGAGCCCCGTTCCGTCCGGCGCCGGCCCCGGATGCAGCCGCCCGGAATCGACGAAGTTGCCGTCGATCGAAGCACCGACGGCAGCGTGCTCCCACTCGCCCTCGGAAGGCAGGCGCTTGCCGGCCCATGTCGCGAAAGCGTCCGCCTCGTAGTAGCTCAGGTGGCAAACGGGCTCGGCCGGGTTGAGCAGGCGT
>JAYEJW010000180.1:0-13896 GCA_034716535.1 Pseudomonadota bacterium
CGAGCTGTTGCCGTTTTTGGCGTCGAGCAGGGCGGTTCGGATGGCGCCCTTCAGGCCGCTGCCGGGCAGGATGGCCTGGCCGGTCGGCGGGTTGTAGGCGGTGCGCTCGATCTCGAGGCGGTTCTGCACCCTACCGCCGCCCTGCTCGTGCTGGGCGATGCGGCCGACGCGCTCTTCGTAGAACCCCTCCACCGTCCGATTGACGCGCACCTGGTGGCGGGACACGGCGATGAGCCGCGCTCGGTTATCGTAGAAGAAGCGCTGGACCTCGCGCAGTGTGTCCGGTTTGGGACGGCCTTCAAGGATACGCCCGAGCCTGTCCCGCTCCGCCTGCGGCAGTGCCTGCAAGGCGGCGATACCGTCGAACTCGTAGAGCGTTTCGTCGTCAATGACATAACCTGTGGGCTCGTAGTCCTGGCCCGACCCCATGTGCACCGGCGAGAGCGGTGTGATGGCGAGCCGACAGTGTTGAGTCTGGCTCATTACGTGTCCTCCCTGAGACGAACGCCGATATACGGCGCATAGCCCTGCTGGACGGTTTCCGGAATGGCATTGGAGAGTGTGCCGTCGCCGCCGAGTCCCTGGCCGGCATAGGCGTGCTGCGGCAGTGCCGGTGGCACGAGCAAGGCACCGGTTTGCGCAAGCAGTACCGGCGCCTTGAACGGGCGACCGCTCTGCACGGCGGTGTCGCCGTGGCGCCCGAAGCGGGTGAAAACTTCATAGTGACTGCGGGCGGGGTCGAAGCCGAGCCCCTGGGGCGCACAAGGGGCAAGTGTGAAGCAGGCATTCGCGCCGTCTTGCCGTGGCAACGTGTCTGTCTCCGCCTGTTCGACGGCGAACTTGCCGAGCCCAATGCTGGCATCGCGGCCGTAGCCGCAGCGGCCGATGTCTTCGAATAGTGTCCGTAGGTCGTTCGCTACCAACCGTTCGGCATCGACAAGAATCCAGCACTCCAATCGCAGTTCGACCCCGAACCAGTGCTGCGTCTGAGTATAGGGCGCGAAGTCACTGCCTCCGGTGGTTCCGGAAAGGCGGTTGATGCTGTTGTGGGGCTGGGCGTGGGTGCGGGTCAGCTCGCTTCCGCCGGCACCGAGTGATTCGAGCACCTGCGACTCGCTGTGGCACTGGCCGAGCCAGGTTCGGATCGACTCGCTCAGTGCCGATCGTGGCAGCCACTTGCGCCGCTTCACCGCCTTGCGGTCCTCCTGGGCAAGCTGGTCGAAGTAATGCAGTGGCAGAGCGGGCCGTGGCACGTATCCGGCGGGGAACGCGTCGGAACAAACGGCGAACGGGCGGCCCTGCGTGTAGCCCTTGAGCAGTCGGCGCAGGGCGTCCTCGCCTTGGCGGTTGCGCACCGCCCAGCACAGTTGCCCGAACAGGGTGTCGCCCTTGATCGCGCCCCCGAAGGCGGACAAGGGGCGCAGGGTGATGTGAAGGCATTCCATGGATACTGTCCTGCGTGCGTCGGCTAGACCTGGATTTCCGTCAGTCGCTCCTTCAGCGGCTCCCCATCGCGCGTGAGGGACGTGAAGCGCAGCTTGCCGTAGCCCCTGGACCCGGACCCGCCGATGCCGGTGAGCTCCAGCAGGCGCAGGCCGCGCAGGATGTCCTCGAGTAGGTCTTCGCCGTCAATGACCTTGAGTGTCAGGCGGAAGTCAAACCGTGCACCCGCCGGTACGCGCTCGGTGTTGCGGGGATTCTCGGCGACCCCTTTGATCCGGTCGATGGCGTTTTCGGTTTTGGTCTCGGTGAGAAGCAGGTTCTTCTCTCCCATCTCACCAATCCAGGAAGGGTCCAGACCACAATCCCAGAACGCGAGCCGGGTGGGACCGATCTCGCTCAAGAGCCGCTCGTCCTGGCCAACGCCCTCCGGGGCACCGCCGAAGAGCTTGAGGATGGTACGGCCGAGCAGCGCGGCCTCTCCTTGCAGCTTGGCGACGTGCTTGAAGCCGAGCGGCTTGCCGTCGGTCACGCCAACCACGCCGGCGCGCCACTCGAGCAGGCTGCGCATCTTCCCCTTGAGGCTCGATCCGGGGATGTAGGGGCGGTTGGTCACCGGGTTTTTGATGACGGGGTTGTCCGTCCCGCCAATGTGCATCTCCGTGTTTCCGCTGCCGATATGCAGTCCGGAGTCCAGTTCGATCTGTCCTTGGATGTCGCTGATGTCGGTCAATTGCATGGTGGCGTCCTCTGTCAGCCGCTCGGGCGTTCCAATTTGTAGAAGCCCAAGAAGGCTTCGAAAAAGAGCTTGAAGTTGCGCAGGGTACGCTCGTCGCTGACCTGACCGAGGCAGTGCGCGATCAGTTCGACAAAGTTCCCGTCAACATGCCTGCGCCCCTCGGCATAGGCCGCTTTTGCGTTGAGCATGCGGATAAACGGCAGATACTCGGCAAAGCGCTCCGGCGACTGACGCACCTTCTCCTCCCACATGACCAGCTCGTCGTAGAACTGGCGGAGCTGGCTCGGTTTGTTGCGGTATCGGTCCGCCGCGATCACCTCTGCGGTGCGTTTGGCCACGGCGTCGAACAGGTCGGGATTGAGCGCACCGTTATCCTGCGGTCGAAGGACGATCCCTCCGGTGTCGAGGCTCGGACCGTGCGGCCTGTCGTCGCGGCCTCCGCGACCACGGTCGCCGCGGTCGTTTCCGCGCCGCGCTCCCCCGCCTTGCCTGCGTTGTTCGTAGGCCATGCTCTGCCTCCGTCTCAGTGTCTGTGGTGATAAAGATGAGTGAAAAGAGCGATCTTGAAGGCGGCGCCGAACCGCCGGATCCCCTCGGCCAGCAACTCCCCGAGGGCTTTCTGCCACCTGCGCCGGGCGTCCTCGTCCAGTCCGCGCCGGCTCTCCAACATGCGGCGGGTGCGGTAGGTGAAGCGGGAGTTCCACAGGGCACTCTCCAACCTCGGGCTGTGCCCGGAGTCGCGCTGCGCGCGGTTCAGGTCCTCGGCCATGTCGGCGAGGTATTGGAGGCTATACAGGTATCCCGTGCTCAGCGCGAGCTCCCCGCGCTGTCGATGGTCCTCCAGGTGCTGCTCGATTTGCAGGAGGCGCTCGAAGGCATCCCAGCCGACGGTGTGCCCGAAGCAGGTGACGGCGTCCTTGATCAGGCGCCCGTCCGCTGCCCTGCGGTCCTTGGCCGCCTCCAGGGCGCGTTCGGCGAGGTCCCCCATCTGGCGGATCGGCAGGCCGGGCTTGGTCATGGCGAGGCCGGTGGAGAAATGGATCTCCGGGTTGTGGGCCACGAAGCGCCCGAACTGCTCGCGCATCTCCACGGCGAGCTTGATGGTGCTGCGCCAGGGGCCGATGAGAAAGAAGTCGTCGCCGCCGGCGAAGACGGTGTAGGTGCTCTCGTACTTGCTGCGGCACAACCAGGGCAGCCAGACGGCGAAAAAGGCGTTCGTCTGCCGGGAGAGCCCGGCCATCTTGGCAAAGCTGGGCTGCGCCAGACCCTTCTCGAAGATGCTGCCGAGGTTGTCCACGTCGCCCTTGAGGGTGACGAGGGCCTCGATACCCTGGTAGTTACCGTCTGCTTCGGGCCACCGGTCGTCACAGGCCAGGTGCTCGAGTGTCTTGGGCTCTTCGGGCCGGCGCTCGAACTCGGCGTCCTGTAGAAGCCGTTGCGGGTAACGTTCTTCCATCCATGTGTTTTGCTCGCCGAACAGCGGTACGTAAGCGTTGATGTAGCGCCGGGCATAGCCTTGAAACAGCGCCTCCTCGGCATCGCGCGGCAGACCGAAGTCCCAGGCCCGGCGCAAGACGCCGCTGCGTGCGACCTCTCCGAAGCGACCGCTCTCGTCCTCCTCTCCCGTGAACTGGATGTGGTAGCCGAAGATGGGCACGCCGAGGGTATGGTGGCGGAGGGACTGCGTGGTGATGAGCACCCGCTCGCGCCGGGCTACCTGGCTGCCGACCTCGATCTGATCTGCGGCAAGCGCACTGACGAAGCGCCCCGTTCCCTCTAGCGGCTGCGTTGCGGGCGAGCGCCCATCAACGGCGCACTCCCGTTTCGTCGGGTCGAACTGTGCCAGGAAGCGGTCGAAGACGGGTTTCGGGGCTTGGTCACCACACAGTCCGAGCCGGCGGGTCTTGGCGTCGTTCAGCACCTCGAACAGCCGGCGCATGAGGGCCCCGAAGGGCGCCTCGCCCCCCGCCCGGTTGCGGAGAAAATCGTTGCAGCAGGCCGGAAGCCAGGCAAGGCCGATTCCCGACTGACCATAGGTGTGTTCCAGGAACCAACTGTCGAGTTCGGACTGTATCCGCCCGAGGGTTCGAACCGTTTCGTCCGTGTTGGGTGCGACGATCAGGAACTTGCCCGCGGCGTTGATCACCTGACTGGTGGGCGGCAGACCGAGCTCGTCAAGGATGCGCAGCGCGGCACACTCGGTCAGCAGGGAGACGTAGAAGGAACGGCCCCGCAGCAGCTTGGCAGCCCGGCGCTGGGTCTCGCCGCCTGTGGCGAAGATGAAGTCCTGGATGCCGAAGAAATCGCCCTGGATCAGGAGCAGCTTCTGCTCGTCCCAGTCCGGCCGGTGATAGTCCGCCAGGCCCTTGCGCACCGCTTCTGATGCATCGCCGCGTTCGTGATGGTAGCGCCACAAAGCGGCGGCCAGGGCGGCCGTGGTGCGCGAGTGATCGTAGAGCGAAACCTCCGGACGGACATTGAACGCAGTCGCGGCTGGAATGGCCTGGGTGTAACAGGCCCAGGCGGAGTCGAAGTGATCGAGCCAGAGAGACCAGTTCGCCCGATGGCTGGCTGGAATCGCCCCCAGGGATTGGATGAACTGCTCCCAAAGCTGCTTGTATTCCTCCTGTGCGGCCCCGTCATCCGCGGTTTCGTACCCGTCGGCGGGTACGGGGAACAGGGCTTGCGGCGAGAGGGGACGAAGCGGATAGCGGAAGCGCCACTGATCTCGGGTGTTGGTCTGCTCGCCCTCGATACGGATATGCTCGAACAGGGTCAACTGACGGGCCGTGTAGTGGTTGCGGCCCGTCTCGGTTCTGTCTTCGGCGGCGTTGTACTTGTCGAACTCCTCGCGTTCGAAACCGGACGCGACGCGGTCGGCTGTGGCGACGATCCACTGAAGGAATGTGTCCGGCTTGTGGTGGCGGCTGGCGGCGTTGACGATGGAGTCGTCCACGTCCCTGTCGGACCAGGAAGCGAAGGGGGTGATCTCGTCTCCCAGCAGTTCAGGGAACGCCTTCTCGAGGACATCCCAGGCGAGAGCGGTGTAGGCGGCATGCTTGTGCGAATACCAGACTCGACCGCCCACCTCGTTACGGCGGCAATAGAGCTGGGTGTGGACGGACAGCGCCTCTTTGTCGAATGACAGGCGCGCACGCTCGGCGAACTTCCCCAGGTCGTGCAGGTAGGCCGCCAAAGCGACACGACAGGTGGGATCATGCAGTTGGTTGGTGTCCATGCGGATGCTTCCGTTTGTGTCGTTCGGGATTCTCGCTGCAACGCCGTGCGATCCGCCGGCGTGGCAAGCTTGCTGCTTTCTGACCCGTTGGCGGGGCGTGTACGCGCCCGGAGGCGGCTCGCCCCGTCGGTTCCCCGCAATAGCGGCTCCGAGGGCAGGCGAATCGTGCCGAAGCAGGAGCACTGGATGAGCACATCATTCGCGACCTCACTCTCCCGTTCCCTGGCTTGCGGCGTATGCGGCATTCCCAGGTGTCGCGGTCTCGACGCTGGGTTGGCAAGTTAGCCGCTCGTCCGTGATCGGGGAGTAGTGGATGGCGTCCGGGTCGATGCGCAGGCTGAAACGGGTGCGAGGGCGGCGTCCTTCGCCATGGACGAGATAAGGAGCGGCAAGCTGGTGTCCCAGCGCCTGCTCGAGTGCAGCGTTCGTGCGCGACTTGCGCTGGTCGAAGTATTCCGCCGTCATCCCCTCCGCCAAAGCCTCTTCGACACGCTCGTAGTCCCCGGACATGTCGCCGATGATGCGGCGATACTCGCCGAGAAACTGTTGGTCGAGTCCCTCGGTATCCCAGCGGGCGGCGTGCATGCCCTTGAGACGGCGGCGCGCCATGGTGCTGTAAAAGGCGAGGGATGCCGACGGCAGCGAGACCACCTCGCCTCCGGCGCGGATACGCTGCCCCGCAAGGTCGATGACGAGCTCCGGCGGCTCCAGGGCGCTCTGGGCGGCCGTTACCGTCTGGCCAAAGCTTGCGTTACCGGCCAGGAGCCGATCGGGCAGGCCGTCGCGCAAGCGCACGAAGGGGATCTGCGCCAGCGTGACCTTCGCTTCGGCGGTGTCGGCGAGCTTGTTGTCCCGGGTGGTGATGACCCGGCTGTAGGGGGTGGGGTAGAAGAAATCCCAGCTCGACTCGAACGGCTCGGGGACCAACACGTGGGAGAGGCGGTCCTGGGGACGGCCGAACAGGCTCAGCGCGTATCCCAGGTAGTAGCCCATGGTCTTGCGACCGCCGGCGATGGAGACGTGCAGGGCACAGTTCGGGTTTGCGGTGAGCGTCCGCACCCACTCGGTCGTGATGTCCGCCGCTGTCTGGTTGTCGGCCAGGGTGCGGATGTCGTCCAGCTCCCGGCCCGCCGTGTCGCTCAGTACGTGGATGTTGGCAGGCCCGAAATCGATCGGGGGCAGGTCGTAGTCGCTCAGGATGCGGGCGAACCAACCCGGTTCGGGCGATAGCAGGCTGAGGCGTGCCCGCTCGGCGCCTTCGGCGGTGGTGAGCAGATGGATCTCGGTCGGAACGAACGGAGGGTCGCAATCCACCGCAAGCGCGAAGAGCGTTTCTGTGACGACCTGGGGCGAGAGGCCCGTGACGGCGAGCAGAAACCTACGGCGGTAGGTGGTCCGGTCCATTGCTCATTCTCATTATTCGACGTTCGATAGTACGCGGCTGTCACGAGGTTACAACGAAGATCGTCGGGATTTCGTGAGCCGTTCTACGCGCGTGCTACAAAAATGCGCGAACGCTTTCCTGTGCAGCAATGGTGCAGTTCGGTCCTCAGCCAACTGCGGCAATCGCAGATACGCGCTTTCGCCCGCGACGGATGTCAGATGCCAGCGTACCAACAACACCGGGATTGGCTGCGGTCAAACGGAACCGGGGCATCCCCGCCTCCCTGGTCGCCGGAATCTCCCTGGCACCGCCGGTTCACGGGGGCTATCGTGCCCCCGATAGCCTGAAGGTTCCGGTCCGGCAAGGTTGCGGCGACGTACGTGGATGTGCAGTATCCCCGATGTTGCTGGACCGCTGGATCGAGAACCGGACTTTCGTCCGACTGGCCCGCTGTATCGACCAACTCCGGGTTGCCGGTTTTCTATGAATCCGAACGGTCGAGCTCGAGACGGTAGCTCCCGAGACCGAAGCTTGTGGCCTTTCCCACGTGGACCCACTGTCCGAGCCAGAGCGCGGGCCAGAAGGTCTCCAGCTCCGGGCCTTCGAGGAGGAAACTACCAAGCAGTCCACCCATCTGCATGAGCGTGTTCTGGCGGGAGGAGAAACGTGTCCACTCGTGCCAGTGCAGCCTGGGCGCTGAGACGCGGATGGTTTGTGCATGATGCAACAGAGATTCCCACTGAAAGGGCCGTGGGTCGCCGCCGTAGAGCTCCGCGAGCATGGCGAGCCGCGTGCACAGATGGCGTAAAAAATCGCCCGCTTCGAAGTCGTTCCCACCGACGAAATGCCCGTGGCGCTTGATGCGCAATGGCGTCATCAACCGGACACGGACCGCGGCGGGCGGTGGGGGGAAGCTGACGGGTTGTGTGCCCAGGCGCTGATACTCCCCGGTATCCGCTTCGTAGACCCGATCCCAGGTTTCACTGCCCAACAGAACCTCTCTTTCCAGGGCCTCGACGGCGAAGCGCCCTCCCGCGCGTCCGAAACCCCTCTCCCCCGCCAGGTTCATGGCATGGATGAGATACGGCGCTTGCTCTGCGGCTGCCCCAATCAGTGTGATGCCGAGACGAAGAGCGCCGCCCGAAGGGATCTCCCGCTCGGCCCTAATCTCGGGTTCGAGCACGAAGGGGTGAGGAAGGGCTGCATAACGCGCAGACGCGGCCTCTGGCGCACCAGGGGTTTCGAAGAACGTCGAATAGAGGCAGTTGTACTTGAGCATGCAGCCTTCGCAGGTCGGCTGTCGCGTCACGCACGCAAGGCGGCGCAGCCCATGACCGAGCAGTCCGCGCCACGCGGATCCGGCGTAGGATGGGAAGGGAATTGTCTCCAGGGCTTCGAACGTCAGCCGGAAGCGTGCGACGGGAGGCGCAGCAGAAAAAGCCGATTCTGCGGGCTGACGAGTGTTCAAGTCGTCCACGGACCCCTCCCTCGGGAAAACGATAGAGCTGGTTGTGAGCATAACCTACACGAAGCCTGCGGCGACCGTGTGTGGTCGGCAAGCTTGTCGTTTCCTTGGGGACTGAACGAAGGGTTGATATGCATCACGTGAGCAACCCGTGGGCCTGTGCCCACCCGATCTTGATCGCCCCGCGACGACATCACCCCGATGAAGCAACCACCAAGTGTGACAGACGGACCAGGTCAGCGTGCTGCACTGGGTTCAGAGCGCGTTTTTCGCTACATTCCGCACCAGGAGCGATGGAGCTGGAAAACACGCGCCGGACCAAGGCCCATGGACCCTGCACTCACTTGGATCGACCTCACTGCCCGGGACCGCAATCAGATGCGTCGCGTGCTGGACCTGTTCTCCGAGCAGGGGACGATCGATGAGATGGGCCTCGGGAGTCTGCGCGACGCGCTCTCGGATGCCCTGTTTCCCGGCACCTCATCCATCCAGACGCGGCTGGGCTATGCATTATTTGTCCCTTGGCTCTACCAGCGCCTTGAAGCGCGCCACGCCGGCGGCTTGGACATAGACAATGCGGCACGCACCAGCGAAATTGACCTAAACGGTGCCCTCACAAAGAGCAGCGATACCGAGGGCATCATCGGCTCACGGGCCCGGGGTGGTCTGACAAGGCTACCCAGCACCGTCTTCTGGTCGGCTCTGACACGTTGGGGCATCTTTCTTCCGGGCTGGAGCCAAAGCTATTACCACACCCATTTCTCCGATCTGGCGGGTGGTCGAGAGTTCCTGCTCCACGCAGACGACCCCGGCGTGGTCTGGACGCGGCAGCCGACCTGGCACCCGCGGCTGCCGGAAGCGCCGAAAGGGTTTCCCTGGGAGGCGTCCTTTGCGCTGCGCAGACAGGACGCCGATTTCTTGCGCGGGCGTCTTGAGGAACGCTGTGCGAGCAGCCTGCTCGGCTGGTTGGCCCGCGAGGGCTCGACGGCCCCGGCGGAGGATTTCTGGGAGGATCCCGATGCCCTGCGCGCCAACACACGGATACGCGACGCAATCGAGCTCGCGAGGCGCTTTTCGCTGCTCTTCGAGGGAGCACCGCTTCTCTACAACCTCTTGCTGGCCGAGCGCCGGCTGGACCTACAGGAGACGGCGCGGGATCGGAATCTGATCGACGAGTATCGTGCCGACGTCCATGAGTGGGCTGTGCGAGAATCGTCCGAATCCCGCTTTAATACGTCGGCTCTGTGGCAGCTCGCCGCGCGTCGCGCGCTTCGGGTGCCGGAGCCCCAACACCGCTTCGTCGAGACCTGGACAAACCGCATGGCCCAGATTGGGGCAACGGCCGTCGCGGACGACTCCCTGCTGCGACGCCTCGTGGACCAACGCGAGCGCCAGCTCAAGGGTGCACGCGCCCGCCTCGCAAATCAGGCGCGACTGCTGGACTGGCGCGGACGGGTCGGAGTGGGGCGCATGGATTTTCGGTGGTTCCGGGTCCGCCAGTTGCTGATCGACCTGCATCGGGGGCTCGCCGCCTGATGTTGTCGCCCGAGGCGCGCCGCGTTGCCATCGACCTGTTACGCTCACCGCCAGGCCACCGGCTCGAACGGGCGGTCCTGACCACCTACAGCCTGGACCTGGAAACCCTGCTGGCCCTCCCCCTGGCAGTGCTGGCCCATTCCGACGGCGGCGTGGAGGATCTGCTGGAGGACCCGCTGCTATTGCTGGAGGCCCTGCGTGAGGCGGGCGAGCGGGTGCACGTCTTCGTTGACCGTGCGGGCATCGGGATACCCCGAGCGCCACGGGCGCTCTACGCAATGCTTGAGCGCGGCGTACATCCAGTCAGCGCCCCCAACGGCGGGGCCTTTCATCCGAAGCTCTGGGTGGCCCGCTTCGTCGATGCCGACGACGTTCCTCTGCTGCGGGTCGCGGTGCTCTCGCGCAATCTCACCGATGACCGATCCTGGGACTTGAGCCTGGTCAGCGAGGCACGACCGGCGCCCCAGAGAACTTTCGCCCGGAGCCGGGCGCTGGGCGTCCTGCTTCGCAAGCTGCTGGCACTGACCGATCCACCATTCCCAGCAGAACTGACGGAGATTCTCAGCGACCTGGCCGGTGAGCTTGAACGCACCCGGTTTCCAGCCCCGGAGGGATTCGATGGGGACATCCGCTTTCACTGCGTGGGCCTCGGGCGGCGGCGCAGCCGGCCCTGGCTATCGCAACCGGAGGGTGCACGCCTGCTCGCAATGGCGCCCTTCGCCAGTCGCACCGCCCTTGATCCCCTGAGCGGGGCGATCGAGGGACACTGCACCCTGATCAGCCGCCAGGAGGCCCTCGACGGCCTTAACGCGCAGGCGCTGGCGAACTGGGACGAATGCCTGGTGCTCTCCGAGACCGCCGCCGAGGAAGCGTCCGACGATACATCGGGACGGCCCTCGGGTCTGCATGCGAAGGCCGTGTGCATCGAACGGGGCTGGGAGGCCACCTGGTTCGTCGGCTCGGCCAACCTGACCGCGGCGGCCTTTCTTGAACGCAATGTCGAGTTCATGGCCGAGATCAGCGGAAAGAAGGGTCGCTCCGGCGGACGCACCGGCTGCGGCATCGAGCGCTTCCTGGAGTCCGGCATTCGGAACCTGTGCGAAACGTATCGGCGTTCCGCGCCGGATCCCGTAGAGATCCGGATAACAGCCGCCCAAGAACGTCTGGAGCAGGCCCGCACTGCTCTCCTCGACGCCGACCTGCACGTGGACTGCATGCTGCAGGACGATGCCTGGCGCTGGACGTTGCTCGGGGAGCTGGAATTGCCGCCCGGCGTCGAGTTGGCGTGCTGGCCGATCACACTGGCGGAAGACAACGCCAGGCAGCTGGAGTTGCCATCGCTCTGGAAGCTCCCGACGAGCAAGCTCACCGCCTTCGTTGCGTTCCGGCTGCGTATTCCCAATCTGCTGGTTGACGACCTGCGCCTGGCCCTCAAGCTACCCGCCGAGGGCCTGCCCGAGGGGCGGATCAACCAGGTGCTGCGCGCCCTGATCGATAGCCCCGAGCGCCTGCTCCGCTTCCTGCGGGCCTTGCTCGGTGGTCTCGATGCATTGGTGGACTGGTCCGCGGGAGAGGGTAACGGCGGCACCGATGCGCGCTGGGGTGTCCGGCTTGGCGGTGAGACGCTGCTGGAAGACCTTGTGCGCGCTGCCTCCCGGGAGCCGTCGAGGTTGGCGCCGGTGCGCCGGCTGATCGACGACCTGCGCAAGACAGAGGAGGGCCGTCGCATCGTTCCGGATGCGCTCCTCGCGCTGTGGCAGGCGGTGGACCAGGCAGCGGGCAGCCGCGAGGTCCCATGAAGCGGCCGGACCTCAAGGCGGTGCTGGCACCGCTCAAACCTTTCCAGCGGCGCACTGTGGATCACGCGTTCGCCCGGCTCTTCCTGGCCGAGGACAGCACCGCGCGGTTTCTGGTGGCCGACGAGGTCGGCCTCGGCAAGACGCTGGTGGCCCGCGGTGTCATCGGCAGGGCCATCGAGCACCTATGGGATAGCGTCCCGCGTATCGACGTCGTCTACATTTGCAGCAATGCGAGCATCGCCCGCTCCAACCTTCCCAAGCTGCGGATCGGTGCCGACGGCGAGCGCTCCTTCGCGCGGGCAACACGCCTGACGATGCTCGCCACCCAGCTTGCACCGCGGGGCGGGCAGCCCAGCCTGCGGGATAGTCGGCTCAACTTCGTCAGCTTTACCCCGACCACCTCGTTTGCGATGGGCCAGTCCACCGGCAAGGGCACCGAACGCGAGGTCCTGTTCCATCTGCTCGAACCCCTGGTGAATCGGCGCACCGCTCTGATGAACCTGCTGCAGGGTAGCATCACACGGACCGACGACTGGCGCTGGCGGCTCGATCACGGCAAGGTGCCATTGGATGCCGGCATCGCGGCGCGCTTCCAAAGCGCCTTCAAGGCACGCCGCGAACTGACCGATGAGCTTCGGCACCTTTTCGACAACTGGTTCTGGCGGCACCGACAGAGCTGGCCCGAAGACGCGCGGCGGCAGCGCAACCGGCTCGTCGGCGAGTTGGGGCAATCCTCGCCGAGGTCTGCGTCCATGCTTTGGAGCCGGATCTGGTGATCCTCGACGAGTTCCAGCGCTTCAAGGGGCTCTTGGAGAACCGCCCCGGGTATCGTGATCCTGCCGCCGAGCTCTTCCAGACCCTCGTCCGGGCGAAGACGCCAGAAGGGCAGCCGGTCAGAACCCTCCTGCTCTCGGCGACGCCCTACAAGCTCTACACCACCGATGCTGAGATCGAGCACGAGGACCACTACGAGGACTTTCTTGCCACGACACGTTTCCTGCTGAACGAGGATGAGCAGCGGGTAGAGACCCTCCGGTCCGATCTGTCTGCTTACGGTGCGGCGCTGAAGCGGGCGGTATCCGGTCACACGGATCAGGTACCGGTCGCGAAGTCCCGCGTTGAGCACACCCTGCGCCAGGTCATGGCCCGCACCGAGCGGGTCGCCGCGAGCGCGGACCGCGACGCCATGATCGAGGAGCCGCGGCGGGCGTTGAAGCTCTCGGTAGCCGAAGTGCAGCAATATCTGGCCGCCGATGCCCTGTTCCGGGCCGTCGGCGATCAGGACCCGATGGTGTTCTGGAAGTCGGCGTCCTACCTCCTCCACTTCATGCATGGTTACAAGTTCAACGAGCGCCTCGATGAGACCGTCGAGCTGTCCCCGGAGAAGGTCGCCCGGGTACTGCGCGAACACGGGAGTGCGTTCCTCGACCTGGAGGCGCTGAAGCGCTGGCAGGCACTGGAACCCGCCCATGCCAAGCTCGATCAGATCGCCCGGGATCTGATCGATGTGGGGTTCTGGAAGCTTCTTTGGATTCCGCCGACCGTACCCTACTGGTCATTGGAGGGCCCGTACGAGGGGCAGCAGGGGATCACCAAGACCCTACTGTTCTCCGCCTGGAATCTCGTGCCCGACGTGGTGAGCGGCTGGCTCAGCTACGAAGCCGAGCGCCGCATGGTAAGCGGCACACTGGAATCCTATTTGGATCCGGCCAAGCAGCAGGCGCCCCTGTTGCGTCTGACACAGATCGAACCGGGCAAGCGCGCGAGACACCGCCTGCTGCTGTTGCTCCTACCTTGCATCGCGCTCTCGGATCGTGCCCATCCCTTGAGCGCGCCGGAAGGTATGGACCGTCGCGTTTGGGTCAAGACCAAGGTGACAGAGTTACTAGCCGATCCCCGTCTTCCCAACCCCTCGGACGGTCCCATCGACGAGCGTTGGGAATGGGCGCTGCCTCTGTTACTGGATCCGGGACTGAAAGACTTCCTGCGCCTCTGGCGCGCCAGAGAGAGCATTCCCCGCCCAAACAGGGACGTTTTTGTTGCCTACATCGATGATCTACTCGCGCTGAATCCCTCAGAACTCGGTCGCCGACCACCCGGACTGTCGGAACTGGCCGCCGAGGTCGCCCTCGGTGCGCCCGCAGTGTTGGCCGCAAGAACTCTCCTAACCCATCTTTGTCAGTTCCAGGCCGAATTTCCCGGAAAATGGGCTGATTTTCCAGTTCCCAAAAATAGCTATTATCCAATAATCAATAAGATACAAATTTTCCGCTCCTGAAATCGGAAAAGTAGTGC
>JAYEJW010000181.1:0-2849 GCA_034716535.1 Pseudomonadota bacterium
GGCGTGGGTTCCAGCGAGGAAGGTGCCCGCATGCTGAGTTGGTCCGAAAACGGCGAGATCAGGGTCTGGGATCTCGACCGCGGCCGCGGTCAGATGCGCTTCGGTACAGCCCTGTTGCAAGCGCTCGAATCAGAAACCAAGGCAAACCACAGAGACCCCCGCAAAGGCGGCGGCCGCGAAATCGAATGGTCGACCAAGACCCTTGTATCGGCGAGGAACACCGAACACGCGGGCGCGGGAAGCACAAGCGTTTCCTCCTACCAGGCCCCCAGGGTTACGATCCTGGACAATGCAACACAGCAAACGCTCTCCCCCGCCTTTCCGGAGAGCTTCCACCCGGACGATGACGGGGCAATCATAGGCCCCAATGGACGACATCTATTCGCCTGGTCCAAGGGGAAAAAACGGGTACTGGTACCGACCGGGCAAACAGTCTCGATCTCCAACAGCCGAACACCCGTTAGCGGCGGCTATCGAACGGAAGAAGTCGGTCAGGAAGAGGCCTGGCTCTGGGATATCGAATCAGGAACCAACGCCGTCACGCGATTGACGACCGATTTCAGGAACGGGACGTTCAGCTCCGACGGCAAACGTCTTCTCGCTTGGTCAACGGACCAGCTGCAGCTCCTGGACAGCGAGACCGGCAAGCGGACGACGCGTGGATTCGCGCAGGAAAGCGGCGTTGCAGGTGCCGCTTTCAGCGCCGGCGATCACTGGATACTGTCCTGGAACCAGGGCGGTTCTGCACGGGTCTGGGATGCGGCAACCGGTGATGCCCTAACCGCGAAACTGGAGCACGATGAGCCCATTGTGCTCGCAACCTTCTCTCGCGGTCCGCACCCGCGCCGCGCCCTGACCCAGACCGCACGCGGGGTTTCGATTTGGGATATCGAGACAGCGAAGTCCCTCACGCGTTCGTTGAGGTATCCGGCTCCAGGGCGAGACGGGGACGGCCACACGGATGGAGCGCGGCGTCTCCCTAAAGCTGCCGCTTCGGAAGCGGCCGGGGATTCGGATGGCCTTGATGCATTCGTGGAGTGGGCAAGTGAAGGCGCTTGGCCAAAGAGTAAGCTGCGCTTGAAGCTCGAGGTAGAGACTGGGACTGAGCTCGGTCCCACCGACGAGATTCACCCCCTGCCCGCCGCTGAGTGGAACCGAAAAAAGTGGTGTGACTATGAGGTGGTCAGGCACTGCATCGGGGAGTTACCGGATGAAGCCTGGCGGAGATCGCAGCTCAGATGCGATGCCCTCTCCAAGGAGCAACAGGGAGCGGAAACAGGGACGCTGCGGGCGGCTTACGACTCGGCGATGGACAAGCTCGGATTTTTCAGGTGCCCGTAAGCGGCCGCCATTCCCACCCCGTCCTTTGGTGTAGAATCCCGCCATTGCAAAACAGGCCACAGACCATGTCCGACGACAAGACCACCCATTTTGGCTTAAAACCGGATTTCTACACTGGAGCCTTGGTCCGACCTTTCAAACGGCTGCGAACGTCCACTGGAGCACCTCTGGAGTACTGGAGTACCTCAGAGAGTACCTCCAGAGAGTACCTCAGGGACAGACCACGTTTTTTGCTCATCCACCGAGCAAAGTGAGCAAGGCAGCGAAGCCTCGAGTGTCAAATCCGCCTCGAGTGTCAGGTCTTGCAATCCAGCATTTCGCCGAGATCTGACCGTGGCCGCAGCTGGTGCTGGTACGTTCGTACGATCCGCTCGTCGATGTTGTCCTCACCTCGACCGCTTGAGCCGCAGGATCATTGCATCGCGCAACTGTGAGGCGGCCTCAGATGAAGGAGTTGCTCATGTTGGATTCCTCCACCTCACAAATGGGCCGTTGTCGCGAGCTTAAACGTACCGCCCGATCTGAAACGTCGGTGGCGTCTTTACCCTCAGATAGTTTTCGTCGAGCAGATAGGTTTGCCTCGAGGCTTGACTCAGTGACTGAGTTACGCAACCACACCAGCACTGCGCTCAATGCGCAGAAGACGCTCTTCGAAGTGATCTAACCGGGTCTCGATACGCGCAAATTCTCGCCGCGTCTCGTTGCGGAAGCTGTCGAGGTCGGAACGCACGGCTGCGATTGCCGTGTTGGTATCCGCTACTTGATTGCGCAGGTCGTGCAGAGAATTCTGGATCCGCTTGAGATGCTCGAGGACAATGTCTTCAGCCATCGTGGTGATTTCCCTACTGCAAGCCGGAAGGCCAACCTAGAATTGGTTACAAAGTATATATTCCGCCGCGCCAAGACAAGCCGACCCGGAAAAGCCTTCGCAGAAGGACGGCAGCGGGGTCTTGCAATCCATTCATCACCGAGAGTAGCAAAGCGCCAGCTTATATTGCGCCTATGCCTTACTTAGGCCGCTCGAGCCGCAGAATATCCCCACCGACCAGATACTGATCCGGTCCCAAGCGTCCGAGGGGATCGACCTTGGAGGCGTCGACTCGCAGGCGGCCCTTCTCGTCCGTGGCGGCGAAGCCGTCGTCCAGATACATCCGGCGCATGCGGCCCAGAATGAGCGACTGAGGCACCTCGCCCAGCTCGTGGATTTGCCAGCATTCGCACCCGTAGGCGATGGCACAATCGGCGAGCCGCGGCAAGCCGAAGCCGTGGAAGGCGACGGTTTCCAGACCATGCGAAAATGGGGGACGTACCCTGAGGAGGAAAATGGGGGACGAGGAAAATGGGGGACGAGGAAAATGGGGGACGTACCCTGCGGAAAATGGGGGACGTACCCTGAGGTATCCCCACGAATCAGTCTCCCCAAGTCAATCGAGTACGAGTGCATCGTGATGACTCGACACCCATTGTTCGATGGACCCCACTGCATCGATCGCTTCGTCGAGGACATC
>JAYEJW010000182.1:0-2845 GCA_034716535.1 Pseudomonadota bacterium
CATGTCGCTCGTCACCGGGCCGGCGTCGTCTGTAGCATCGGAGGAAATGAGTATCAGTCCCCCCGAACGCGACGAGCTCCCCGGTGTCCTTCCGACCCTGGTGTTGACCAAGACCTTCGTGCCGCCTGAGCGGGGGAGCCTCATACGCAGGACCGAGCTCATCGACCGGCTCAGCGACAAACGGGATCGGAGCGTCACCCTTGTTCATGCGCCCGCCGGCTATGGCAAGTCGACGGTGCTCATGCAGTGGGCGAAAGCCGATCCCATCCGCCGATTCGGGTGGGTAACCCTCGACGAGACCGAGAACGATCCAGTGCACTTATGGCGGTATCTGCTCTGGACGCTGAGAGCCCTCGCGCCCGGATTGGCCGACGACGCCTGGCGTCTGCTCACCCGTCCGCGGCCCGACCTCCGGGCTGTCGCTTCCCAAGCGATAAATGCTCTCGTGGCTGTGCCGGGGCGGTTGGTCCTCGTGTTGGATGACTACCACGTCATCACGAATCCGGAGTGCCACGCCTCGATTCAGTACCTCCTAGACCATCTGTCAAGGTCGACACAGGTCGCACTCGGGACGAGGACCCAGCCTCCGCTGTCGCTTGCCAAACTCAGTGGCCGCGGCATGATGCTCGAGATCGATGCGACAGCACTGCAGTTCACGCTCGAAGAGACCCGTGCGGCGCTCGAACGAGCACATGGTCGTCCTTCCGGTCTGGATGCGGCGCGGATCTATCGATACACCGAGGGCTGGCCCGCCGGTGTCTTACTGTCGACCATAGGCGAAGAGCCGGGTCCAACACACGGCGTTGCCTCAAGTGGGCACCGCGCCGTCCGAGCGTATCTGATGGAGCAAGTGCTCGCGCACTTCTCCGAGGACGATCGTCAGATACTTGCTGAGTGGTCGATCGTACGGCGCCTCAACGGCAGACTCTGTGACCGGGTGACCGGGCACAGCGATTCGGCGATACGTCTGGAACAGCTCTCGGAGAGGTACCTGATGCTCACGCCGATCGACGAGCAAGGAACCTGGTATAGATTCCACGATCTGCTCCGTGATGAGTTGCGCCGGGTCTTCGACCGGCAACCGATAGGACGGCGAGATGCCGCACACCTCAGGGCCATGGAGTGGTGGCTCGAGAACGGTGAAATCCCGGAGGCCGTACATCACGCGATCGAAGCGCACCAATTCGACCGCGCCGGCGAGTTGATTTCCTCCGAATGGTTCCGCTACCTGCTCTCCGGCCGACTTGAGACGCTTCGGCGGTGGATCGACCAGTTCCCGCCCCAGGCGTTGCTGACCTATCCGCCACTTCTGGTGGCAGCTGCCTGGATTGCCGCATTCAGCGGCGACGTCGCGGGCACCCACCGATTTGCGGCTGCTGCTCGTGAGGCCGCACATGACCAGCCCATGCCCGATGGAGCCGCGTCCTACGCGTCCGCGGTCGCGATGCTCCGCGCCGGTCTCGGCATCGACGGGTTGGTGGACGCCCATGAGCAGGCAGAGTTGGCCTATCAACTCGAACCGAAGGGAAATCCGTGGAGACCGGCGGCAGCTGTCTTGGCGGGAGTGACGCGATTCGCCCTCGGACGCTACGACGATGCAAGACTTGCCTTGACCGAAGCCTCACGAAGCCCCATTGGACCGGACGGCGTGGCCACCTACGCGCGTGGCCAGCTCGCACTGCTGGAAATGGCCGAAGATGACTGGATGGAGGGCTCGCGGCAAGCTGATCTCGCCTGCGCCATGATCGATCGGTTGAGCATCGGTGACTTGCTGTCCAGCGGCGTCGCTCAGGTCGCTGCGGCGGCTGCGGCTGCTCACGCTGGGAAACCCGGTCTGGCGTCTCAGAGACTCCACTCGCTCGCTCAGGTCCAAGGTGCCTTGTCCGATGCGATTCCGTTCGATGCCTTTCAGATAAACCTGATCGCGGCAGAGACCTATCTCGCCATCGGCGACCGCTCCGCGGCCAAGATCCACGCCTTAAGCGCTTTGGCCCACTTGGAAGCATTCGGCGACGGCGGCATCTTCGAGGAGCGGCTTGGGGCAATCCATGGCATGCTGGCAGACTCTGCCGAGACCCTCGAAGTTCCGACCGACCAGCCAGAGCAACTAACGGATCGCGAGCTTCAGGTCCTCACCTTGCTCCAGACAGACCTCTCGCTACGAGACATCAGCCATCAACTGTTCGTCTCGCGCAACACGGCAAAGACCCATGTTGCGAACCTGTACCGGAAACTCGGTGCGACGAACCGCACCGCAGCCATCGAACGCGCACGCCAACTCGACCTGATCTGACCGTTCCTCCGATCGTGGGTAAGTCCGCCAATGCCGCACCGTAGCCCTCCGGGTGGATCGGGCAACACGTGAGGGTTCTTTCTGCCTCGCGTCTTTGTGGGTTCGGATGTTGGGGTGGCCGTTTGCGTGTGGGTGCCGTTGCGCTTAAGGGGCACTGATTGGGGGAAGCATGGTGTTGATGCGGGTATGGGATATGCTGTTTGGACACAATGAGTGACCCAAACACCCTTGGCGGCGTTGTACGGCGCCGTCGTCTCGAATCTGGATACTCTCTCGGTCAGCTGGCCTCCAAAGTTGGCAAGACCGCTGCTGAAGTGCGCGCCTGGGAGCGTGACAACGAATTGCCGGAATACGGCATCCTGGAACGGCTCGCCGAGACCCTCGAACTTGACCTTGATGACATCCGCTCCCGCTTAGAGTCGGCCGAGGACACCGCTGAACCGGAGCCCGAGGCTGAAGCCGACGGCGAGGTAGAAACCGGAGCGACCGAAGGTGCTCCGGTCGATGCTGACGGCCCGGTTGCTGCTGCCGAGGAACCCGATGATGGCGGGT
>JAYEJW010000183.1:0-2841 GCA_034716535.1 Pseudomonadota bacterium
TTGCAAATAGAGCAAATTTATCAAAATCACTATATTCTAAAATAATTTTTTGCATAACTCTGTTTTTAGATGGAATATTTTTAAAACTTTTAAAAAGATTTATAGCTCTATTTTTATCTCCAATTTCTGAGAACGGAAAGATCGGCCGCCCGGTCAAGGGAGCGACCCTGGTCGGGAACGGTCCCGACGTCCTCACCCGCGTCAGCATGGTCGGGGACGACCTGAAGCTGGACCAGGGGGTGGGTACCTGCGGTAAAGAGGGGCAGAGCGTTCCCGTCGGGGTGGGACAACCCACCCTGAGAGTGGAAGGACTCACCGTGGGGGGTACCAGCGCCTGAGTTCAGCGCTCCTGTCGGGTTACGCTGCGCTAACCCGACCTACGGGGAGGTCCCGATCGGTAGGTCGGGTTAGGGCGAAGCCCGTAACCCGACAAACAGATCCGCAGGGGTAATCCGGATAACCTAACCCATTACCCACAGCCCAAATGAACGCAGAGAGATCGGAATCCCGATCGAGCCCGACGGACAGAGAAGGCATGACAGAAATCCAAACCAACGACATCCGCGCGCGCCAGTCGCGGCTCGAGCAAATCGTCGAAGACCTGCTGCGGGAGGCCAAGCGCCAGGGGGCGAGCGCCGCCGAGGCAGCGGCCAGCGCCGATGCTGGCCTCGAGACGAGCGTCCGTCTGGGCGAGGTGGAGACGGTCGAGCACACCCGGGACAACGGGCTGGGCATCACCGTCTATTTCGGCCACCGAAAGGGCTCCGCCAGCACCTCGGACCTGAGCCCGAAGGCGATCCGGGATGCGGTCGCCGCGGCCTGTGCCATCGCCGCTCACACGCAGGAGGACCCTTGCGCAGGCCTGGCCGATCCCTCGCGTATGGTCGGGGATGTCCCGGATCTGGACCTCTACCATCCCTGGGAGCTGCCGGTGGAGGATGCGATCGGCCTCGCCGTGGAGTGCGAGGACGCCGCCCGGGCCGCGGATCCGCGCATCGTCAACTCCGAGGGAGCGAGCGTCTCCACCCACTCGGGGATACAGGTCTACGGCAACAGCCATGGCTTCGTCGGCGGCTATCCGACATCGCGCCACGGTCTGAGCTGCGCGGTCGTCGGCCAGCAGGGCGAGAGCATGCAGCGGGACTACTGGTGGAGCTCCGCCCGCGCCGCGGAGGACCTGGAATCCCCCGCCGCCGTGGGCCGGCGCGCCGGCGAGCGGACCCTGGCCCGCCTCGGGGCGCGCCAGATCTCCACCCGCCAGACACCGGTCCTGTTCAGTGCCGAGCTGGCGGCCGGTCTCCTGCGCCACCTCGTGAGCGCCATCACGGGGTCGAGCCTCTACCGTCAGGCGAGCTTTCTGCTCGACGGTCTGGACACCCGGATCTTCCCCGATTTCGTTCGCATCCACGAGGTTCCGCACCTGCCGCGGGGGCTCGGCAGTGCCCCGTTCGACGGCGACGGCGTGGCGACCACCCCCAAGGACCTGGTCTCCGAGGGCGTGCTGCGAACCTATCTGCTGGACGCGTACTCCGGCTGCAGGCTCGGGATGGAGACCACAGGCAACGCCGGCGGCGTGCGCAACCTGCATATCGAGATGGGGGCGCTCGACCGCGAGGGCCTGCTCAGCGAGATGGGGACCGGGTTCTTCGCGACCGAGCTCATGGGGCACGGCATCAACCCCGTGACCGGCGATTACTCCCGCGGTGCCGCCGGCTTCTGGGTCGAGAACGGCGAGATCCAGTATCCCGTGGAGGAGATCACCATCGCCGGCAACCTGAAGCAGATGTTCGCCGGCCTGGTTGCCGTGGGCAACGACTGCGACTTCCCCGGAAGCACCCGCACCGGCTCCTGGCTCGTCGACCGGATGACCATCGCCGGCGGGTAGGTCGCGCCGGTAACCTGTCGGGTTACGCTGCGCTAACCCTACGGGGATGTCCCGATCTGTAGGTCGGGTTAGACGTGCTTGGTGACACGGCAGACCGAATCGTCTCATTGCCCGCACGCCGTAACCCGACGTGCGCAAGATTTGACGGTCGGACGTCGGGTTACGCTGCGCTAACCCGACCTACGCGGATGTCCCGTCTGTAGTGCGCAGGCGCCGCAAAGCCGCGCAAGATCCATGTCTCCCCGGTCGATGGCGGCCAGGTCCAGCAGGACGCCGCGCGTGGGTTTCATGTCGGACCTCCAGACGAACCAGGCATTCACCACGCCCGAAGGGCGCAATCTCGCGGATTCCCACAGGAATCCGCGAGCGTCAGTTCTTGAAGTCGTCGTGGCAACCCTTGCAGGTCTTGGCGGTCTTGCCGAACTGCTCCTTCATGGCCGTCTCGTCCCCGCCGGCGGCTACCTCGGCGAGCTGCGCCGACTGCTCGCGAAGGGCCTTGTGCCTGTCCTGGAACGTCTCCCAATCGAGCCAGATCTCTTCCCGGGCGTCGCTCTCGTCGTTGATGGACTCTTCCGGAAAGGCGGCCATCAGCTCCAATTGGGTGGCGGCGGCCAGGTCCCGGGCGTGGTCCTTGAAAGCGCCCGCGTCGAAGGGGGCCTTCCCCTTGACCATGTCGCCCATGGAGGTGACGTTCCAGGCGTAGACGTTCATGACCGCCTGGCGGTAGTCGACGGCCTTCTCGACGGCGTCTTCGGCCAGGGCGCCGGCGGCGAGCGGCAACAGGGCTAGGACGAGAAAACGGCTGGGCTTCGGCATCATCGGGTCTCCCAAGGTTGAACCTAGAAACGGCGGTTGACCGCTTCTAGGTTGAATGGCGCTGAGGCGCAGAGCATGAGGCAGATCACCCTGGGAATTCAAGGGAGCTCACCAATCCCGGCCGGGATTGCAGTACCATT
>JAYEJW010000184.1:0-2829 GCA_034716535.1 Pseudomonadota bacterium
GTTTAAATATTACCGTATTGTTACAGCTTGGTCTCTACTTGGCGAACATGGCGAGCACCGCCGCTTCTCGCGGGACGGCGCTGGCCCTCGGCGTTTGTAGCACGTGAGCTCGGATCAGGCCTATCGATCGACGACATGCGCGTTGGGAACTTGCTCCGTCAACATCGCAGCCAACCGGTCCAGATCCCGATAGCCCTCCAGCCGGATTCCCCGGTTGTTTTTCAGCCGCAGTTGGATATGCCGCAGGACACCCTTCTTGCGAAAAAGGTTGACCGCGACAATGTCGCTTGGGTCCAGCTCCGACTTTTCTCCGCCCGTCCAGAACTGTACCTTTCCGGGATGCACTTCCACCCTGTGATCCTTGACGAGGCGCGAATACCGTCGATACCGCAAGAAATTGACGAGATTTGCAATAACCACGAAGCCGACGACGGACCAAAAGAGCAGGTCGTTGTATGTTTCCGGGTAACGGTGATGGCCGAACGCAAGCACCGCACAGAGGATCAGGCTAAGCCCCGCCCCGCTCAAGATGTTCTTGTTTCGCTGATTGAGGGTCTCATCGCTGATGGTAAAAACGTCGTTTCGTTCGGTCACATCAATCACCTGGAATTTCTAGAAACTCGAAAAAGACTACGGCATTTTCGGTAGACTTGGCCCGGAAAATCTCCGTGTCGCCGACATAGGCCGAGACGCCACACGAAAACCGCCGCACTCGCACCGGTAACCGACCTATGCCGACCAAATCAAAGACGCCAGCGCCCCTGACGGCCGATCAGACGGTCAGCACCGCCTTCGCAACGATCCTGCGGCACAACTTCGAGTATCTGATTCAGTGGGAGGAGGCCGCCAGGAGTTGGAACGACATCGAGGGCGTACACCAATTCCGTGTCACGATACGTCGGATGCGCTCCGCCCTCTCGCTGTTTCGCAACGCCTTGCCGAAATCGGTTAGCGGTCACTGGTCGGAGGAGATGCGCTGGGTCGCGGGTGAACTAGGACTTGCGAGGGACCTGGACGTGTTCATCGCGGAAGGACTGAGCGCCGTCGCAACCAAGCTGCCCCTGAGCGGATCACAGGGGCTGCTCCGGCTGGCCGACGAACGCCGCGCGCGGGTGTATGCAGAGCAGGTCTGTACCATGCTGGACAGCGACAGATACCGCCGGTTCAAGGAGGGATTCGGGGATTGGCTGGAACAACGGGAGTGGGAGAAGGGCGAGCACACGAAGAAGCAGGCGAAGACCCTCTCCATGAACCTCGTCCCCTTCTCGCGCGAGTTGATGGACAAACAGGAGCGCAGAGTACTTTCCGCCGGTAGCCACGTGAGCCGGGAAGACCCTGCCCAAATGCATCGGCTACGCATCGAGTGCAAGAAGCTGCGCTACGCCGCGGAGTTCTTCCGTCCCCTGTTCGCCGGTATGGACATCTTCATCTCGCACATGAAGGGCCTGCAAGACCTGCTTGGGGTCATGAACGATGTGGCCGTCATGCAGCATCTGCTCGACGACTTGCTTGCGAACGAGACGGACCGGGAGATCGTCGTTTTCGCTGGTGGGCTCATCGGCTGGCGGACCTGCGACTTCCACCACATGCTCAATTGCTTCGACGACTACTGGGAGGAGTTCATTGAAGCGAAGCACCCTTGGTGGAAAAAGTCAGCCGTCATCGAGTCGAACGCCTAACCCTTCACCCCCGGCTCTCTGCCGAGAGGGAGAGGGGTAGAGTGCGCCTTCGGAGCGGATTTTCACGCCAAGGCGTCGTTGATGACCTTCTTTATCGCCCTTGCGAACTCGTCGAACGAATGCGGTTTGACCACGTAGTCCTCCACTTCATAACGGAACGCCGCCGCGCGGTCATTGGGCTCGTTCGATGACGTGAGTACAATAACGGACAGGTCGCGCAAAGCGGGGTCCTTGCGCAACTCGCCCAGGAAATCGATCCCGCTCATACGGGGAAGGTTCAGATCGAGCAGGATCAACGCGGGCGGTGGATCAATCTTGTCGACCCCCTCCCCCCGCAACATGGACAGCGCATCGGTCGCTGTTCGGGCCACATACAGTGGGTTGCCGATCTTGTGCTTGCTGAGCGCCCGCTGCACCGTCATGACGTCAACCCGATCATCCTCGACGAGCAGGATGCTGGCTTTGTCACCCATGATCTCTTCCCCTACCCGTTTTCGGAGTCTCTTTTCGTTGTTCCGTCGGCTTCTAGCTCCTGCTTTGCCCACGAGAAGCTGAAGCGGCTACCCCTGCCCGGCCCTGATTCCAGGGATATCGACCCGCCGTGCTCCTCCACAAGCTTTTTCACAAGGGCAAGGCCGATACCGGTGTCACCATCGAAATCCTTTACCCGAAGCGTCTGGAACATCATGAATACCTTCTCTTGATACTCGCGCGGGATTCCCGGGCCGTCGTCAGCCACCTGGAACTCGCACCGCTCTCCGAGATCCTCTCCCGACACGAGGATGACGCCCTTCCTGCGGTCGTGGTGATTGATCGCGTTGCCGATCAGGTTGGCAAAGACCTGCCCGAGATGCAGTCTGTCGGTGAATAAGCGCGGCATGCCCGGTTTCACCTTGACCTTGAACCGTGCCGGCGGGGCAATGGAGTCGACGGTATCGGCGATCAACTCGGCGGTGTCCACCTCCTCCACCGAGCCGGCGGTGCGCCCGATCCGAGAGTAGGCCAGCAGGCCTTCAATGAGCGCGTTCATGCGCGCAACGCGGTCGCGCAGGAGATCGATTTGCTCTCGGGTCTCCGGGGTCAGTTTGTCCTGCAGGTCCTCTTTCAACCAACTGGCCAGATTGGCGATCGCCCTCAGAGGCGCCTTCAG
>JAYEJW010000185.1:0-2821 GCA_034716535.1 Pseudomonadota bacterium
GAGATTCGCTCTCATTAATGTCGCCCATTCCCGTCAACTGATTCGTTATTGAGTGAAAACGTGCCGCGGCGGCCATTCGGGGATGCCGGTGCTGGCGAATAAAACCGAGTTTCCATTCAGACACTAGCTCAACATCCGTCCGAGCTTTTCGTTGGGTACCGGGTACGGGAGCAAAGCAGACGTCAGCCGCCCATTCCGCGGCTGTTCTCATGAGCCGGGGAAAGGCAAGAATCCCCGCTCCATTTGTTGAAACAATAGCAGCTTCGACGCGGTTTCTCTGTCTTTTCCGAACATGCCTCACTATTACAGTAGGAGCGAAAGTGGGAACCGGCTTTCCGCGCTACTATTTCTACAGGAGGTTCCATGATTACATTTGGTCCTGTTCCCTCCCGGCGCCTGGGTCGCAGCCTTGGTATCAACAATATTCCGCCCAAGGCCTGCTCTTACTCCTGCGTCTATTGTCAGGTTGGAACCACGCGGCAGCGGGAGATCGAGCCCCGTCCGTTCTATGCGCCTGATGAGATCCAGCGGGCCGTGGAAGCCCGCGTGGAGGAGGCACGCCGTGCGGGTGAAGAGATCGATTATTTGACTTTCGTCCCCGACGGTGAGCCGACATTGGATTCCGGTCTCGGGCACGCCATCGAATTACTGCGGCCACTGGAGATCAAGATAGCCGTCATCTCCAACGGTTCGCTCATCTGGCGCCGGGAGGTCCGCGAAATCCTGAAGCGGGCGGATTGGGTCTCTCTGAAGGTGGATAGTGTCGATGAGACTATCTGGCGACGCATCAACAGGCCACACATCGACCTAGAATTGGACGCGATTCTGTCGGGCATGCTCGCATTCAAAAGCAAATACAGGGGTGTGCTGACCAGCGAAACCATGCTGGTGGATGGAGTGAATACGGATGACGCCGTCGTTTCGGAAGTGGCGGAATTCCTCCACAAGCTAAGGCCCCAAAATGCCTACCTATCGATACCGACCCGCCCCCCCGCCGAACGAGGTGTTCGCGCTCCTCATCCGGAGCGGCTGAACCGGATCTACCAGATCGTCAGCCGTCGGGTTGCCGAGGTCGAATACCTTACAGACTACGAAGGAAACGCCTTTGCCTCCACAGGGGATGCGACCGAAGACCTGCTGTCCATAACCGCCGTCCACCCCATGCGCGAGGAGGCGGTGCGGGAACTGCTGGCAAAAACGGGGAGCCCCTGGGACATCGTTCAAGGGCTGATCGATGCAGGGAAGCTGCGGGAAACCGAATATGAAGGGCGAAAGTTCTATGTTCGGTGTTTTCACCGCAGCCCGTCGCCGGGGGATTGACCAGCATAAAGGTTCCTGAACAACTCCTGGACGACAAGCTCACCTTCAGTCGAGGCGATTAGCGCCATAGCGCCGCTGGGGGACTCACGGTCTGTGCCACCGGGGGCGCACAATCCTCGCCACACCCACGAGCGAGGATCGGTCGATGCCCCAGAACAGGGTTCGGTTTCAATCCGGCATGTCGTTGAGCCAGTTCATCGAGCGAGAGGCTCCCAACGATGGACGCTGCGGCGCCGGTCCGTCCTTCGACCGACGAGTCACGGTAACAGGTACAATCCCACAATGCCGAGCAGGAGACCGAACCCAATATTTACCAGCTTGAGCCAGAGAAAAGCACGTTGTGAAACTGCCAGCAGCGGAAGTGTTCCATGACCATCCTGGACGATCGAGTTGGCCAGCAGGATGGCGAATGGAATTGCGCCATCCGCGAACAGGGTAACGAAGACCAAGTGTGGCCCCGATTCCGGGATGATCCCAACCAGGATAGCGATGATCAGTACCAGGAACAGGTTCTCTTGGACCCACGTCTGGATGTCGATATAGGCGTCCAGAGAATGAATCACCAACAGGACGCCGAAGGTCCACAGGAATATCCGCAGCAGGTGCCTTTTCAGCACGTGTTCCCATAGGTGTTCTTCCAGGAAGTGGTCCGGCACGGTCAGGACGACGAATAGGGCGAAGGCTGTACCGGCGGCGAAGGTGATTTTCTTCCAGTCCCAGATCGGAGGACCGAGCAGTCCGGTCGTGAGCAGAAACAGGAACCCCCCGAACATTGCGATCAGCAACGCCCTGGGGAAGGTGACTTCCTTGAGTTGCTGAACGATGCCAGAGCGCGAAAAACAGTGGCAAACTTCCTTCTGGTGCAGCTCAAGCTCATGGTCTTCCCGTTCCAGGAAACGGTCCTGTCGCGTGAAAAGCCTATCCGTGAGCCAGCCCGCGGCCAGCGCGACCAGGAAGAGGATGGCGGTCAGCCACAACGCCTGCACTGGAACCATCGAGAACATGACGAAGGACTCGTCCCCACTGGTCGCAACCATCGCGGCCACCAGGGCACCAAAGCTTACCGCGCGGTGGGAATAGAGGGACACGACGGTAAAGGCGCCGAGACAACCGGGAATCGCCCCCAGCGTGGCGCCGAGCACGATCTGCCCGGCCCGGCTCTTACGCAGCGTCCGCTGCCAGACGCCCCGTGTCTGTACGTTGATGTACTCGATCAACAGCATCATGATGAGCACAAAGCTGGTGATCATCAAGGCGTGCTTGAGGACACCGATAATCATCGTAACCGTTCAGACCCTGCCCTGAAAAAGCACAGTATTACGAGACAAACTTAATCTGATATGGCAAGATCTCGCGGCAACCGACGCCGGCGCGAAGATGCTGGCACACGCAAGTTGTCCAACGACGTGCAGCTGTCTCGATACGATCTGTCCCAACTCGACGAAGGCTATCTGGCGAGCTTACCAGAGCAGCAGTTGCGTTCATTGTCCGCGAAGTTGCT
>JAYEJW010000186.1:0-2819 GCA_034716535.1 Pseudomonadota bacterium
CCCCAGGAGCGGAATCGGCGAGGTGTTCTCCGTCGCCGACTGGAAGGTCGTGGACTGGCGTATGGTGACGGACTACAAGCTTCCGGGTTCCGTGGAAGGCCAGGATCCGGCGATCGCGCTGTTCTTCGACGTCGAGCGCCTGCACGGCTATTACTGGGTCAAGATCATCGCGCCCCTGGTTCTGATCGTGGCTATGTCCTGGGCGGTGTTCTGGATCGACCCGAAAGAGATGGGTACGAAGATCAGCATTACCATTACCGCCATGCTGACCCTGATCGCCTACCGCTTTGCCATCGGGGCGAACCTCCCCGTAATCTCCTACCTGACCCTGCTGGATTACTTCATCATGGTGTCCACGCTCTTAATTTATGCGTCCCTCGTGACGGTGGTGACGACTGCGGCGTTCGAGCGAAAAGGAAATTTCAAGCTCGCCAAACGCATTGACCGCGTTTCCCGCTGGAGCTTTCCGCTGTTCTTCATCCTGTCTTGGGGCGTCATCATGCTATCTGCCTAGAAGGCATAACAGGGCCCTGTCGACAATCGTGTGACACTGGGAGAGGCGAAACGGCCCAAGGAGAGGGAGGCAGTGCGGAAAGGGGATGCGATGAACGAGGTTCGTCAAGTGGGCAGCGTATTCAGATCCCAATCCCCCGGGAACCGGTGATGAGCAGAGGAAGGGGAAAGACCGTCTCCCTCGTGCTCGGCAGCGGCGGCGCGCGTGGTCTGGCTCACATCGGCGTCATCGAGTGGCTCGACGAGCAGGGCTACCGCATCGAGTCCATAGCGGGCGCCTCCATGGGCGCGCTGGTAGGCGGCATCTACGCCGCCGGCGAGCTGGACACCTACAGGAACTGGGTGTGTGCCCTGAGCCGTGGCGACGTCCTACGCTTTCTAGATTTCGCCTTCAGCGCCGGCGGCCTGTTCAAGGGCGACCGCATCATCGACACGCTCCGGGAGATGGTCGGCGAGCACGCCATCGAAGATCTGCCCATCAGCTACACGGCGGTGGCGACGGATATCGAGCGCCAGCGGGAAGTGTGGATCTCGAAAGGGCCGCTGTTCGACGCCATCCGTGCCTCCATCGCCGTGCCGAGCATTTTCACCCCTCACGAGTATCTTGGGCTGACCCTGCTCGATGGCGGCTTGCTGAATCCGGTCCCGATCGCCCCGACCTTCCGGGACTTGACCGATCTGACCATTGCCGTGAACCTGAACGGGCAAAGGCCCAGGACGGAAGAGGAGGGAGCGCCCCCGGCGCCGCCGGCTGCCGCGGCACAGGACGACAGCTATCGCGCGCGGATTCACCAGTTCCTCGACGACATTCAGGAAAGCTGGCTGTCGCCGGATAGCGATGACGTCGGGATGTTCGAGATGCTCAACCGTTCATTCGAGACCATGCAGAACGCCGTCGCCGCCGTGAAGCTGGCGGCCTACGCACCGGACGTGGTGATCAACGTGCCGGCGGATGCCTGCGTCGCGCACGAGTTCCACCGCGCGCGGGAGATGATCGAGCTGGGCTACCGGCTCGCGGCAGCGACCGTGCCCGCCCGAATGCGGGGATGAGTGGAGCTGTTGGGACCCTGTTTCTTTCGCTCTCCCACCCGAGAGTGATACTCAAGCCCGCGGCGCGTCCACCGCGCTTAGCAACTCCGGTCCGTCGTTGCGGGGGCTGTTCACCTGCCGGGAGACTTCGTGCATCGTCCACCGCTCTGGATCCGTCGGCTTAAGCATTTCCAGAAGCGCGTCGATGTCTTTGTTGTCGGGATCAAGCCAAGCATCGTAGTCCTCGCCAGCAAGAATGACCGGCATCCGGTCGTGGATGCTTCGGACAAGATCGTTGGCGTCGGTGACGATGATCGTGCAGGATTCAAGCGCTTCTCCATCCTCGCCATGCCACCTCTCCCACAACCCCGCCATCGCAAAGGGGTCACTGTCTTTGCGACGGATCAGAAAAGGCGTCTTTCCCCGCCTCTCCGGTTTCCACTCGAAGAAGCCCTCTGCTGGAATCAGGCAGCGCCTGTGCTTGAAGGCGTTTCGGTAGGCGGGCTTGGAATTGACCGTCTCGGCGCGGGCGTTGATCATGCTGTAGCGGCTGTCCGGCCCCTTGGACCAGGAGGGCACCAGACCCCAGCGCAGAGGAAGCAGCTCGCGCTTACCGTCTTTGGTCTTTCTGACGGCGAGCACCGGCTGCGTCGGCGCGACGTTGTAGCGCGGTTGTGCCTCGCACAGCGAATCCAGGTCGAAGTAGCTGGCGTAGACTTCCGGATTGGAGTACTGGACGAAACGACCGCACATAACCGCCTCCGGGGTTGGGCGTCGAAACAGGGTGTCGTCTGCCGCAAACTAGCACGCCATGGGCGGGTCGGCACTAGACTGACCGCACGCGATCTCGCGGCGCAAGAGACCCTGAGCAACGAGGAGCGTCTGACTGAGGAACAACGGTTGGTGAAACTCTGGGAAATTGAAGAACGCTATCAAGACGAGCTCGCCGAGAACGGTCTCAAGCACATGCGGGTGGAAGCGAGGGCTGGGGTTCACTGACGCGTAAGCATGGGTCGTGCCGGATTCTCATAGCTCCGACCTCTCCGCGATTCTTGTCTGGGCTCACCCCCAGCGCGCCGAACTCCTCGTCGATTCTGCCGACATACAAACGCAACGGATCACGGCAAGCACCGGTGGCTATGAGCTTCAGAGGACTACACGACACAATACCCATCACCACCACCTAGACGGCTACCCCGAGCGGGTCACCGTGCTGCGCTCGCACCATCCCTTTGATGGCCAGTCACTCGAGGTCTTCAACGCGGTCAGCCACCAAG
>JAYEJW010000187.1:0-2816 GCA_034716535.1 Pseudomonadota bacterium
TTTCCGCCTTTCGCTCGCGTATTCCCCAAACCGAAAGTCCGGTTCGAGCCTGGTTGCTGCCCTTTTGTTTTCTCACACCACAGAGCCTGTTTGGAACGTGCCCGGTCTTCAACCGGCAACGGAGATCGCGGTTATCTCGACCGAGCGCAAATCGGCCGGACTTTCTCCGGAGGGGCAAGCCTTCTTCAACGAGCTGAACGGCGCGCACGTTTCTCCGACCGCGGATTGGAGCTCTATGACGACAAGGAAGAAGGCAGGGGTTGGTACTTCTCGGCTGACTACCCGGAACGGATCAGTCCGGCGATTGGTCGGCCGAAGGAGGCCGTGCTCGGAAGCGGCCAACGCGCAGGAAGCTCAGAGTCTGCTCGATGACCTCGTCCGCGTCCATGATGAAGGGATGCGAGTAGGGCAGCACGAGGAAGTCGGTCATTCCCTCTACCCTCGCCCGCTCCACAGCCACCTTACCGTCGTCCGCGCCCGGGATGATCTCGGCGAGCCAGGCATCGAAGAAACTGTGTTGATTACCGGTGATGATTCCCAGCGGAAAGGTTGCTGGCCCGAGCTGCGCAGGAAGCCCGTCGGGACCGGTAACGAGCTGTTGCCCGGCGGGACCGTTGAACCATTGGTACAGCGCGGAGTCCTGCAAGTGATCGGCGGCCTCGCTGCCCCGATTCGGAGGGCTCAGCATAACGACCCGGCCCAGGTTCTTCGGCCGCTGACGGCTCAGGAAATAGCGCACCAGGATGCCGCCCATGGAATGGGTGACGAAATGAACGGTCCCGACCTGCAACCGTGCGCACCGGTCCAAACCGCGCTGCACGGTATCCAGCGCCAGCTCCTCGATCGCCTTCTTGCGTGACGGGTAGTCCAGATTCACCGTGCTGAAGCCGGCGTTCTCGAGGGCGTCGGCCAGCTTGTTCAGGGAGCGGCTGGTCCTGCCGAGCCCATGCAGAAGTATCACGCATTCCCGAGCAACGGTTTTCGGCTCTAGATCAGGGCCCGCGTCGACCGCTGGAGCCACGAGCAACAGGAGGCCAAGAATCAGGGGAGGGGGAGTGGAACAGCGCATGTTCGAATGCGATATCCTTCAGCAAAGCCGTTCAACCGAGCGAAAAAACGAACCCGCCCACGCTCAGTGCGTTCATCCACGTCCCCGAGGACGAATCCGTAGTGGATTGACGTGGCGGATACCGGCGAAGCGCTTGAAGTCGTTGTCCGCCGAATAGATCGCACAACCATTCTCAATGGCCATTGCGGCGATATGGGCATCTGTCGTCAGGTTGCCGCCGGTCCCGTTGGCAACTAGCAGCTCGCGTAGGATCTTCCAGTGGTGGGGACCCGGCGCGATTACTCGTACACCGGGTTGGTCGAGCCATTGATCGACGTAATCCAGCGCAGATTCGACTGACAACGGCTTTTCGAAGACCCGGCCGTTTGTGCAGATTCTAACGAAACACGCGGCGCAACCCACGGAGGTCCAACAAGCTCTGTGCCGCTGACCTGGGCCTCGAACCAGATCTTGGATTGCGAATGATCGGGTAAATCTGCGTTCACCGCGTAGATCAGCAAGTTTGCGTCTACCAAGATCATCGCCGCTGCTCGATCTTCTGGCGTAGAGCATCGTCCTCCAAGCGGTCCGCAAGATCGCTGGCCTTGCACAGGTCGATACCCGGCCTCGCTTGCCCCAGGGACGCCGGCATCAGTCGATAGGGGATCGGTTCGGGACGCGTGAGGCATTGCAGGCCCGCCTGCAATGCTTCGTTGACAACCTGCTTCAATGGCTTCCCCGACGCCTCAGCCGTCCGCTTCAACTCGGCAAGCAGCTGATCTTCGATTAAAAGCGTGGTTCGCATCATGATGCCTCGCATATTTGCACCGTGATGCCAAGTATAAGCGCCCGTCTTTTTGACAGGCAGACGTAATGCGCATTGCTCGGCATCTCGGTTCGCACTTTCGCGCGTTGGAACGCGCGGCTGGCTTGCGCTGACCCGATCGTTTCTCTCCGGATCTATCAATCCGATGATGCACCGTCCGGACCAATTCCGCTTCAACCCGCGCAGCAGGAAAGCTGCTTCACGTCCTTGGTGAAGGTTTGCGCACACAATTTGACACCTTCGACCATAGTGAGATAGGGAAAGAGGAGGTCGGCTAATTGCTGAACCGTCATGCCGTTGCGGATCGCCAGAGCGGCAGTCTGAATGACCTCTCCTGCCTCCGCGGTCAACACCTGGGCACCGATCAAACGCCCGCCGTCCTTTTCTGCCACCAGCTTGATGAAACCGCGCGTATCGAAGTTGGCCAGGGCGCGTGGCACATTTTCCAGGTCCAGGGTCCTGGAGTCGGTCTCGATACCCCGGGCGCGCGCTTGAGACTCGGTGAGCCCCACCGTGCCGACCGCCGGTTCGGTAAACACCACAGCCGGCATGGCGGTCAGATCGAGCGCCGCCTCGCCGCCGGTCATGTTGATGGCGGCGCGGGTTCCGGCCGCCGCAGCGACATAAACGTACTGCGGCCGGTCGGTGCAGTCACCGGCGGCAAAGACATGGTCCACCGAGGTGCGCATGTGGTCGTCGATCACGACCGCGCCATTCAGGCCGGTTCGAACACCGATCTTTTCCAAACCCAGTTGCTCCGTGTTCGGTTGCCGCCCGGTCGCTACCAGCAGCCGTTCAGCGCGGATCTCCCCCGCCTGCGACAGCAGTATGAATTCCCTCCCATCATGCGTCACCTCATCGGGCAACGTGTGCAGTAACACCCGCGCCCCCTCTTCCTCGAAGACCCTGGCCAGGGTCTCGCCGAGGGCAGGATCTTCCTTT
>JAYEJW010000188.1:0-13719 GCA_034716535.1 Pseudomonadota bacterium
TACAGTAGCCTCCCGTGTCGGTACTGCCCGGTTTCAAACCGCCGATCACGCGCTTGACCATGGCGTCGTTGAGCACCTGCCGGCAACTGCCGTCCGCCGACAGCACCTGAGCAACAAACATCGACAAGGTCTCCGTCGGAGGAAACAGCCGTTCGCGGTGCTCCGGCAGCAACGCCTCGACTCGATCGAGCAGTTGCTGGGGCGGCTCCGGTTTTTTGGGACACGGAATTGGGGACAATCCGAGTCTGAGAAATAGGAGCCTGAAATGAGTGATAAGAGATCTGTTGGGGTGGCGCCTGGTGCGCTGGAAGGAGCACGGAGTGCGACTGCAAGCGCACCAGGCGCGGCCGCCGAACCCGCGCCCAAGCGCTGGTCTGCCAACGGCAAGAAAGAGGCGGTTCTACGGCTGCTGCGCGGTGAGCCCATCGAGGCCCTGTCGCGGGAGCTGGGCATCGAGATATATCGCCTCGAGGCCTGGCGTGAGCGTGCCCTGGCGGGCATGGACGCGGGGCTGAAGGCGCGCCACAACGATCCGCTGGAGGCCAAGCTCAACGAGGCCACGCGCCGCGTTGGTGAGCTGGCGCGATAAAACCGGGACGGACCACAAAATCAGCTGAAAAGACGGGGTCTAGTGTTGACGCATCATAGCGCCTTTTCTACGCCAAGCGACGCGACAAGAGGGCCACTACGGCTTTCTGGCCAGCCGCTGCCGCAGCGCGCGCATCGCCCAGATCCGCAACGCCATCGACGCCGAGCCGGATGTCTCGGCGCAGGACATCGACGATGCTCACAGGCGAACCTTAGACGGCTATCGTCGCCCGAGGTGTCCGCATGCTGAGAAAACGCCCGATGACGGCAACGACAGCTCTTCGCGCGGAGCGAGAACCGCGACCGCCGCCGTGCGCAAGGCTTTCACGCATGCAAGGTCCGGTTGAGAAATTGTGTGCCCTCATACGCCCCATTTTCCTGGACGACGGACAGTTGGAGATAGCCGGCGGGGATGTCAGAAACAAAAAAAGCGCCGTAAAAACAGCGCCTTTTGAAGTCCACGGTGGTCTGTCGTGGCCCAGAGTTTTGGTGCCGAGGAGAGGACTTGAACCTCCACGGGCTTTCGCCCACTAATACCTGAAACTAGCGCGTCTACCAATTCCGCCACCTCGGCAGATGGCTCGGGTGGACGTAGGATCTCGCCCGGCCCGGAAGCAAGCGGCGATAATAGTGAGACAAATTGGCCTTGTCAACGGTACACTAGTCCGATTTTATGATCGGACAGACATCTATCGTGACAAGACGCAGAAAAGACAAGACTCCCAGGGACTTGGACCCGCACCGCAAGCGCGAAGCGAAAAAATACGCCAATCCCATCCCCAGCCGGGAATTCATCCTCGACGTCGTTACCGAGACCGGCGTCCCCCTCGAATTCGACGAGCTCGCCAAGACCCTCGCCCTCGCCGACGAGCAGGATCTCATCGCCCTGAAGCGGCGCCTCGGCGCCATGATCAGAGACGGCCAGCTGGTGCGCAACCGGCGCGATGCCTACTGTCTGGTCAATAAGCGGGACCTGATCGCGGGCCGGGTGATCGGCCATCCGGACGGGTTCGGATTCGTGAAGCCGGACGACGGGGGGGACGACGTCTATCTCTATCCGCGTCAGATGCGCGGTCTGTTTCACAACGACCGGGTGGTGGTTCGGGTCACGGGGCGCGATCGCCGCGGACGGCTCGAGGGCTCGGTCGTCGAGGTGCTGGAGCGCAATACCCGCACCGTGGTCGGCCGCTTTTATCAGGAGAGCGGCGTCGGTTTCGTGGTGCCCGACAACAAGCGACTGGCCCATGACATTATCATCCCCAGCGATCGTATCGAAGGCTCCGAGCAGGGCCAGATCGTGGTCGCAGAGATTACCGATCAGCCGACCAAACGCACCCAGCCCATCGGACGCATCATGGAGGTGGTGGGGGACCACATGGCCCCCGGCATGGAGACGGACATCGCGATCCGCACCCATGACATCCCCGTGGAATGGCCTGATGGCGTGCAGGGACAGATCGCGAGCCTGGGCGAGGAGGTGCCCGAGTCTGCGAAGGAGGGCCGTACGGACCTGCGCTCGCTCCCGCTCGTGACCATCGACGGGGCCGACGCCCGGGATTTCGATGACGCGGTCTTCTGCGAGCGCAAGCCCAAGGGCTGGAAGCTCCTGGTGTGCATCGCGGACGTCTCCAGCTACGTGCTGCCGGATGGAGCTCTGGATCAGGAGGGCGTGAACCGGGGTAACTCGGTGTACTTCCCAGATCGGGTCGTCCCCATGTTGCCGGAGGTGCTGTCGAACGGTCTGTGCTCCCTCAATCCGGAAGTGGACCGGCTGTGTATGACCTGCGAGCTCTATGTGAATCGGGAAGGCCAGGTTACCCGCTCGCGTTTCTTCCCGGCGGTGATGCGCTCCCACGCCAGGCTGACCTACGATCAGGTCGCCGCCATGATCATCGACGGGGATCCCGAGCTTTCCGAGCATTTTGCGGCGTTACTGCCCCATCTGCACGAGCTTTACGCGCTCTACGAGGCCCTCCACGGGGCACGGGCAGCGCGCGGCGCCATCGACTTCGACACCACTGAGACCCGCTTCGAGTTCAACGAGCAGGGTCGCATCGGGGCCATTCGCCCCTTGGTGCGCAACGACGCCCATCGCATTATCGAGGAGTGCATGCTGGCGGCCAACGTGGCGGCGGCCAGACTGTTCGAGCGCAAGAAGATGCCGGCCCTGTTCCGCATCCACGAGACCCCGAAGGAGGAAAAGCTCAGCGATCTGCGCGAGTTCCTCGGTGAGCTCGGACTGAACCTGCCCGGAGGGAAGAAGCCGACTGCCCAGGACTACGCGGCCCTTCTCGACTCGGTCAAGGGCCGCCCTGACCGGCACCTGATTCAGACCGTGTTGCTGCGTTCCATGCAGCAGGCCATGTACAGCTCCGAGAACGTCGGTCACTTCGGGCTCGCCTATCCGGCCTATACGCATTTCACGTCGCCCATCCGGCGCTATCCGGATCTCATCGTCCACCGTGCGATAAAGCATCTCCTCGACGGCGGCACGGCGGCGGACTTCGACTACTCCAAACCGGACCTGCAGAGCGTTGGCGAGCATTGTTCCGGCACCGAGCGCCGCGCCGACGAGGCCACAAGGGATGCCGAGTCCTGGCTCAAGTGCGAGTACATGCAGGACAAGCTGGGGGATCAGTTCGAGGGGACCATCTCCAGCGTCAACTCCTTCGGTATCTTCGTGGAGCTGGACGACATTTACGTGGACGGCTTGGTGCACATCACCGCCCTGGACAACGACTATTACCACTTCGACCCCGTTGGCCATCGGTTGACCGGCGAGCGCACCGGCATGGTGTATCGCCTGGGGGACCGGGTGCGCATTCAGGTGGCGGCGGTGAACCTGGACGAGCGCAAGATCGACTTCGTTCTCGCCCAGCCCGCCGAGCAGCCGAAGAAGCGCTCCCGCTCCCGGCGTCGCAAGCGCTGAGGGCCCCGACTCACGAGACATGCGGAGAGCGCGAATGGGAGGACGAAAGTCCTTTTCGCGTAACTCGTGGTTTCCCGGGAAGATTCGACGAGCGTGAAAGACACCAGCCCTGTCGCCGGTATCCATAGCGTCCGCACCGCCCTGAAGTTTGGCGGCGAGGGCGTCAGCGAGGTGTGGCTGGAGCGACGCCGCCGGGACCGGCGTCTGGGGGAGATCGCCGATCTTGCACGCAAGGCCCGCATCACGGTCCGCCAGGTCGAGCGGGACGAGCTGGATCAGGTGGCAGCGGGCGTAAACCACCAGGGCGCGTTGGCCTGGGTGCGCACCCCTGCAGCCCGCAGTGAGCAGGAGCTGACCGGAATTCTCGCAAGCGCCCATGGCCCGCCGTTGCTGCTGATCCTGGACGGCGTCCAGGATCCCCGCAATCTGGGGGCCTGCCTGCGTACCGCCGACGCCGCGGGTGTCCACGCCCTGATTGCACCCAAGGACAATGCCGTCGGCCTCACCCCCGTGGTCTGCAAGGTGGCGAGCGGCGCGGCGGAGACCGTCCCTTATGTCCAGGTGACCAACCTGGCCCGCGCCATGGATCGCCTCAAGGAGCAGGGCATCTGGCTCATCGGCACTGCGGGGGAGGCCGAGTCCGGCCTGTTCGAGACGGACCTCTCCTGTGCTCTCGGGTTGGTGATGGGCGGCGAAGGGAAGGGGCTGCGGCGTCTGACCCGCGAGCACTGCGACCTGCTCGTTCGGCTGCCCATGCACGGGCGGGTGGAGAGCCTCAACGTCTCGGTCGCAACGGGGATCTGCCTCTACGAGGCCTTGCGGCAGCGCAGTCGGACCTAGTATAGGCGCGCCTAAGACTCCGTAACAAAAGAGAAAGTCTCACGCGAAGCCGCGAAGCCGCGAAGGGCGCGAAGAAAACCTACTGGCATGATGACTGTTAGAGAAACTTAGGCGCTGCTGTACTAAGCTAATCCCTGTCGCCGTGTTCCCGCTCCATCGGCTCAATCGCGACAACCGTCGCAGTTTCGCCCTCCAGCCGCCAGCGCACGTCGAGCTCATAGAGCCGCATGCCGAACTCGGTGCGCTCCGGGTAGCGGTCCATGTAACCGGGGCGCGGGTCCTGTTGCAGGACCTGGATGATCAGCAGCTCGAGCTGCCTTTTCCCTTCCGGATCCGCGGCGGCGATCTGCTCCGAGGCGTTCCGTGTGAACCTCACGGTCCAGTCCGTTCCCGGCGGTTCGGCCGCAAAACCGGCGCGGGCGTGGGGGATCGAATCCGCATAGGGGACGTAGGGTTTGACGTCCAGAACCGGGGTCCCGTCCAGGAGATCGACACCGCGCAGCCGCAGGGCGAGCCCATTCGGGTCACGCTGCAGACCGGCGAGCTCCACCGCCGAGATGCCGATCGGGTTGGGGCGAAAGGGAGAGCGGCTGGCGAAGACACCCACCTTGCGTCGCCCGCCCAGCCGCGGCGGGCGTACCATCGGTTTCCAGCCCTCGTCCATGCAGTCGTGGAAGACGAAGACGATCCAGGCGTGGGAAAAGCCGTCAAGGCCGGTGAAGGCCTCTTCCCGAGCGAACTCCGAGAAGAGCTCGAGCCTGGCCTCGGACGCGGTCACCAGCCGAGCTTGTCGCGGGATCCCGAAGTTGTCCGTGAAACAGGAGCGGATGATGCCGATGGGGCGGAGCCTGAATTCCATTCTCGTGGTTCCAATGCCGAATCTGGATCGAACGTTAGAGCCTGACGGTGGGTTTGTACAGATTCAACAACAGCGCCCGGTACATCGCCGACCCCGTAGAAGCGCGTAGCGAGAGCACATCCGACCCGTCTGTCGGCGGCGGCACTTCTTGCGCGTGGGGCGCTTCGAGTATCATCACGGATCGCCCATTCAATGCCCAGGGAACCCAACCCAAATGCTCGTTTTGCGCGGCGCCCCCGCCCTTTCCGATTTCCGACTCCGCAAGCTCGAACAGCGGCTGCAGGCCGAGACCGGCCGGGCCTTGCACGTCTATGCCGAGCTGATGCACTTCGCTGAGCTGGATCAGGCCCTGTCCGCGGACGAGCGGTCGGTCCTGGAGCGCTTGCTGCGCTATGGTCCGGATCTCCCGGAGCACGAGCCAGAGGGCGATCTGCTGCTGGTGGTACCGCGTCCGGGGACCATCTCCCCCTGGTCGTCCAAGTCCACGGACATCGCTCACAACTGCGGTCTTACGAAGATCCGGCGTTTGGAGCGGGGCGCCGCTTACTATCTGCATACGGAAACGGGCGCCCTGGATGCCGAGGTGCTCACCTTGTCCGCGGCGGCGCTTCACGACCGAATGACCCAGATCGCGCTCTTCGACCTGGAAGACGCCGTCTGCCTGTTCAGCCGGGAGGAGCCGCGTCCACTGACCCGGGTGGACCTGCTCGCCGGCGGGCGCGAGGCCCTGGTGCGGGCCAACGGGGAGCTCGGTCTCGCGCTGTCGCCGGACGAGGTCGACTATCTGGTGGAGAGCTTCACCGCCCTTGAACGCAATCCCACGGACGTGGAGCTCATGATGTTTGCCCAGGCGAATTCGGAGCACTGCCGCCACAAGATCTTCAACGCCGACTGGAGGATCGACGGCGAGCCGCAGGCCCGTTCCCTGTTCGGGATGATCCGCAACACCACGGAACGCTCGCCCGACAAGGTGCTCTCCGCCTACAAGGACAATGCGGCCGTGGCGACGGGGTGGGAAGGAAGGCGTTTTCTGCCGTCGCCGGAGGACGGCGTCTACGGCGAGCACGACGAGGAGATCCACCTGCTGATGAAGGTGGAGACCCATAACCATCCCACGGCCATTGCCCCGGACCCGGGCGCTGCGACTGGCTCCGGGGGGGAGATCCGTGACGAGGGCGCCACCGGCCAGGGCTCGAAACCCAAGGCGGGGCTGTGCGGCTTCTCGGTGTCCAATCTGCGCATCCCCGGAGTAGAGCAGCCCTGGGAGCCGGATTTCGGCAAGCCGGGTCGGATCGTCTCGGCCCTTGAGATCATGCTCGAGGGCCCGATCGGCGCCGCGGCCTTCAACAACGAGTTCGGCCGTCCCAATCTGTGCGGTTACTTCCGCACCTTCGAGCAGGAGGTGCCCGGAGCGGAGGGCGCGGAACTGCGCGGCTACCACAAGCCCATCATGCTCGCTGGCGGAGTCGGCAACATCCGCCGAGAGCACATCGCCAAGCGCGGCTTCCCGCCGGGTACACCCCTGGTGGTTCTGGGTGGTCCGACCATGCTCATCGGGCTGGGCGGTGGTGCCGCCTCCAGCATGGCCTCCGGGACCTCGGCTGAGGATCTGGATTTCGCGTCGGTGCAACGGGCCAACCCCGAGATGCAGCGCCGCTGCCAGGAGGTGATCGACCGCTGCTGGGCGCGCGGTGACGACAACCCGATCCTGTTCATCCACGACGTCGGGGCCGGGGGCCTGTCCAATGCCCTGCCTGAGCTGGTGCACGACGCGGATCGCGGCGGGCGCTTCGAGCTGCGCACGGTGCCCAACGACGACCCGGGCATGTCGCCGATGGAGATCTGGTGCAACGAGTCACAGGAGCGCTATGTGATGGCGGTGGCGGCGGAGCGGCTCGATGCGTTCAAGGCGATCTGCGAGCGTGAGCGCTGTCCCTACGCGGTCGTGGGAGAGGCGACGGACGAGGAGCATCTCCTGCTCGGCGACGCCCACTTCGGCGACAACCCCATCGACATGCCCCTGCCGCTGCTGTTCGGCAAGCCGCCGCGCATGCTCCGGGACGTGAAGCGGTTGCCCTTCAGAAAACCCGCTCTGGAGCTGGACGCTGTGGATCTCGTGGACGCCGCCTTCCGGATTCTGCGCCTCCCGACGGTGGCGAATAAGACCTTCCTCATCACAATCGGCGACCGCAGCATCACCGGCCAGGTGGCACGGGACCAGATGGTGGGGCCTTGGCAGGTGCCTGTGGCCGACGTGGCCGTGACCTTGAGCGACTACACGGGGGAAACCGGCGAGGCCATGTCGATCGGGGAGCGCACGCCGCTGGCGCTCATCGACGCCCCGGCCTCCGGCCGGATGGCGGTGGGGGAGGCGGTCACGAACATGGCGGCGGCGGCGATCGATGCCATCTCGGACATCAAGCTCTCGGCGAACTGGATGGCCGCGGCCGGGCACCCGGGCGAGGACGCCAGGCTCTTCGCGACCGTCCGCGCGGTCGGTATGGAGCTCTGCCCCGCCCTGGGAGTGGCCATCCCGGTGGGCAAGGACTCCATGAGCATGAAGACCGTTTGGGATGGCCCGGAGGGCTCGCTGCGAGAGATGACCGCGCCCCTGTCACTGATCGTGTCCGCGTTTGCCCCGGTGCGGGACGCCAGGCGCACCCTGACCCCCCAACTGCGCACGGACCTTGGTGACACGGACCTGGTCCTCATCGATCTCGGCGAGGGCCGGAACCGGTTGGGGGCCTCCTGCCTCGCCCAGGTCTATGGTCAGGTGGGCCGTCAGGGCCCCGATCTGGAGGATCCCGGTCTGCTCAAGCGCTTCTTCGCCGCCGTGCAGGAGCTCAACCGGGAAGGGCTGGTCCTCGCCTATCACGACCGCTCCGATGGGGGACTCTTTGCCACCCTGTGCGAGATGGCCTTCGCCGGGCGGTGTGGCTTGGCGATTGATCTGGACGGTCTCGGGGACGTCGATCTGGCGGCGCTCTTCAGCGAGGAGCTGGGCGCCGTGCTCCAGGTGCGCCACGCCGAGACCGACGACGCGCTCAAGATACTGGAGGACCACGGGCTCTGGGGCTGCAGTCTGGTGATCGGCTCCCCGAGCGAGCTCGACCGGATTGAATTTCGGCGCCGGCACGAGCCGGTGCTCGTGGCGAAGCGGACTGCGCTGCAGCAGGCCTGGTCGGAGACGACGCTCGCCATGCAGTCCCTGCGGGACAATCCGGAGTGCGCGCGCGAGGAGTTCGACCGCATCGCCGATCAGCAAGACCCGGGGCTGAGCGCAGTCCTGGACTTCGACCCCGACGAGGACGTGGCGGCGCCGTACATCCAGCGGGGCGTGCGTCCGCCGCTGGCAGTACTGCGGGAGCAGGGGGTGAACGGCCAGTTGGAAATGGCGGCGGCCTTCCACCAGGCGGGGTTCGAGTGCGTCGACGTGCACATGTCGGACATCATTGCCGGGCGGGTGACCCTGGACCAGTTTCGCGGGCTGGCGGCCTGCGGAGGGTTCTCCTACGGTGACGTCTTGGGCGCCGGCGAGGGCTGGGCCAAGTCCATTCTCTTCAACCCCCGTGCCCGGGACCAGTTCCACGCCTTCTTCGAGCGGCCGGAAACCTTTGCGTTGGGGGTCTGCAACGGGTGCCAGATGCTCTCGAACCTGCGCGAGCTCATTCCCGGTGCCGAGCACTGGCCCCATTTCGTGCGCAACCGCTCCGAGCAGTTCGAGGCGCGGCTGGTGGTGGTGGAGGTGGAGGACTCTCCATCCGTGCTGCTCAAGGACATGGCCGGCTCCCGGCTGCCCATCGCCGTGGCCCATGGTGAGGGAAGGGCCGAGTTCCGAAGCGCGGATCATCTGCAGTCGGCACAGCCCCAGGTTGTGCTGCGCTACCTGGAGAACAGCGGCGGTGTGGCGGAGCGCTATCCGGCCAATCCGAACGGCTCACCGCAGGGGATCACCGGCCTTACAACGGGCGACGGGCGGGTGACGGTGATGATGCCCCATCCGGAACGGGTGTTTCGGGCCTTGCAGAATTCCTGGCGCCCGGATCGCTGGGCGGAGGACGGCCCTTGGATGCGTCTGTTCAGGAACGCGCGAGTGTGGGTGGGCTAATGTACGGAGGATCTTAACGCTGATGCGCCCAACTGCTACCAGCGGCAAGAAGCCAGGACGTGGATGGCGTAGTCATCCATTGCAGAGGTGTCACGCGAAGGCGCGAAGGTGCGAAGGTGCGAAGGCGCGAAAAGGGAGTCGTCAATGAACGTAGAAAAGATCTCTTCCGTTAATCTTGGCGCAGAGAGGTTCAACGAAGGCATCAGACGCGTGGTCAATCGCCATCAAGATTTCGCGTCTTCGCGGCTTCGCGTGAACCAACGAGGGAGTGAGTGAGGATGTCGGACTTATTCGGGCCCAGTTGCACGAGATCGATACGGACACTGTCTCCACCGCCAAGTTCGGCCTATGCCAGCCTATGGCGCTTCTTCATGTCGAGGTAGACCAGATTGGATACCGCCCGAATCGCGTTGCTGCGTCGTGTGATCCAGCTGCCGTAGTTCCTCGCCCGGGACGGTCTTTCGATGATACCGATGAAGGTATAGGGGTAGCTCTTGCCCCTGCGCCCGGGCACCTCGATGATGCCCATGTCCCCACACAGGCGGGCTGTGGAGCCGGTCTTGTCGTAGACCTTTACGTTGGATGGCATGGAGCGGACGCCATCGGAAATTCGGTCCCGGTTGGACAGGGCCATGAGCTTGCGAAGCTCAGCGGCATAGGGCAGACGGTTGTTCCAGAGGGCGAAGAGGAAGCGGCTGTAATCGTGGGCAGATGCCAGATTGCGGTAGGTCCGCCCGTTTGCCGGAATGGTCTCGACGATCCGCGTCTGGCGAAAGATGCCCGGCGCGTTGTCTTTGAGTACCCGCTCCACGTCACGCGCCCCACGGTTATTCTCATGGCGGCTGACGATAGACATGATGCGGTTGGTGGCCGTGTTGCTGCTGCGGCGGATCATGCGCTCCATGGTATAGCGCGCATCGCTCGTGTAGCGCAGCTTACCGCCGGAGTCCTCGACCTTGTAGAAATAGGCCTGGGCGACGAAGGGCTTGATCATGCTCGCCGCTTGCCGCGGGATGTCCTCGTTGATGGCGACGAGCTTCTTGCGCGTGGTGAAGTCGTAGACGGACCAGGACGTCTTCTCGTCCGGAAGTATGAGGCGCTGGGAGCGCATCCGCTTGACCAGGTCGACGACCTGTCCTTGAAGGGACGCGCGGTTCGCGGCAGCCTCGAGGAAGGACGGCGTGCCCAGAAGAAGCCCGGCAGAGCAGGACGCCAAGGCGGCGAGGAACTCCCGTCGCGTGGGATGGAAGAAGGCATTCCCCGGCAGCGAAGCGTCCATGAAGTCCTGATGCGTATTCATGGTCGATTCTCACCCCTAGCCGTCATCGATAGTCGGCGATGTACCCCTGGATGCGCCTGGCGACCAACCTTGCCGCAGGCGCTGCAACTGACCCTATCAAGGATAGTGCCTGGCTGCGAAAAGGACAAGATGAGAACGGGAAAAGTTTTCTTACATTGTCAGGGGGATCAGAGATGTTCTTAATGTCGGATTGAGAAGATCGCCGGCAACAGGAAGGCGCGCTTGCCCGCTCGTTGTAAGGGGCTCCGCGCCAAAAGAAAACGGCCGGAGTGCCGGCCGTTCGGGCTGATGCCGGTCCGCGCGCGCGGGTCGACCCGCGCGGAGGGGACTACTGTACGCTGCCGAACGATTTATCCGCGGCGCCCGCCGGGGCCTCCAATCCCGCGAAACGGCAGCCCTGAGCGACAGGACCCCCGGGGAAGAGCTCGTACAGGAACTTCAAGCCGCCGTTGCTATGGAAGTGCTCTTCGAGCGCGTCGTGCAGGTCGCGAACGTTGGGCTTGGCGCCCTGAGAAAAGAACGCCTGAAGGGCCTTGATGGTTTCCCAATGGTTCGGGCTGAGCTCGATACTGTCGCCGTTGGCGGCAGCTTGCGCCTTCTCGCGAGTCCAATCCTCTGGCGCATTTGGGAACTCTGGGTCCTTCCGCGCAGCGCTCGGGTTCATGATCTCGTTCATACTGTCGGCCATGTGGATTTCCTCCTGATCCTCGTTTTGTCTGACGGTGGTCGCGACGAAGTGTGTCTGTTCCGGGGGACGGGCGTCAAGCCATGCCGGGTAACCCGGCTTATTAGTCAGTACAGGAAAGCGTCGATCAAGCCGAGGATGGCAGCAATCAGTGCGTCCTAAAGCCACCGAGAAGATGTTGCCGGGACAGCGTTTCCCTAGCGGACCCTGCTATCGCAGCAGCAGGTAGACGGTGGTGGCGGAGGCGACGCCGAGGAGCGCCGATCCTGCGACGAGCAGGTATAGGTTGCGGATACTGCTGCCGGTGGAATCAATCAGGCGATTCGTCACCTCGCCGACTCGTTCCGCCGCGACGGTCTCGGCGACATCGCGCGCCTGCCGCTTCGCGAGTTCTTCGGCGTTGCGGGCCGCGCTCGCCTCGGCGCTCTCCAAGATCTTGGCCATGAGCTGCGGCTCCTCCGCAAGCCCATCCAGGGATGCGTCGATAAGCCCTTGAACCATATGGGCGAGCTTTGGCCGTTCCTGCGCCAGTTGCTGCTCGATCGCCTTGGGCAAGAGCTCGTTGACGATCCGGTTGGCCGTCAGCTGAGCCTGCTCGCTTTGGGCCTGTACCACGTGCTTCTGCAACCGTTCGGTCTCCGCAGCGAGTCGAGACATGAGCGACTCCTCCGTGGCGGCGGCCACCTGTGCAGTCAGCCGCTCACCGAGATCAGCGAGCAGGGGATCGAGCGAGACGCGCAGACGCTCTTCCATCTGTTCCTGGAGCAGACGGTCGGCCTCGTCCGTGGCAGCGGTCACCTGAGCCGTCAGCCGCTCGCGGAGATCGGCGAGCCGGGGATCGAGCAGGACGCGCACGCGCTCTTCGAGCTGCTCCTGGAGCAGCCGGTCGGCCTCGTTGCGGGCGATGTCCGCGATCTCGGCAGGGGTTACGGGAGCAGGCCCTTCCGCGGGGGGGGGTGCCTGGGTGGGAGCGGTCGCCGGCGGCTGGACGACCGCAGGCTCGGTGATCGTGCGCTCCAGTCGTACGAGAAGGTCAGGGAGCTTATCTGAGGCGTTGGACTTGGATAGAATGTCGAGGGCGCCCTTCTTGTGCGCCTGGGAGATGAACACCGGGTCCTCATTCGAGGTACACATAACCACCGGAATTGTTGAGGTCGTCGGGGCGGATTTGAGGATATCCAGCGCCTCGAACCCGTTCATCCCGGGCATGGTGTGGTCCATGAAAACGGCGTCGGGGGCGACTTCCTTGATCCGCTGCAGTGCCGATTCGGCGGAATCCGCCGTTTCTACCGTCGCGCCGTGGCGCTGAAGCTGTAGCCGCAATGCATAGCGGGCGGACTTGGAATCATCCACCAGCAGGATCTTCATCGGATTCATCGGTACTCCCTGTCGCTCTTCGAGCCGGCGGAGAAAGGGGACTTCGAGGTTCCGGATGCCCGTGCAACGGTCGTTCATCACCGAACCGGCCCAATGCCCGGAGCTCCGGCAAAAGTGTAGAGAACTAAGGGAAAAAGGTCCATGCTCACAGAGGCTTCCGGTCGCTTCGAACTGCTCGCAAATGCGGACTCCGTCGCAAACCGAGCCGCCGATGAGATTCTTCTCCGAGCCGCTCAGGCGGTCGCGGGGCGCGGAAGGTTCCGAATCCTGCTTGCGGGGGGTTCGACGCCCTTGGCAGCTTACCGGTTGCTGAGGACGAGGACGGCCGACTGGTCCGACTGGGAGGTCTACTTCGGCGACGAGCGTTGCCTGCCGCCGGACCATCCGGAGCGCAACAGTCTGGCGGCGCGACGTGCCTTGCTTGATCAGGTCCCCATCCCGCCAGAGAACATCTTCGCCATCCCCGCCGAGCTGGGTGCGGAGCAGGCCGCGCACGAGTATGCGAAGACGATCGCTCCGGCCCTGCCGTTCGACCTGGTGCTCCTCGGCATGGGGGAGGACGGACACACCGCCAGCCTGTTTCCGAGCCATCCGATCCCGGAGTCGGAGCTCGTGATCCCGGTCCACGACGCCCCCAAGCCGCCGCCCGACAGGGTGTCGCTGACGCCGAGATCCCTCTCCTCCTGCCGCGAGATGCTAATCCTGGTCACGGGCGCCGGCAAGCGCGAGGCGTTGGCTGCCTGGCGCGGGGGCGCCGAGCTGCCGGTCGCCCGGGTCGCGGCGGCCGGCAGCGCCCGCGTCTTTGTGGATGCCGATGCGGCGGGCTCGTAGAGCAGCGCCGAGGTTTCTCCGACAGTCATCATGCCATTGGATTTTCTTCGCGCCCTTTGCGGCTTCGCACGAGGCCCTCTCTGTCTCTTGTTACGGAGCCTTAAGAGCGCTTAGTACCTCGTTCCACCTTATTTTACGGGTATCAGAGCCCCCCAAACGCGCCAAGGCAAGGCGCAGCCCGCAGGGAATGGCTCATTCCCTT
>JAYEJW010000189.1:0-2800 GCA_034716535.1 Pseudomonadota bacterium
TACAAGCTTAACACAATATAAGAACTTCTATTTACATGCCTACACATATGCGCGAAGAATCCTGTATTACATGCGAATTATCAAAGAGTTACGCTACAAATGGCGGTTTTCAGCCAGGAACTTCAGTCTAGTACCTCTTGATCAGGGTTCGGACTGCATGGTTGCGCCGAGGGTTTCGGCAGGGAAGCAGCGGCGCTCTGTGCAGCGGATTTCTGTTGACAAACAGACTGTTTCGGCATCCCTGCCTGGCGATGGGGTGAATCTTCGCCGGGTTTCCTGCAGCTCAGACACAGTTCGACGGGAGGATGCCGAAGACTGTGCCGTCGGGTTCCTAGTGAGTCTCTCCGCGTTCGACCTCGTCGCTAAGGATCTCGTCCACCCATTCCTGGTCGATGTGCTGGGCTTCGTAGTAGTCCGTGAGCTCCAGGTTCAGGATGACCGATACGAAACCGCGCAGGTGATTCTTCGAAGCGCGCATCAGGTTGTCGTAGACGGTCAGGATCTTTGTCTCATCGCTCTCATCGATGGCGTGTTGGATGTCCTCCATGTCGACCTCCTCGATCAGCGCACCGACGTACAGGGCCTCTTCGGCCGATTCCAGCCCGCGCTCGATCAGAGCTTCGTAGAGCTCGGCCAGCTCCTCGTCGACGAACACACCGATGCTGTCGTCGACCACCGGATCCTCCAAACTGTACCCTTCGATCAGGTCGCGTATCGCATCGGTATGCCGTTGCTCGGAGAGGGCGATGTTGGCGAATACGTCCATGCCCCACTCCTTGTAAAAGACGAGGTAGACGTCTCGGGCGAGCTTTTCCTCTTCCCGCATGAAATACAGATGGTGAATCTCGTCTTCAGACAGCACTCCTTCTTCGGCCCAGGATGTGAATGAGCTCGTCAAGGCCAGTAGACCGAAAAGGAAGGCGCTGGTGACTCGAGATATCTTCATAGTTTTCAACCTCTCAGGGATTTAAAGTTCGAGTGCCCCGAGGTCGGGGCAGGTTTCCGGGCGTTCCGATGGGCTCCCGCCGCCTCCCGCCGCCTCCCGCGGCGTCTTCAGCCGTCGCTGTGCGCTGTAGCAAACGCCATACAGAATGTACGGAAATTGTTTCCCAACTATTTCTCAGACTTTTTCGAGTGAAACATTTTGTTTCGATCTGTTACGGAACGGTCCCGACTCTTACCGTTCCGAGAGCAAAAGGAGGGGTGTGTCTGCGATACGCTCGGGGGTGTGTTATCGGGTCTGTTGCCGAAGTGGGTGGAAAGTGCGTCGGACGTGAGGGCTTGCCACACGGTGAAGAATCCGTTCGGTGGCGTCGGCTACCCCCACCGCGGCCGGTCGAAACGGTAGAGGCCGGACCGGCGCGCGCTGGCAAGGGCTTCCGCATACTCGCCGGGTGTCAGCAAGCGGTCCAGGGGAGGATAGCGGTCCGCCCGGTAGCAGGGATGGTATTGGTCCATCAGGTTCAAATAGGTGTCTGGGGAGACCTCCCGGGCGAGGAACTCCATCACAGCAGCGGTGTTTGCCAGATTCCCCGGCAGGACCAGGTGGCGGACCAGGAGCCCACGCCGGGCGATCCCAGCCTCGTCCAGTACCAGATCCCCGACCTGACGGTGCATCTCTTTCACCGCCCGTTGATTGAACGCTACGTAGCCTCGTGCCCGAGAGTATCGGCGGGCGTTCTCGGCGTCCGCATACTTCATGTCCGGCATGTAGATGTCGACGATGCCATCGAGCAGGGCGAGGGCCTCCGGGCTGTCGTATCCGCCGGTGTTGTAAACGATCGGCAGACATAGGCCGCGTTCGGCGGCGATCTTGACGGCCGCGATAATCTGGGCAACGACGTGGCTGGGGCTCACGAGGTTGATGTTGTGGCAGCCGAGCGCCTGCAGCTCCAGCATCATCCCCGCGAGCTCAACTGCGGTTACCTCGCGGCCGATCCCCCTCTGGCTGATCTCCCAATTCTGGCAGTAGACGCAGCGCAGGTTGCACCAGGCGAAGAATATGGTTCCGGAGCCGCGGGTTCCTCGCAGCGGGTCCTCCTCCCCGTGGTGAGGTCCGTAGCTATGAACCAAGGCCTGCGCTCCGGTGCGGCATAGGGCGCCCTCTGCGGACAGACGTCGATCGACACGGCAGTAGCGGGGGCAGAGATCGCAGGCGGCAAGATGAGCCCGGGCCTGCTCCACCCGGGCGTCCAGGTCGCTGGATTGCAGTAGGCCAAGATACCCGGGCGTGAAGGATTGATCGCAGGGCAAAACTTGATGAATAGGCGGCGCCACACAGTCCGATGATCTCACCCGCGCGGCTCGGGGGGAAGGCCCGTTCCTCCAGGGATGCCCTGCCATTTCTGACGCCCGCCAGGGGCTGAAGACGAAGAAACCGGGGAACCGCGCTTTTCCGGTTCCGTCCTGATTGTGGTCGGGATGGCCATAAATCAGGGTGATTAGCGCTATTCCTCAGCTGGAACGATCAAGGCCGATCGATTACGTAGGTCGGGTTAGGCGCGTTCGTAAGGTACTGAATTGCGGTGATGAACCTCGCGCGCGCCGTAACCCGACTCCTCCCGGGCGTGTCGGGTTACGCTTCGCTAACCCGACCTACGGTTCAGCTTAGTTTCGACGCTAATCACCTAAATCAGCGTCTCCCCAAGGCGAGCGGGCGCTCCCCTCCAACCACTGTTACGTCCCATCCTGAACCAGCCCGTCTGACTTGATTCGTCCTGCGGTCCGCCAGGACCGCTTTCTGAATCGTCCCCGGTAGAATCCGCGACAAAAACGTAAAAAGAGAGGCCGGTGCTCCTCT